>NZ_JBQEQC010000006.1:0-344534 GCF_052044195.1 Variovorax sp. 22077
CCAGCAGCATTGGCAGCCTGTCGACAGGCCTCAGCACGACGAACAGCAGCGTCGCGAGCCTGTCGACTTCGACATCGACCGGTCTGAGCACTGCGACGAGCAGCATCGGCAGCTTGTCGACGGGCCTCAGCACAACGAACAGCAGCGTCGCGAGCTTGTCTACTTCGACGTCGACTGGCCTGAGCACCGCGACCAGCAGCATCGGCAGCCTGTCGACGGGCCTCAGCACGACGAACAGCAGCGTGGCGAGCCTGTCGACTTCCGCGTCCACTGGCATCAGCAGCCTCTCAACCGGCCTTAGCACGACCAACAGTGCGGTCGCCAGTCTGTCGACTTCTACCTCCACGGGCCTGAGTACGGCCACGAGCAGCATCGACAGCCTGTCCACGTCGACCTCGACGGGCCTGAGCACAGCGACCAGCGGCATCAACAGCTTGTCGACCGGGCTCAGCACGACCAACAGCAGCGTCGCCAGCCTGTCGACATCCACATCGACAGGCATCAGCAGCCTGTCGACCGGCCTGAGTACGACGAACAGCGGCTTGGCGAGTCTGTCGACCTCGACGTCCACTGGCTTGAGTACGGCGACCAGCGGCATCAACAGCCTCTCGACCGGCCTGAGCACGACCAACAGCAGCCTGGCCAGCCTGTCGACCTCGACCTCCACCGGCCTGAGCACCGCCACGAGCAGCATCGACAGCCTGTCCACGTCCACATCGACAGGGCTGAGCACTGCGACCAGCAGCATCGGCAGCCTGTCGACCGGGCTCAGCACCACGAACAGCAGCCTGGCGAGCCTGTCGACCTCCACGTCGACCGGCATCAGCAGCCTGTCGACGGGTCTCAGCACGGCGACGAGCAGCATCGACAGTCTCTCGACCTCGACCTCGACCGGCCTTAGCACTGCGACCAGCAGCATCGGCAGCCTTTCCACCGGCCTGAGCACCGTGTCGAGCACGGTCGACAGCCTGTCCACCGGCCTGAGCACCACGACGAGCAACATCGGCAGCCTGTCGACGGGCCTGAGTACGACGAACAGCAGCCTGGCCAGCCTGTCGACCTCGACCTCCACGGGCCTGAGCACGGCCACGAGCAGCATCGACAGCCTGTCGACTTCCACCTCGACGGGTCTGAGCACCGCGACCAGCGGCATCGGCAGCCTGTCGACCGGCCTGAGCACGACGAACAGCAGCGTCGCAAGCCTGTCGACCTCCACCTCGACCGGCCTGAGCACGGCGATCAGCGGCATCGGCAGCCTGTCGACGAGCCTGAGCACGACCAACGTCAACCTCAGCAGCCTGAGCACCTCGGTCGGCGACATCTACAACAACGGCACCAAGTATTTCCACGCCAAGTCGACGGCGGGCGACTCGGTGGCCAGCGGCCAGGAGGCGGTGGCGATCGGCCCGCAGTCGGTGGCCAGCGGTGCCAATTCCTTCGCCGCCGGCAACGGCGCGAAGGCGACGGCCGACGGCGCGGTGGCGGTGGGCTTCGGCGCACAGGCGACGGGCACCAACGCGATCGCCATCGGTTCGGGCGCCCTGGCCACGGGCTCGCAGGCCATAGGTGCCAATGCACGAGCGGGCGGCGGCGGCGTGGCCCTGGGCGACAACGCGGATGCCGGCGGCACGCCGCTGAGCCAGGCGCAGAACGTCTCCAAGGGCACGGCGATCGGCTTCGGCGCGGTCGTGCAGCAAAGCGGCGGCGTGGCGCTGGGCTCAGGCTCGGTGGCGTCCACCGCGGCGGGCATGGCCGGCTACGTGCCGGGCGGTGCGACGGCGCAGCAGGAGGCCGCGATCAGGGCCACCACCAGCACGCAGGCCGCGGTGTCGGTGGGCGATGCGGCCAACGGCCAGTACCGCCAGATCACCGGCGTGGCGGCGGGCACGGCCGACAGCGACGCGACCAACGTGGCCCAGCTGAAGGCGGCCTCGGCGGCTGCGAAGGCCAGCAGCGTGCAGTACGCGACCAACCCGGACGGCTCGGTCAACTACAACCAGATCACGCTGGGCGGCGGCCAGGCGCCGGGCGGCACGCGCATCAGCAACGTGGCGCCTGGCATCCTGCCGGGCGACGCGGTCAACGTGCAGCAGCTCAACCAGGTGCAGGGCCAGCTCGGCGACGTGGCGCGCGTCGCCTACTCGGGCACGGCCATGGCGTTCGCGATGTCGGGCACCTACCTGCCGACGCTGTATCCGGGCGAGAAGACGGTGGGCGTTGGACTGGGCAGCTACAAGGGCTACAGCGCGGTGGCGCTGACCTTCAAGGCGCTGTCCGACGACGGCAAGATGTCGTGGGGCGCAGGCCTGACGACCACCGGCAAGGAGTGGGGCATCAACGCCGGCATCGGCTGGAAGTGGAAATAAGCCACTGAAAGGCCGCCGAACCGGCCCTCGGCCGGGCGGCTCCCGCGCTTCGCGGCGTGGGAGCCGTTCCTTTTGGTACACACTCCGCCTCATGCGCATCGGCATTTCAGTCCTTACCCATGCGGGGCAGAACATCTGGGAGAACGGAATGGGGCAGAACGTCCTGTTCCTGGCCCGGCTGCTGCAACGCATCGGCTTCGTCGAGTCCGTGACCCTCATCGACGCGGGTGACCAGCAGGCCATGCCGCCGCAGGTCGACATGGCCGCCATGGGCCTGGGCTTCGGCAGCGCCCGCGAGCTCACCGGCGCGCTCGACGTGGTCATCGAGATGGCCGGCGCGCTCGACGTGCAGTGGCTCTCCTACTTCCGCGCGTGCGGCGGCCGCGTGGTGTTCCATTGCGTGGGGCAGCCCTTCGCGGCGCTGGCCGAGCCCATCGTGTTCACCGACAAGGGCCACTTCAGCAGGCCCGACCGCTGCGACGAGGTGTGGCTGCTGCCCAAGGACGCGGCGTTCGCGCCCATGATGCGCACCATCCACCGCTGCCCGGTGCACGAGGTGCCGTACCTCTGGTCGCCGCAGTTCCTGGCCCAGCGCGTCGCCGAGGTCGAGGCGGCGGGCTACCCCTTCGGCTACAGGCCGCGCACGGCTGAACAGCCGGGCTTCCGCGTGGCGATCTTCGAGCCCAACATCTCGGTGGTGAAGACCTGCAGCGTGCCGATGCTGATCTGCGATGGAGCGTACCGTGCCGACCCTTCCTCGGTGGCCTCGATGCAGGTGCTCAACACCCTGCACCTGAAGGATCACCCGACCATGCTCTACCTGGCGAATTCGCTCGATCTCGTGCGCCAGCACAAGGCGACCTTCCACGGCCGCAACGACTTCGCGGGCTTCATGGTGCAGTTTGCCGACGCGGTGGTCTCGCATCAGTGGCAGAACGACCAGAACTACGGCTATCTCGACGCGCTCTACGGCAACTACCCGCTGGTGCACAACTCGCCCTGGCTGCGCGACGCCGGCTACTACTACCCCGACTTCGACATCGCCACCGGCGCGGCGCAGCTGCGCGAGGCCGTGCGATCGCACGACCGGCAGCTCGACGACTATCGCGCCCGCGCGCAGCGCGTGTTCCAGTCGGTCGATCCCTTCAGCCCCGCGAACATCGAGGGCTACGCGCAGCGGCTGCTGCACCTGGTGGGCGGCAACGCCGACTTCCGCGCCGATGCCGCGAGGGCTGCCGCATGATGCCGGCCAAGCTCAGGGTCGGCGTCTCCATCTTCATCCGCAAGGGCGAACAGAGCCTGTGGGAGAACGGCGTCTACCAGAACTGCCTGTTCCTCGTGATGCTGCTGCTGCGCTCGCCGCGCGTGGAAAGCGCGGTGCTGGTGGCCGGCGGCGGCGACGGCGGCCCGGCGGACGCCACCAGCTTCCTCGCCGATTCGCCGGTGCCCATCATCGACATGGCCACCGCGGGCCAGCAGCTCGACCTCATGATCGAGATGAGCGCCCAGCTCGCCATGCCGTGGTCGGTGGCCTTCCGGGAGCGCGGCGGCAGGATCGTCTCGATGCGCGTGGGCAACGACTACGTGATCGACATCGAGCGCATGATCTTCGACAAGCCGCACGGCCTGCTGATCTCCGGCGCGCCCTACGACGAGGTCTGGACGATTCCCGAGTACGAGGTGTCGTGCAAGCCCTATTTCGAGAGCACCTTCCGCGCGCCGGTGCGCCTCATGCCGCACCTGTGGAGCCCGATGGTGCTGGAGCGCGCCATGGCCCGCGCGCCGCAGAGTCCACCTTTCGCCTACGAGCCCGGCCGCAGGCAGTGGCGCGTGGCCATCTTCGAGCCCAACATCTGCATGGTGAAGACCAGCTTCATCCCGATGCTCGGCTGCGAGGCCGCGCACCGCGCGCAGCCCAGGCTCATCGAGAAGATGTGGGTCTACAACAGCTTCCACCTGAAGGACAAGCCGCTCTTCATCGGCTTCGCGCAGAGCCTGGACATCGTGCAGCACGGCCTGGCCACCTTCGAGGGACGCTTTCCGATGTTCCAGGTGATGCCCGGCAAGATCGACGCCGTGTTCGCGCACCACTGGGAGAACGCGCAGAACTATCTCTATTACGAGGCGCTGTACGGCGGCTATCCGCTGATCCACAACTCGCACCTCATCGGAGACTGCGGCTACCGCTACCACGGCTTCGACTGCGAGGAGGGCGGGCTCGCGCTGCGGCGCGCCTTCGCCGAGCACGACGCCGACCTGCCTGCCTACCGCGAGCGCGCGCGCCGCTTCATCGCCACCCTCGACCCCGAGGGCGAGGAGAACGTGCGCGTCTACACCGCCGCCATCGAGAACCTTTACGCATGAGGACCGGGATGAAGCCGACCCCACGATTCCCCCGCCTGCTCATCGCCGCCCTGGCATGGGCCGCCGCCAGCGTCGCGTTCGCCCAGGGCGTGCTGGTGCCGCAGGCGCCGCCCGCCGCGCCGCAGGACACGCTCACGCGCGCCGCCGCGAGCGTGGGCGTCAAGCGCTGCCTGCCGGCGATCACGCGGCTGTCCACGCTCACCGTGCAGGGCAGCCGCAGCCACGACGTGCTGCTCGACTGGGACCGCAAGCGTCCCGACGCCGGCCCGATGTTCTCGCTGATCGGCATGGAGTTTCCGAACGCGGGCGTGGCGGCGTCGATCACCGCGATTCCCGACGAAAGCGGTGCCTGCACCGTATCGGCCGAGCGCATCTCGGTGGCGCCCTTCACCTGCGCGAGCGTCGGCCAGCAGGAACTGGCCAGCTACAAGATGACGCGGCTGCTGCCCAACTATGCCGTCTACACCGACGAGAAGGAGCCGACCTCGTCGGTCTCGCTGATCGACTCTCCGCCGGGCTGCCTGATCATCCGGCGCTACGTGGAATACGGCTGGCGCGATCCAGCGGCCGTGCCTGCCGCGCCCCCTGCCGCGGCGCCACAGCCTGCCCGGAAGAAGTAGGACGGCAGTACACACCTGCAAGCCAGGAGGCGCCCGTCTCCGACAAGCGGGGAGGCCCTTGGCCGTCCCCGGGCAAGGGCCGCAGGTTCGAAGAATGGTGCATGTCCGCGCCAATGCTGGATTTGCTGGATTGGATGAGTCGTGAATCCGCCGCGGACGCAAGGAAGGACACGCACCATGCCTCTGGCTTCATTCATCGGCCGCCGGGCCATGCAAGCTTTCTCGAAGGCGCTGCCGCCGCTGGGCGACACCGAGCGCGCGGCGCTGGAGGCCGGCACCGTCGGCTTCGAGGGACGGGTGTTCGCGGGGCACCCTGACTTCGACGCGCTCGCAGCCATGGGCCCGAATCGCCTGAGCGAGCGCGAGCAGGCCTTTCTAGACAACGAGGTCCGCGAGTTGTGCCGCATGCTCGACGACCACGCCATCGACCAGGCCCGCGACCTGTCGCCCGAGGTATGGCGCTACCTGCGCGAGAAGCGTTTCTTCGGGATGATCATTCCCGAGGAGTTCGGTGGCCTCGGCTTCGGCCACCACGCGCATGCCACGGTGGTGGCGCGCATCGCCACCGTCAACGTGGCCACCGCCGTCACGGTCATGGTTCCGAATTCGCTGGGGCCGGCCGAGCTGCTGCTGCGCTACGGCTCCAACACCCAGAAGGCCCACTACCTGCCGCGCCTGGCCGATGGCCGCGAGCTGCCGTGCTTCGGCCTGACGTCGCCCTACGCGGGCTCCGATGCGGCCTCGATCCCCGACCGCGGCGTGCTGGTGGAGCGCGAAGTCGACGGGCACAGGGTGCGCGGCTTCCTGGTCGACTTCGACAAGCGCTACATCACGCTCGCGCCGGTCGCCACCGTGGTCGGGCTGGCCTTCCATGCCGTCGATGAAAGCCGGCCCGAAGGCGAGCGCGAACTGGGCATCACCTGTGCGCTGATCCCGGTGCCGCAGGCTGGCATGGAGATCGGCCGCCGCCACCGGCCGATGGACAGCGCCTTCATGAACGGACCGATCCACGGCCGCCAGGTGTTCGTGCCGATGGACTGGATCATCGGCGGCGAGCAGCAGGTCGGGCAGGGCTGGCGCATGCTGATGGAATGCCTGGCCGCGGGCCGCGCGATATCGCTGCCGGCGCTGGGCTCGGCGATGCAGCAGACCGCGCTGTACGTGGCCAATGGCTACGGCCAGATCCGCGAGCAGTTCGGCATGCCTGTGGGCAGGTTCCACGCCGTCGCGGGGCTGGTCGCGCAGATGTCGGCCGAGCTGTACGCGAGCGACGCGGCGCGGCGCTTCACGGCCGCCGCGCTCGACAAGGGCGAGCGGCCCAGCGTGGCGAGCGCCATCCTCAAGGTGCAGCTGACCGAGGCAGGGCGGCGCGCGGTGAACCACGGCATGGACATCCTCGGCGGCAAGGGCATCATCTCGGGTCCCTCCAATCTGCTGGGCGTGGCCTACAGGCAGGCGCCGATCGCGATCACCGTGGAGGGTGCCAACATCCTGACGCGCGCGCTGATCGTGTTCGGGCAGGGCGCGGTGCGATGCCATCCGCACGTGCTCGACGAGATGGCGGCCGTGCAGGCAGGGGACGAGACCGCGCTCGGCGAGGCGCTGATGGCGCACGGCAGGCACGTCGCGGTGAACCTGTGGCGCAGCCTTTTCGGCGCGCCGCTGGTCGGCTCACCGCCCGACGATCTGGCGCACGAGGCGCGGCTCATCGCTCGCATGAGCGCCAAGTACGCGCTCACGGCCGACCTTGCGATGGGCCTGCTCGGCGGCAGCCTCAAGCGCATGGAGCTGCTCTCGGCGCGACTGGGCGACGTGCTCGCGCATCTCTACCTGGCGAGCGCCTGCGTGTGGCGCTATGGCGTGGAGCAGGCGCCGGAGATGCTGCCCTTCGCCAGGGCCGCGATCAGGCTGCAGATCGACGAGGCGGGCAGCATCCTGCGCGATCTGTACGCCAACCTTCCGACGCGAGGGCGCCGCCTGATCGGCGCGATGGTGCTGCGCCGCACCGCTCACCTGGCACCGCTGCGCGACGTGCAGTTGCTCGAGCTTGCCGAACTGCTGCGCAAGGACCCGCGCATCGTCGAGCGTCTGGCGCCCGACCTGAGCGAGCCCGCCGCGGGCGGCCTGCGCGACCTGATGCAGGCGATGGAACTGGGCGCGAAGCTCGGCGACGGCACCGCGGCGCTCAACAAGGTGCTGCGCCGCACGAACTCGCTCGAAGAGGCGGCGCGCTCTTCAACCGATCCCGAACTGGCACTGGCCTACCTGAAGGCGGCAGACAAGGTCATCCAGGTGGACGACTTCGAAGGCCCGCCGCGCGACGGGGAGGGCAGGGCGGACTTCAGCGAGCCGGCTGCTGCTGTTGCTGTGCCGCCAGTGCCGCCAGTGCGGCCGCCGTCTGTTCGTCCGCCGGAAAGAACGATTCGACCGCGAGTTCCTGCAGCGTGACGTCCACCGGCGTGCCGAAGATCGTGGTGGTGCTGATGAAGCTCAGCACGCCGCTGGGCATCACCACCTGGAAGGGCACGGCCACCGCCGACAGCGCGGTGTCGATGACGGGCGCGTCGTGGCTCACGGAGGGCGCCGGATAGGCCTCGAGTTCGTCGTGCAATGACTGCAGCTCGGGGTCGCCCGTGGCGGCGATCTGCTGCTGCAGCCGCTCGAGCAGGTGCAAGCGCCACTGCGCCAGGTTGGCGATGCGCGGCGCCACGCCTTCGGGGTGCAGGCTCAGGCGCAGCACGTTGATCGGCGGCTTCAGCAGCTCGGGTGATGCGCCCTCCATCAGCAGCGGCACCAGCGCGTTGTGCGCCACCAGGTTCCAGTGGCGGTCGACGGCAAGTGCCGGAAAGGGCTCGTGGCCCTTCAGGACCATCTCGATGGCGCGGCGCGCGGAAGCCATCGCTGGGTCGTCGAGCGAGCGCTGCCTGTACATCGGCGCGAAGCCGGCGGCCACCAGCAGCGCGTTGCGCTCGCGCAGCGGAACTTCCAGCCGCTCGGCCAGGCGCAGCACCATCTCCCGGCTGGGGGCGGCGCGGCCGGTTTCCACATAGCTCAGGTGGCGGGTCGAGACCTCGGCTTCCTGCGCGAGGTCGAGCTGGCTCAGGCGGCGATGGGTGCGCCAATGCCGAAGGTGCGCGCCGAACGGATCGCGCGCGCCGGGCTGGCCGGCCTTGTTCGTGTGGGAGCGGGTGGTGTTCATGGGCCTGCATTCTGGCGCGGCGGTGGAGCGGCGCCATGACCTCCCAGGTCATCGACCCGATGCGCGCGGCCCGGAATCATCGACCCCAACGCGGCAGGACCGGCTTGCAGCGTAACCACCCAAGGAGAGATTCCGTGTCCGTCTTCGCATCCCCCCGCTTCCTGCCCAACGTGATGTGGGCCGACGCCGCCTCCTGCGCCGCCACCGGCGCGCTGCAGGTGGCCTTCACCGACGCGCTGGCTCGCCTGACCGGGCTGCCGGCACCGCTGCTCATGGGCACGGGCGTGTTCCTCCTGGCCTACGCGGCCGCCGCGGCCTTCATGGCAAGCCGCAGCACGCCGCCGCGCACGCTGATCGGGCTCGTGGTGGTCGGCAACTTCGGCTGGGCCGTGGCCTGCGTCGCGCTGCTGGTGAGCGGCATGTTCCCGGTGACGGCGGTTGGCGTGGCCTGGGTGCTGGCGCAGGCCGTGTGCGTGATCGTGCTGGCCGAGCTGCAGTGGACCGGACTGCGCCGCAGCCGTGGCGGCGCGAACATGGCCCTGGCCTGAAAGGCTCGCGGAGCCTTGTTCGAGAAACACCGAGGATCCGGCTCTGCCGGTCCTCGGCCGTTGCCCTGGATGGCGGGTGGGCGAAGCGACACGAAGTGCGCGCAGCCTGGGGGCGAGTCAAGTTTCCCGACTAAGCCTGTTGACATTGATCCCCGCTATCCTTGAGAGGCTTCCACGAACAAACAGGAGTCTCTCTATGGCCAAAGCCCCGGCGCATGCCTTTGCGTCCACCCTCAAGACCTTCAAGACCCCGTCGGGCAAGTCCGGCAAGTACTGGTCGCTGAAGGAGCTGGCCAAGCAATATCCCTCCGTCGATCGCCTCCCCGTCTCCATCCGCATCGTTCTGGAATCGGTGCTGCGCAACTGCGACGGGCAGAAGGTCACGGCCAAGCATGTCGAAGAACT
Source organism: Variovorax sp. 22077 (assembly GCF_052044195.1). Lineage (NCBI taxonomy): Bacteria > Pseudomonadati > Pseudomonadota > Betaproteobacteria > Burkholderiales > Comamonadaceae > Variovorax > Variovorax sp. 22077. The sequence goes on from NZ_JBQEQC010000006.1 coordinate 9,503, forward strand.
GGCCCACTGGGCGCCGAACGCCGAGCGCGTCGACGAGATCCCCTTCGTCGTCACCCGCGTCGTGCTGCAGGACTTCACCGGCGTGCCCCTGCTGGCCGACCTGGCCGCCATGCGCAGCGTGGCCGGCAAGCTGGGCAAGTCGCCCAAGACCATCGAGCCGCTGGTGCCCGTCGACCTGGTGGTCGACCACTCGGTGATGGTCGACCACTACGGCACGCCCAAGGCGCTCGACCTGAACATGAAGCTGGAATTCCAGCGCAACAACGAGCGCTACCAGTTCATGAAGTGGGGCATGCAGGCCTTCGACACCTTCCGCGTGGTGCCGCCCGGCTTCGGCATCGTGCACCAGGTCAACCTCGAATACTTCGCGCGCGGCGTCTACAAGAGCCCGAACGACAAGGAAGACAAACCTACGTACTACCCCGACTCGCTGGTCGGCACCGACAGCCACACCACCATGATCAACGGCATCGGCGTGGTCGGCTGGGGTGTCGGCGGCATCGAGGCCGAGGCGGCCATGCTGGGCCAGCCGGTCTACATGCTGACGCCCGACGTGGTGGGCTTCGAGCTCACCGGCCAGCTACGCGAAGGCGTCACCGCGACCGACCTGGTGCTCTACGTCACCTCGATCCTGCGCGCCGAGAAGGTGGTGGGCAAGTTCGTCGAGTTCTTCGGCCCCGGCGCAGCCTCCATCGCGGTGCCCGACCGCGCGACCATCGGCAACATGGCGCCCGAGTACGGCGCGACCATGGGCTTCTTCCCGGTCGACGAGATGACGGTGGCCTACTTCGAGGGCACCGGCCGCACCAAGGAAGAGGTCGAGCGCTTCGAGGCCTACTACAAGGCGCAGGGCCTGTTCGGCATGCCCAACCCGGGCGACATCGACTACACCAAGGTCGTCAGGCTCGACCTGAGCACCGTGTCGCCCAGCCTGGCCGGCCCGAAGCGCCCGCAGGACCGCATCGACCTGGGCCACCTCGCCACCAAGTTCTCGGAGCTCTACAGCAAGCCGAACGACGCCAACGGCTTCAACCAGCCGGCCGACAAGCTCAAGCTGCGCTATCAGCTCGCCGCCGCCGGCAAGAGCGGCGACGACGAAGCCGCCCCGCCGCCCGCGGGCGCGCCGCTGGACGTGGTCGAGATGGTGGCCAACCGCTCGACCAAGGCCGCTGCGCATGTGAGCGCCAGCGCGCCCGCTGCGCCAAAAGGAGCGGTCACCATCGGCAATGGCGACGTGCTGATCGCAGCCATCACCTCGTGCACCAACACCTCGAACCCCAGCGTGATGCTGGCCGCGGGCCTGCTCGCGAAGAAGGCGGTGGAGGCCGGCCTCAAGGTCAAGCCGCACGTGAAGACCTCGCTGGCCCCGGGCTCGCGCATCGTCACCGAATACCTCGAGAGGGCCGGCCTGCTGCCGTACCTCGAGAAGCTGGGCTTCTACCTCGCGGGCTACGGCTGCACCACCTGCATCGGCAACGCCGGCGACCTCACGCCCGAGATCAACGAAGCCATCGTCAAGAACGACCTCGTGGGCGCGGCCGTGCTTTCGGGCAACCGCAACTTCGAGGCGCGCATCCATCCGAACCTGAAGGCCAACTTCCTGGCATCGCCGCCGCTGGTGGTGGCCTTCGCCATCGCCGGCAACGTGATGGTCGACCTGATGACCGAGCCGGTGGGCAAGGGCAAGGGCGGCAAGGACGTGTACCTGGGCGACATCTGGCCGACCGCCAGGGAGATCGACGAGAACCTGCGCTACGCCATGAATGCCAAGTCGTTCCGTGCGAACTACGACAAGGTCAAGACCGACCCGGGCAAGTTCTGGAGCAGCATCAAGGGCACCACCGGGCAGGTGTACGACTGGCCCGAGTCGACATACATCGCCGAGCCGCCGTTCTTCGAGGGCTTCAAGATGGAGCCGCATGCGTCGGACGCGGGCTTCAAGGGCGCGCGCATCATGGCGCTGTTCGGCGACTCGATCACCACCGACCACATCTCGCCGGCCGGCTCCATCAAGGAAAGCTCGCCCGCGGGCATCTGGCTGAAGGCGCACGGCGTCTCGAAGGCCGACTTCAACAGCTACGGCTCGCGCCGCGGCAACCACGACGTCATGATGCGCGGCACCTTCGCCAACGTGCGCATCAAGAACCTGATGATTCCGCCGGACGCCAACGGCACGCAGGAAGAAGGCGGCGTCACGCTGTTCCAGCCCTCGGGCGAAAAGATGTTCATCTACGACGCGGCGATGAAGTACATCGCCCAGAACACGCCCACGGTGGTGTTCGGCGGCGAGGAATACGGCACCGGCTCGTCGCGCGACTGGGCCGCCAAGGGCACGCAGCTGCTGGGCATCAAGGCCGTGGTGGCACGCAGCTTCGAGCGCATCCACCGCGCCAACCTGGTCGGCATGGGCGTGCTGCCGCTGCAGTTCCGCGGCGCCGATTCATGGCAGACGCTGGGCCTCACCGGCAAGGAGCAGATCGACGTGGTGATCGGCAGCGAGCTGAAGCCGCAGATGGACGTGAAGCTGGTGGTGCACCGCGCCGACGGCACGCACCAGGAGGTGACGGTGCGCCTGCGCATCGACACGCCGATCGAGGTCGACTACTACAAGCACGGCGGCATCCTGCCCTTCGTGCTGCGGCAGCTGCTGGCTGCCTGAACCCAGCCGAGCCAGGCCGCGGAAACCGGCCCGGCTCGACTTCCTGCAGGCGGCGTCGAGCCGCCGCGCGAGGCGGTCGAGTACGGGGCTGGTCTTCTCGCCCGCGCTCCTTCCTCCCATGCTTCGCATCGGCCTGATCTCCGACACCCACGGACTGCTGCGGCCCGAGGCGCTCGCCTTCCTGGAGGGCAGCGATTTCATCGTTCACGGCGGCGACATCGGCAACGCCGCCATCCTCGAGACGCTGGCGCGCATCGCGCCGTTGACGGTCGTGCGGGGCAACAACGACCGCGAAGCCTGGGCCGATCGCATCGCGGAAACCGAACTGGTGAAGTTCGGCGGCGTGCGCGTCTACGCCATCCACGATCTCGCGCAGATCGACATCGACCCGCGCGCGGACGGTGTGCGCGTGGTGGTCTCAGGCCATTCGCACAAGCCGAAAGTGGAGGAGCGCGACGGCGTGCTCTACGTCAACCCAGGCAGCGCGGGACCGCGGCGCTTCAGGCTGCCGATCTCCGTGGCGGAGTTGCGCATCGATGGCGGCGCGGTCAGCGCCCACGTCGTCGAACTGGCTTCCTGATGCCGCTGTCCCGACGCGGGGCAATCATTACCATTCGGCAAGAAAAGCCCACAAATGAGAATGTTTCTTATTTGATGCGCTATGCTCGGACGCTCCTCCGTGGAGCCAGAAGCAAAGGCAAACGCAGACTCGCGCGCTGACCCATGCCGGCTCCGGAGAGCTTCAACCGCCTCCATTTCCGAAGCCGATGCTCATTCCATTCCTCATCATGCTGCGCGAAGGCATCGAAGCCGCGCTGATCGTCGGCATCGTTGCCAGCTACCTCAAGCAGAGCGGGCGCGGCGCGCTGATGCCCGCGGTGTGGGTCGGCGTGCTGCTGGCCACCGCGCTCTCGCTGTTCGCGGGCGCCGGCCTGCAGCTGCTGGCGGCTGAATTCCCGCAGAAGCAGCAGGAGCTGTTCGAAGGCGTCGTCGGCCTGATCGCGGTGGTCATGCTGACCTCGATGGTGTTCTGGATGCGCAAGGCCGCGCGGTCCATCAAGGGCGAACTGCAGGCTTCCATCGACAAGGCGCTGGGCAGGGGCGCGGACGGGCAGGGCTGGGCGCTGATCGGCATGGTGTTCCTCGCCGTGGCGCGCGAGGGACTGGAGTCGGTGTTCTTCCTGCTGGCCGTGTTCCAGCAGAGCAGCGGCTGGGAGGCGCCGGTGGGCGCGCTCGCGGGCATCGCCGTGTCGGTGGCGATCGGCTGGGGGCTCTACTCGGGCGGCGTGCGGCTCGACCTGAGGCGCTTCTTCCGCTTCACCGGCCTCTTCATTCTCCTGGTGGCCGCGGGCCTGCTCGCCGGCGTGCTGCGCAAGCTGCACGAGGGCGGCGTGTGGAACCACCTTCAGACGGTGGTGTTCGACATGAGCTCCACGCTGCCGATGGACAGCCCCCTGGGGGCGGTGCTCTCGGGCCTGCTGGGCTACCAGGCCGCGCCCGTGGTGGGCGAGGTCGTCGTGTACCTGGCCTTCCTGGCGGTCTCCCTGTTCTTCTTCCTGCGCTCGGCCGCTGCGCCTGCGCCTCGTACGGCCGCGGCCCGCTGAAACCTGCAATGTCTTCCTCTTCTCCCGACAACAAACCCCCTTCTTCGAACCTGATGCGCGTGGCGGTGGCCGCGTCGGCCCTGCTGGCGGTCGCCGGCCTCGCGGCCTTCTGGTACGCCTCCGGCGAAGCGAAGAAGGCGCCGGCCAAGGCGGCCGACAGCGCCGTCACCGTCACCATCCAGGGCAACGCCTGCGAGCCCAACGAGATCACGGTGCCCGCGGGGCGCACCACCTTCACCATCGTCAACAAGTCCAACCGCGCGCTCGAGTGGGAAATTCTCGATGGCGTGATGGTGGTGGAGGAGCGCGAGAACATCGCGCCGGGCTTCTCGCAGACCATGACGGTCAAGCTGCAGCCGGGCGAGTTCGCGATCACCTGCGGGCTGCTGAGCAACCCGCGCGGCAAGCTGCGCGTGACGCCCTCTGCCGCCTCCGAGGCGGAGGCCGCGCGGCCCTCGCTGGTCAACTACGTGGGCGCGCTGGCCGAGTACCAGACCTTCCTGCGCCTGGAGGCCGGCTCGCTCGACGATGCGGTGCGTGCCCTGGCCGACGCCATCAAGGCCGGCGACCTGCAGCAGGCGAGGGCGCTCTACGTGCCTGCGCACCAGGCCTACAAGCGCATCGAGCCGATGGCGGAGCTCTTCGCCGACCTCGACACCCGCATCAATGCGCGCGCCGACTACTTCGAGAAGCGCGAGGCCGACCCGGGCTTCAGCGGCTTCCACCGCATCGAGTACGCGCTGTACGGCCAGAACGACACGAAGGGCCTGGCGCCCGTCGCCGACAGGCTGATCGCCGACATTGGCGTGCTCAAGGAGCGGCTGCGCGGCCTGAACGTGCCGCCCGAGCGGCTCGCCGGTTCCGCGTCGAAGCTGCTGCGCCGCGTGGCCGACAACCTGCCGGCGGGCGGCGAGGACCACTACGGCCACGCCGAGGCGGCGAACCTGCAGGGCACCTACGAAGGCACGAAGAAGATCGCCGACCTGCTGCAGCCGCTGCTCGTGAAGGCGGCGCCCGCGCTGCAGAAGAGCGTGGACGAGCGCTTCGCGGCCCTCGATGCCGCGCTGGCGCCTTACCGCGAGGGCGACGGCTTCAAGCCCGCGCCGCTCGACGAGGCGCAGCGCAAGGCAATGACCGAGACCGTGCGCGCGCTGGCCGAGGAACTCGGCAAGGTGAATGCCGCGCTCGGCCTGGAATGAGTCAGTTGAGAGACAGCACCATGGAAAAGTCGAACGAGCCCGTTTCCCCGCATCGCCGCCGCATGCTCGGCGCGGCAGGTGCCGCCTTCGCCGGCCTCGCCGCCACATCGGCCCACGCCGCCGCTGCGCCCGCTGCCGCGGACGGCGGCGCGCAGGTCACCGACGCGCCGCAGAGCACCCACACGCAGGACCGCGTGCCCTTCCGCGGCAGGCACCAGGCCGGCATCGTCACGCCGCGCCCCACCGCCGGCATGATCGCGTCGTTCTACGTGCTGGCCGAGAACCGCGCCGACCTGGAGCGCCTGTTCCGCACGCTCACCGAGCGCATCGCCTTCCTCACGCAGGGCGGGCCGCAGACGGACCCCGACCCCAGGCTGCCGCCGGCGGGCTCGGGCATCCTCGGTCCGGTGGTGCAGCCGGACGGGCTGACGGTGACGGTGTCGGTCGGCTCATCGCTCTTCGACGAGCGCTTCGGCCTCGCGAAGAAGAAGCCGCTGCGGCTGAACCAGATGCAGCGCCACCCCAACGACGCGCTCGATGCCGCGCTGTGCCACGGCGACCTGTCGATCCAGTTCTGCGCCAACACGCCCGACACCAACATCCACGCGCTGCGCGACATCATCAAGAACACGCCCGACCTGCTGGTGCTGCACTGGAAGCAGGAAGGCACGGTGCCGCCGATCCCGGCGGTGCCGGGCAAGCCGGCCGAGAGCGCGCGCAACTTCCTCGGCTTCAGGGACGGCTCGGCCAACCCCGACTCGGCCGATGGCGGGCTCATGGACCGCATCGTCTGGGTGCAGCCCGGCAGCGACGAGCCGGCCTGGGCCGCGGGCGGCAGCTACCAGGCGGTGCGCATCATCCGCAACTTCGTCGAGCGCTGGGACCGCACGCCGCTGCAGGAGCAGGAGGCCATCATGGGTCGCCTGAAGCCGACCGGCGCGCCGATGGACGGCGGCAGGACCGAGCACGACGTGCCCGACTACACGAAGGACCCCGAAGGCAAGGTCACGCCGATGGATGCGCACATCCGCCTGGCGAACCCGCGCACCAAGGCCACCGAAAAGAACCTGATGCTGCGCCGGCCCTTCAACTATTCGAACGGCGTCACCAAGTCGGGCCAGCTCGAGATGGGGCTGCTGTTCATCTGCTACCAGGCCAACCTCGAGGACGGCTTCATCGCCGTACAGAAGCGCCTCGACGGCGAGCCGCTCGAGGAATACATCAAGCCCATCGGCGGCGGCTTCTTCTTCACGCTGCCGGGCGTGCGGGACGAGCGCGACTGGCTGGGGCGCTCGCTGATGTCCGCCTGAAGGCCGGGCCTTCCGAGGCCCCGCAAGTTTTTTCATCACTGCCCAGAACAAGGAGATCCATGACCGTGCAGTTCCGCCGCCACTTCCTCGCCACTCTCGTCGCAGGCTTCGCCGGGCTCCATGCCGCCGGTGTGCAGGCCGCCGTGTCGCCGCTCGAGCTGGTCGGACCGATCTCCGACTACAAGATCTACGTCGCCGAGAACGTGCGCAAGCTGGCGGCGGACACGCGCGCCTTCACCGCCGCGGTGAAGGCCGGCGACATCGAGAAGGCGAAGAAGCTCTACGCGCCCACGCGCACGAGCTACGAGCGCATCGAGCCGGTGGCCGAGCTCTTCAACGACCTCGACAAGGCCATCGATTCGCGCGCCGACGACCACGAGAAGGCGGAGAAGGACCTCGATTTCGGCGGCTTCCACCGTATCGAGTACGGCCTGTGGGTGCAGAAGAGCACCAAGGAGCTCGCCCCCGTGGCCGACAAGCTGCTGGCCAACGTGCTCGAGTTGCAGAAGCGCCTTTCCGCGCTGACCTTCCCGCCCGAGAAGGTGGTGGGCGGGGCGGCCGTGCTGATGGAGGAGGTGGCCGCCACCAAGATATCCGGCGAGGAGAACCGCTACAGCCACACCGACCTGTGGGACTTCCAGTCCAACTTCGAGGGTGCCTACAAGATCGTCGAGCTGCTGCGCCCGCTGGTCGTGAAGGAGAACAAGGCCTTCTCGGACAAGACCGAGGCCAACTTCAAGGTGGTTTTCGACACGCTGGCCAAGTACAGGACGGCCGATGGCGGCTTCGAGACCTACTCGAAGCTCAGCGAGCGCGACCGCAAGCTGCTGGCCGGGCGGGTCAACACGCTGGCCGAAGACCTCTCCAAGCTGCGCGGCATGCTGGGGCTCAACTAGGCTCTCCCCCAGGCCTCGCGCACTTCGTGTCGCTGCACCGCCCCCCCCTTCCGGGGGCAGCACCTGAGGCCCGGCAAAGCCGGTTCCTCGGTGTTTCTGGCCTTGCAGCCTCCTTTTTGAGGGGGTAGTCAGGTTTTCGCGAGTGAGAATTGCTAGCATCTGGGTTTTGCTTAAAGAGATGCGCCCGATATTCAGGGCGTCTCCGCCCCCACCGTGCGAACCAACGATTTCGGCGCAGCGCCGACCACCGCCGTCGCCCTGAGCCTCGACCAGCTTCCCGACAACCAGTGGGCCACCGTGCTCGACGTGGCCCGCCCCGACAGCGCCGACGACCGCGACCTCGTGCTGCGCCTGACCGAAATCGGCTTCGTTCCGGGCGAGGCGGTACGCATCGTCGCCAGCGGCATCCCGGGCCGCGAGCCGCTGGCCGTGCGCCTGGGCCACACCACCTTCGCGCTGCGCCGCCACGAGGCCGCGCTGATCCACGTCACGCCGGGAGCCGCCAACCATGGTTGAAGCCGTCATCCAGGGCCCGGGCCGCCTCGCACCCACCGCCCAGCCGGGTCGCATCGCGCTGCTGGGCAATCCCAACTGCGGCAAGACCGCGCTGTTCAACCTGCTCACCGGCAGCCGCCAGAAGGTCGCCAACTACGCGGGCGTGACCGTCGAGCGCAAGGAAGGCACGCTGCGCACGCCCTCGGGCCGGCGCGTCTTCGTGCTCGACCTGCCCGGCGCCTACAGCCTGAACGCGCTGAGCGCCGACGAGGCCGTCACCCGCGACATCGTCACCGGCCAGAGCAAGGAAGCGCTGCCCGACCTGCTGGTGTGCGTCACCGACGCCACCAACCTGCGCCTGAACCTGCGGCTGGTGCTCGAAGCCCGACGGCTCGGCCTGCCGATGGTGGTGGCGCTCAACATGACCGACATGGCGAAGAAGCAGGGCATCGCGGTCGACACCGCGGTGCTCTCGCGCGAACTCGGCGTGCCGGTCATCGAGACGGTCGGCGTGCACACCGGCGGCGCGCAGGGCCTGCTCGCGGCGCTCGACACGCCCGTGTCCGCCGCCGCGCCGCAGCCCTGGCAGGCGCCGGACCTCGACGACGTGCTCGCCACCCAGCGCGAGGTGCGCCGCATCCTCGGCCTCGCGGTGAAGGAGCCGGTCGGCAGCCTCGCCACCAGCGACCGCATCGACCGCGTGGTGCTGCACCCCGTGTGGGGCATGCTGGTGCTGGCCGTCACCATGTTCCTGATGTTCCAGGCCGTGTTCAGCTGGGCCAACGTGCCGATGGACGCCATCAAGGCCGGCACGGAAGGGGTGGGCACCCTGCTGAAGACCTACATGCCCGAGGGCATGCTGCAGAGCCTGCTGGTCGACGGCGTGGTCGCCGGCGTGGGCGGCGTGATCGTCTTCCTGCCGCAGATCCTGATCCTTTTCCTGTTCATCCTCGCGCTGGAAGACTCGGGCTACCTGCCGCGCGCGGCCTTCCTGCTCGACCGCGTGATGGGCACCGTGGGGCTGTCGGGCCGCTCGTTCATTCCGCTGCTGTCGAGCTTCGCCTGCGCCATTCCGGGCGTGATGGCCACGCGCACCATCAGCAACTGGCGCGACCGCATCACGACGATCATGATCGCGCCGCTGATGACCTGCTCGGCGCGGCTGCCGGTGTATGCACTGCTCATCGCGGCCTTCATCCCGGCGCGCACGGTGGGCGGCATCTTCAACCTCCAGGGCGTGGTGCTGTTCGGGCTCTACGTGTTCGGCATCGTCTCGGCCATGACCGTGGCCTGGGTCATGAAGCGCTTCCGCGACAACGCGCAGCATTCGCCGCTGCTGATGGAGCTGCCGGCCTACCGCTGGCCCAACCTGCGCAACCTGGCGCTGGGCCTGTACGAGCGCGCGTGGATCTTCATCCAGCGCGTGGGCACGATCATCCTCACGCTGACGATCCTGCTGTGGTTCCTCTCGACCTTCCCGTCGCCGCCCGAAGGCGCGACCGGCCCGGCCATCCAGTACAGCCTGGCCGGCATGATCGGCCGCGGCCTGGAGCACATCTTCGCGCCCATCGGCTTCAACTGGCAGATCTCGATCGCGCTGGTGCCGGGCATGGCGGCGCGCGAGGTGGCCGTGGGCGCGCTCGGCACGGTGTATGCGCTGTCGGCCACGGGCGACGACGTGGCGGGTGCGCTGGAGCCGCTCATCGCCGGCAGCTGGACGCTGGCCACCGCGCTGTCGCTGCTGGTCTGGTACGTGTTCGCGCCGCAGTGCATCTCGACGCTGGCTGCCGTGAAGCGCGAGACCGGCTCGTGGAAGTACGTCTGGATCATGGCGGGCTATCTCTTCGCGCTGGCCTACATGGCCTGCTTCATCACCTACCACGTTGCGGTGGCACTCGGAGCGGGGTAAAAGAGCACATCCCCAGGCTTGCCAGCTTCGCGTGGCCGCCACCCCTCGCCAGGCAATGCCTGCGGCCCGGCAACGCCCGCTCCGCGGTATCCACCGCGGTGTAGGCTTCGGGATTGGAGTATTTGAGATATGACGCAACAACTGATCGTCGGATTGATCGTCGCGGCCGCCGCGTTCTACGCGGTCTGGCGCTGGATGCCCGCAGGATGGCGCCGCGGCGCCGCGCAGAAGCTGGCGGCCGGCACGCAGCGCGCCGGCCTGATCGACGAAGAGCGCGCCAGGGAGCTCGCCGCCTCGCTCGCCAAGACATCGGGCTGCGGCTCGTGCGACACCTGCGGGAGCTGCGCTCCCAAGACCCCCCTCAAGCAACCGCAAGCCGACCAGGCCGTCAGTCCCAGCCCGTCCACGCACGGCCGCTGAGACCGATGCCCGCGCACATCCTCGTCGCCGGGGGCGGCATCGGGGGGCTGGCCACTGCGCTGGCACTCGCCCAGCGCCGCCACCGCGCCGACGTCTTCGAACAGGCTGCGGCCTTCGGCGAGATCGGCGCCGGCGTGCAACTGGGCCCCAATGCCACACGGCGGCTCCAGAAGCTCGACCTCGGCACCGGGCTCGCCGCCATCGCGGCGCGGCCCGAGGCGCTGGCGGTCCACAGCGCCGAAAGCGGCTCCGAGCTGGCCCGCATGCCGCTGGGCGACGCCATGCAGCAGCGCTACGGCGCTCCCTACTTCTGCGTTCATCGCGCCGACCTGCACGGCCTGCTGCTCGAGGCCGTGCGCACGCGCGGTACCGGCACGCTGGTGACCGGTGCCCAGATCCGGCAGGTCGAGACCAGCGACGACCTCGTCTGCCTCTCGAGCACCGACGCGCGCGCCTGGGAGGGCGAAGCCGTGGTCGGGGCCGACGGCCTGTGGAGCATGGTGCGGCGGCAGCTCGACAGCCCCGGCGCCGCGCAGCCGCCTCGCGTCACCGGCCACACGGCCTGGCGCGCGCTGGTGGAGCAGTCCGCCTTGCCGGCCGCATTGCGACGTGGCCGGGTCGATGTCTGGCTTGGTCCGCGCCTGCACGCGGTGGCGTATCCGGTGCGCCGCGGCGAATGGCTCAACGTGGTCGTGATCGCCGAGTCCGCCCCCGCCGGCGACGCGCGCGACTGGGACCAGTCCACCAGCATCACCGCCCTGAAGCAGGCCATGGGCCGAAGCTGTGCCGGCCTGCAGTCGCTGCTCGACGCCATGCCCGCCTGGCGCGCATGGTCTCTGGGCGACCGCGCGCCGATGACAGGCCCTGCCGACATGGCGCACGAACGCGTCGCGCTGGTGGGCGACGCGGCGCACCCCATGGTGCCGTACCTCGCGCAGGGCGCGGGCATGGCCATCGAGGACGCGGTGGCGCTCGCCGACGCGATGGCCGACGCGGATGCGGCCGACGTGCCCGCAGCCTTCGCCCGCTACGCCGAGGCGCGCTGGGCTCGCAACGCGCAGGTGCAGGCACGCGCACGCCGCAACGGCGAGATCTTCCACGCCACCGGCCCGGTGCGGCTGGGCCGCGACATGGCGATGCGCCTGCTCGGCGCGAAGCTGCTGGACCAGCCCTGGCTGTACGGCGGCTGATATCCGGCTCGGCCTCCAGGCAGCACCCCAATACCAGGAACACCGCGGAACCGGCTTTGCCGGGCCGCTGGTGTTGCCCCCGGTGAGGGGGGCGCGGCGACACGAAGTGCGCGATTGCCTGGGGGAGAGCCTTTTACAAGCTGAAGGTCTGCAGATGGTCGATGCGCTCGGCCAGCCCTTCCTGTCCAAGGTAGTGGCCGTACTTGCCGCCCTGCATCTTCGCGAGCGCGGTCTCCAGTTCGAGCAGCATCGCGTCGCGTTCCGCGATGAACGCGGCAGGCACGTCGATGCCCGCCTTCGCGCATGCATCCGCGATCAGGTGCGCGCTCGCCGGCGCACCGCAGGCCGCGCACTTGACGATGGCCGCGACGTTGGGTTCTGCGCCGTTGTCCAGCAATGCGGCCGTGAGTTCGGGCGATATCTGGCCGTCGATGTTGCGCAGTGCATCGGTTGCCACCGGCGCGCCGGCGCGCACCAGCGCCGAGGCGGCGGCGAAGGCCCCCTGGCCCACCGCGACGTCGGTGGCCAGCGCGCTGCCCTGTTGCGGTCCGTCGAAGGCCACGCCCGCAGCGGCGAGCTCGGCGATGAGCCGCGCGTCGTCAGTTGCTATCGCATGGCGCAGGGCCACGCGTGCCAGCTGCGGCTTGTGGCGCAGCGTGCCTTCGGCCAGCGGCGTGCGCCAGTCGACGACGGCGCGGCAATAGAAGGTCACCAGCTTGTCCATCAGGTCGAGGTCGAGCCCGTGGTCCTCGTGCCTGTCGTCGAGGTAGGCGAGCAGCGTCTGGCCCGAGAAGTAGTCGCTGGTGGGCGCGAGCGGGTCTTCGTCCAGGTGCAGCGCCGCGAAGGCGCCGTGCAGGTCTGGCGCGATGGTGTTCACGCTGTCTTCGTGCAGCGCGTGTGTCCAGGCGGGCGGCAGGCCCTTCTTCCAGGCGACGATCTGCCCGTGCGCCGCGCCGGGCTCGACCACCGCGTAGATCCTGTCGGTGTACTCGAAGCCGCCGAAGGGAAGGTGCGTGAGCTTGCCGCTCCACGGCGCGCCGCTTTCCTCGGCGGCCTCCTGGGCCAGCTCCTGCTCGTGGTCGATCCAGCCCTGCAGGTCGTTGTAGCCGTCGCTGCCGTTCCAGAAGAGCTCGCTCCAGCTGATGCCCTCCAGGTTGCCGTTCATCTCCAGCGACAGGTCGTAGTCGAGACGCCCGCCGGCGGTCTCCCGCCAGAGCGCGACCAGCGCTTCGGGCAGAGGGCCAGAGCAAAGTGCCTGCACCGCGTCGATCTGCTCTTGCGGCATCGGCGGCTGCGCCTCGAAGATCACGCGATCGGCGAAGAGCACGATGCCGTGCTCGCGCAGTGTGGTCAGCTCGTCGGGTGTGAACCGGATGTCGTTCATGTCGGCGCCTCCATCGTTCTCAAAAATGTAGCGCTTTGAGCTCGCGGGGCAATCCGGTCCACCCCAGCTCCATGAGGGCGTTTGCGGCGGGTGAAGGGCGTGCCGGTGCTTTACCCGCCGCGCGCAGGCTACAGATCCGTGCGCAGCTTCCAGATCTCGGGGAACAGCACCACGTCGAGCATCTTGCGCAGATAGCTCACGCCGCCGGTGCCGCCGGTGCCGCGCTTGAAGCCGATCACGCGCTCGACCGTCGTCACGTGGCGGAAGCGCCAGAGGCGGAAGGCGTCTTCCAGGTCGGTGAGCTTCTCGCCGAGCTGGTAGAGGTCCCAGTGGTCGTGCGGGTTGCGATAGACCGTGAGCCAGGCGGCCTCCACGCCGTCGCTGAGCTCGTAGGGCTGGGTCCAGTCGCGCTCCAGCCGGTCGGCGGGCACGGGCAGGCCGTGGCGCGCGAGCAGGCGCAGCGATTCGTCGTAGAGCGACGGTGCGCGGTACGCGGCATCGACCTGCGCGAGCAGATCGGCGCGGTGCGCGTGAGGCTTGAGCATGGCGGCGTTCTTGTTGCCGAGCGCGAACTCGATGCAGCGGTACTGCGCGCTCTGGAAGCCGCTGGAGCTGGCGAGGTAGGGGCGCATGGCCGTGTACTCGGGCGGCGTCATGGTCGACAGCACGGTCCAGGCATTGACCAGCTGCTCCATGATGCGGCTCACGCGCGCGAGCATCTTGAAGGCGTCGGGCAGCTTCTCCTGCGCGATGCAGGCGATGGCGGCATGCAGCTCGTGCAGCATCAGCTTCATCCAGAGCTCGCTGGTCTGGTGCTGCACGATGAAGAGCATCTCGTCGTGCGCGGGCGACAGCGGATGCTGCGCGTTGAGGATCTCGTCGAGGTGCAGGTAGTCGCCGTAGCTCATGGACTTGCTGAAGTCCAGCTGCGCCTTCTCCTCGTGGACGATGCTCTCGGGGCTCGCGGAGGTGTTGTTGTCGGCGCTCATGTCACTGCGTTCTTGCGGTTGAATTCGGGGCGTCGCCACTCGCCGGTCTCCAGCACCTGCACGAGATGCTCGACCGAGTTCCACACGTCCTCGAAGCCGATGTACAGCGGCGTGAAACCGAAGCGCAGGATGTCGGGCATCTGCGAGTCGCCGGCGCGGTAGTCGCCGATCACGCCGCGTGCGATGAGGGCCTGCACGATGGCGTAGGCGCCTTCTTCCCTGCTGAGGCAGACCTGCGAGCCGCGCTGGGCATGGTCGCGCGGCGTGACCAGCGAGAGGCCGTGGCCGGCGCAGCGCTCCTCGACCAGCCTGATGAACATGTCGGTCAGCGCGAGCGACTTGGCGCGCAGCGCGGACATCGCACCGTGGTCGCCGTTGAAGGACTCGGCCGCGAGCACCGTGTCGAGCCCGCATTCGAGCCCGGCCAGCGCGATGATCGGCTGCGTGCCGCACAGATAGCGGCCCACGCCCGGAGCGGGGCGGTAGTGCGGCGTGAACTCGAAGGGCGCCGCGTGGCCCCACCAGCCGGACAGCGGCTGCTCGAATGCGCCCGCGTGCTTCGTGTGCACCCAGGCGAAGGCTGGCGCGCCGGGACCGCCGTTGAGGTACTTGTAGCCGCAGCCGATGGCGTAGTCGGCGTTGCTGTCGTTCAGCGCTACTGGCACGGCGCCTGCGCTGTGCGCGAGGTCCCACACGGTGAGCGCGCCCACGGCGTGTGCTGCGGCGGTGACGGCCTTCATGTCGTGCATGGCGCCGGTGCGGTAGTTGACATGCGTGAGCATCAGCACCGCCACTTCGTCGGTCAGCACGCCGGGCAATTCGCTTGCGTCGATCAGCTTGAGCGTGAAGCCGCGTTCGCGGCACAGCGACTCGGCGATGTAGAGGTCGGTCGGGAAGTTGCTGCGCTCGCTCACCACCAGCTTGCGGCCGCTGTCCTTCTGCTGCGACAGGGCAGCGAACAGCACCTTGTAGAGGTTGACCGAGGTGCTGTCGGTGCACACCACCTCGCCGGGCGCGGCGCCGATCAGGCGGGCCACCTTGTCGCCCAGGCGCTGCGGCAGGTCGAACCAGCTCGCGGTGTTCCAGGAGCGGATGAGGCCTTCGCCCCATTCCTTGGTCACCACTTCGGCGATGCGCGCCGGTGCGGCCTTGGGCATCACGCCGAGCGAGTTGCCGTCGAGGTACAGCACCCCTTCGGGAATGGTGAATTGGTCGCGCAGGGCGCGCAGCGGATCTTGCGCGTCGAGCGCGCGGCAGTCTTCAAGGGTCGTCATGGCGGAGGTTTCAGCGAGGGAGTTCGCGCAGCACGGCGCGAACGGGGGAAGCATCGGCGCTGACCAGCTTGAGCGGCAGCGCGATGAGTTCGTAGTCGCCTTCGGGCACGTCGTCGAGCACGAGGTTCTCGAGCACGCGCAGGTCGAGGCGGCGGATGCGTTGGTGGCTTTCCAGCGTCTTGCTGTCGGCCGGGTCGATGCTGGCGGTGTCGATGCCGATGAGCTTCACGCCCATGGCGGCCAGGCGCTCGACGGTGGCGGGCGCGTAGGCAGCGAGCTCCGGGTCCCAGCGGCCGACCGGCATCGTTGCGTAGGTGCGCACCAGCACGCGGGCGGGCAGGTGGCTGTCGATGGCGTGGGAGATGTGCTCCCACTCGATCAGCGGACCCTTGTCGATGGCGTGGATCACGCGGCAGGGGCCGAGGAAGGGCGTCAGGTCGACGTCGCCGATGGTCTGCCCTTCGGGGTCGTAGTGCAGCGGGGCGTCGGCATGGGCGCCGACATGGGGCGAGAGCTTGATCTCGCTGACGTTGACCGGGCAGCCCGGCGAAATGGTCGCGGCCCAGCGCTGCTGGTAGGGCGTATCGCCGGGAAAGACCGGCGCGCCTTCATGCACGGGCGGCGAGATGTCCCAGATGCGGGGGCGGGGTTGCAGTGAACGCATGGCGCGAAGTTAGCGCCGGGCGAGGGGTCGTGGTGTCGGTTATTTCCAACACCAGACGTGACGAGTTGAAGCCGGGGCCGTGATCAGTGCAGGGAAGACAGCACGGGCAGGCCGTGCCGGGCCCGCGCGCGCTCGCAGGCGTCGCTGCCGGCCTCCAGCTCGTGGCACGGATTCGGTCGCCACTCGTAGATGCCGCAGCCCACCGATTGCCCGATCTTGCCGGTGAGCGCGGCGCAGCGCGGCGATGCGTGGTCGGTGCCGCGCATGCGGCAGATGGCGTCGTTCACCTCGACGGCGAGGCCCGAAGGCACCTTGCCACCGTTCTCGTCGAGCTCATGCACGCTGAAGTCGACGCGGTAGCTGGCGCAGCAGGCGCCGCATTGCTGGCAGGTGTTCATGGTTGCAGGGCTGCGTCGTGCACGCGCCGCAGGAGCGGGCGGCGGATGAGCCCGCTCGCGGGACGGATCAGCAGCCAGTAGAGGTTGAAGCGGCGCCGCGAGGCCTCGTCGCCGCACCAGATGCGCGTGCGGGTGGTGAGGCGCGTGCCCTTGCCCTCGGGCTGGGCGGTGAAGTTGAGCACCAGCTTGGCAAGGCCGGTGGCGTCGAGCGCGGTGAAGGCGCAGGCGTCGGCGAGCGGAACCAGCCCATAGTCGGACTGCCAGAAGCGGCCCGCGAGGCCGAATGCCAGCTCGCTCTCGCCGTCGCGGCCCAGCGGCGTGAACTCGGCCAGGCTGAAGGCAGGGCGGTGCTGCAGGTTCGACGCGAAACCCAGCCGGCCTGCGAGCCGGTTCGGCAGCTCGCGCAGCGCGATCAGCTGGCGGGCGACCGGGTCGTCGACCACCTCGGGGCGGCTCGCGATGTCGAGCACGCGACCGGGCGCGGCCGGCACGTGGAGGCTGTGCTCCTCCGCGAACTGGTAGCGCGGCAGGTAGCGGTTCATCAGTTCCATGCGCGGCGCTTCGCGGCTCGGAAGGTCGCCTGCCGGATCAGAGCCTGCCGAGCAGCAGGAACTCCATCAGGGCCTTCTGGGCGTGCAGGCGGTTCTCCGCCTCGTCCCACACCACCGACTGCGGACCGTCGATGACCTCGGCCTGCACTTCCTCGCCTCGGTGGGCGGGCAGGCAGTGCATGAAGAGGGCGTCGGACTGGGCCGCGCGTATCATTTCCTCGTCGACGCACCAGTCGGCAAAGGCCTTGCGGCGCGCCTCGTTCTCGGCCTCGTAGCCCATGCTGGTCCAGACGTCGGTGGTGACGAGGTCGGCGCCGCGGCAGGCTTCCATCGGGTCCTTGAAGACCTTGTAGCTGTCGCCCGAGCGGATGCCGGCGATCGACTGGTCGACCTCGTAGCCGCTGGGCGTGCTCACGTGCACGGTGAAGCCCAGGATCTCGGCCGCCTGCAGCCAGGTGTTGGCCATGTTGTTGCCGTCGCCGACCCACGCCACCGTCTTGCCCTGGATGGATCCGCGGTGTTCGATGTAGGTGAAGATGTCCGCCAGGATCTGGCAGGGATGGAACTCGTTGGTCAGGCCGTTGATGACCGGCACGCGCGAGTGAGCGGCGAAGGCGTCGATCTTGGTCTGCTCGTAGGTGCGGATCATCACCAGGTCGACCATGCGGCTGATGACCTTGGCGCTGTCCTCGATGGGCTCGGCGCGGCCGAGCTGGCTGTCGCCGGTGGTCAGGTGCACGACGCTGCCGCCGAGCTGGTACATGCCGGCCTCGAAGCTCACGCGGGTGCGCGTGCTGGCCTTCTCGAAGATCATGGCCAGCGTGCGGTCGACCAGCGGCTGGTGCTTCTCGTAGGTCTTGAACTTCTTCTTGATGATCGCCATGCGATCGAAGAGGTAGGCGTATTCGTCGGCCGTGAAGTCCGAGAACTGCAGGTAGTGGCGGATGGCGGGCGCGGTCGTCGTCATTGGGCTGCAGGCTCCGACAGGAAGTTTTTGACGATGGGCGCGAGGATCGCGACGATCTCGTCGGCCTCGGCGATGCTCAGGATGAGCGGCGGCACGAGGCGGATCACCTTGTCGGCCGTCACGCTCAGCAGCAGGCCGGCGTCGCAGGCGCGGTTGAGGATGGCGCCGCAGGGACGGTCGAGCTCGATGCCGATCATCAGGCCCTGGCCGCGCACTTCCTTCACGCCGCTCAGGCCGCCGAGCTCGCGCTCCAGCGCCGCCTTCAGGTGGGCGCCCACGGTGGCGGCGTTCTCGAGCAGGTTCTGCTCTTCCATGATGCGGATGGTCTCGACGCCTGCGCGCATCGCCAGCGGGTTGCCGCCGAAGGTGGTGCCGTGGTTGCCGGGGCCGAAGATGTTGGCGGCCCTGGGGCCGGCCACCACCGCGCCGATCGGCACGCCCGAGCCCAGGCCCTTGGCCAGCGGCATCACGTCGGGCTTGATGCCCGCCCACTGGTGGGCGAACCACTTGCCGGTGCGGCCCATGCCGCACTGCACCTCGTCGATCATCATGAGCCAGTCGCGCTCGTCGCACAGCTGGCGCACCTGCTTGAGGTAGTCCCAGCGCATCGGGTTGATGCCGCCTTCGCCCTGGATGGTCTCGAAGAACACCGCGACCACGTTCGGATTGCCTTCGGTGGCGCGCTGAAGCGCCTCGATGTCGTTCAGCGGCACGCGGATGAAGCCCTCGACCAGCGGGCCGAAGCCGGCCTGCACCTTGGGATTGCCGGTGGCCGAGAGGGTGGCGATGCTGCGGCCGTGGAAGGCGGCTTCGTAGACGACGATCTCGGGACGCTCGATGCCCTTGTCGTGGCCGAACTTGCGCGCCAGCTTGAGGGCGGCTTCGTTGGCTTCGAGGCCGGTGCAGCAGAAGAAGGCGTTGGTGAGGCCCGAGAGTTCGGTCAGCTTGGTGGCGAGCTGCTCCTGGCCGGGCACGTGGTAGTAGTTGGAGCTGTGGATCAGCTTGGTCAGCTGGTCCTGCAGAGCGGGCACCAGCTCGGGGTGGTTGTGGCCCAGCGTGTTCACCGCGATGCCGCCGAGGCCGTCGAGATAGGCCTTGCCCGCGGTGTCCCAGACTCGGCAACCCTGACCGTGCGACAGTGCGATCGGCAGGCGACCGTAGGTGTTCATGACGTGGGGCGAGGTGGGCTGGGCGGTAGCGCTCATTCGGGTTCTCCAGATAGGGAAGGCGGATTCTAGGCGTGTGCCTTGACGGCTTCGTTGAGGATTGCGCATCACAGCAATGCCCCATGTTCAGGATGCAAAAAGGGGCGCGGATAGAATCGCTTGCTGCACCGCAGCACCTGCCTCGGTCGCTTCATTCAACGATGATTTCCCCCACAGCCAAAGAAATCTTCATCCAGGGCATCACCAAGGATGGCCGGACCTTTCGCCCGAGCGATTGGGCCGAGCGTCTGGCCGGCGTGATGAGCTCCTTCCGGCCCGGCGGCGCCTTTCCGGGCAGCTACCTGAGCTATTCGCCGTGGTGCATTCCCACGACCATCAACGGCGTGAAGTGCGTGGTCGTGAACCGCGCGCTGCGCGACGCCGAGCCGATGGCCTGGGACTTCTGCGTGAACTTCGCCAGGGACAACGACCTGCAGGTCGCCGAGGCCTGCCTGGTGCCCGACGCCCCCATCCCGCCTGTGTCAGCCTCTGCGCAGATCCCTGCGACCCCACCCAAGAAGGCCTGACAGGGCCTTTTTCTTTGCCCGCCGTCCGGGTCCGCCTGCATCTGCAAACCGTTCGGGCATGAAAAAACCGCCCGAAGGCGGTTTTTCACTTTGCTGCAGCGCACCCCGATCAAACGGCGGACCGGAGGATTCCGGTCCGGGCTTGCCTGACAGGTGTCAGGCGGCGGCCTTTGCAGGCGCGAGGGCGAGGGCCTTGACCTTGGCCGACAGGCGGCTCTTGTCGCGGGCGGCCTTGTTCTTGTGGAAGATGCCCTTGTCGGCGATAGCGTCGACGATGCTCTGGGCCTTCGCGAACAGCTCGCTTGCCTTGGTCTTGTCGCCAGCCAGAACAGCCTTTTCGACGTTCTTGACAGCGGTACGGTACTTGGACCGCAGCGAGGTGTTCGCAGCGTTCAGCTTGGTGTCCTGGCGGACGCGCTTACGGCCGGAGGCGAGGCGCGGGTTCTTTTTCTTGGGCTTGGCGGATGCCATGATTTATGTCCTTAGGTGTCTGAGGATGATGCAGCAAAGCCCTCCATTATAGGCCGGGTTGGCTTTTCCGCCGAATCCGGGCGTTTCGGGGCTCCGGCGGGGCCTAAACTCGGCCCCCGTGTCCCTGCTCAAATCCGCCTCCACCGTCTCCCTGCTGACCCTCGCCTCGCGGATCACGGGCCTCGTGCGCGACGTGCTCTTCGCCTCGGTTTTCGGCGTCAGCGCGCTCACCGACGCCTTCAACGTCGCATTCCGCATCCCGAACCTGTTCCGGCGCGTCTTCGGCGAGGGCGCCTTCAGCCAAGCCTTCGTGCCGGTGCTGGCCGCCCGCAAGACCGAGGCAGGGGAGGAGGGCGCCCGCCAGCTCATCGACCACGTTGCCACGCTGCTGACCTGGACCCTGGTGATCGTCTGCGTGGCCGGCGTGGCCGGGGCGCCGCTGCTGGTCTGGGCCATGGCCAGCGGGCTGCCCGGCTTCGACGCCGCGGTGGTCATGACGCGATGGATGTTCCCGTACATCGGCTTCATGTCGCTGGTGGCGCTGGCGGGCGGCATCCTCAACACATGGCGCAAGTTCGCGGTGCCGGCGGCGTCGCCGGTGCTGCTCAACGTGGCGCTGATCCTGTCGATCCTGGTCGGGGCGCCGCTCTTCCGGCACTGGGGCATCGAGCCGATCTACGCTCAGTGCGTGGGCGTCATGGCCGGCGGCGTGCTGCAGCTGGCCCTGCAGATTCCTGCGTTGCGCAAGCTGGGCCTGCTGCCGCGGCTGGGCATGAGCCTGCGGGCGCTGCGCACCGCCTGGACCGACCCGAACACGCGCAAGGTGCTCAAGCTGATGCTGCCGGCGCTGCTGGGCGTCAGCGTGGCGCAGATCTCGCTGCTCATCAACACGCAGATCGCATCTCACCTCGCGGTGGGCAGCGTCACCTGGATCACCAATGCCGACCGGCTGATGGAGTTCCCGACCGCCATGCTCGGCGTGGCGCTGGGCGTGGTGCTGATGCCGCAGCTGGCCGGCGCCCGCGCCGCCAAGGACGATGCGCGCTATTCCTCGCTGCTCGACTGGGGCCTGCGCCTCGTGGTGCTGCTGTCGGCACCGTGCGCGATCGCCTTGCTGCTGTTCGCCAAGCCGCTGGTGGCGGTGCTCTTCCACAACGGGGCTTACTCCGGCGAGGACGTGGGCCGTACGACCCTGGCGCTGATGGGCTACGGCGTCGGGCTCGTCGGCATCGTGGCGGTGAAGGTGCTTGCGCCGGGCTATTACGCCAAGCACGACACGCGCACGCCGATGCTCATCGCCGTGGGCGTGCTGGTGCTGACGCAGATCCTCAACGTGTTCCTGGTGCCGGTGCTGCAGCACGCGGCGCTCACGCTGACGATCGCCATCGGCGCGCTGGTGAATTCGGCCTGGCTGCTCGTCGGGCTGATCCGCCGCGGCAGCTACAAGCCCGAGCCGGGCTGGGGCAGGTTCGCGCTGCAGGTGGCCGCCAGCACCGCGGTGCTGGCGGGCCTGCTGGTGTGGGGCTCGGCGCATTTCGACTGGGTCGCGCTGCGCGAGCAGCGCCTGCTGCGCATCGGCCTGCTGGCCGCGCTGATCACCAGCTCGGCACTGCTGTATTTCGGCGTGCTGGCGGCGGTCGGCGTGCGGTTGCGCAGCTTCATCCGCCGCTGAGACCTTGCAGGGGCCTTTCAGGCGTGCGCAATACGCGTGTGCCCCTTCTTGACGCTCCGGAAATGCTCCTCTACAAAGCCACATGACGTTCAGCTTTCAGGTTCCGACCGCCCTGGAATATTTCGAGTCGCTGGTGCGCAGCGACGACCAGTTTCCGCTGCTCGAAGCCGCCGCCAGTCTGGCGCAGGACGAGTACCCCGACCTCGACGTGCAGCAGGTGCTGGGCGACGTCGACCAGCTCCTGGCCCGCCTGCGCCGCCGCCTTCCGGCCGACGCCGCACCGCTGGCCCGCCTGCGGGCGCTGAACCAGTTCTTCTTCAGCGACCTGAACTTCGGCGGCAACGTCAACGACTACTACGACCCCGACAACAGCTACCTCAACGCCGTGCTGCGCACCCGCCGCGGCATCCCGATCTCGCTGGCGGTGCTGTGGATGGAGCTGGCGCAGGGCCTGGGCCTGCAGGCGCGCGGCATCGGGTTTCCGGGGCACTTCATGCTCAAGGTCACGCTGCCCAAGGGGCAGGTGGTGATCGACCCGTTCACCGGCAAGTCGCTGTCGCGCGAGGAGCTGGGCGAACGCCTGGAGCCCTACAAGCGCAGCAACGGCCTGGTCGGCGACTTCGACGTGCCGCTGGGCCTCTACCTGCAGCCGGCCAGCTCGCGCGAGATCATCGCGCGCATGCTGCGCAACCTGAAGGAAGTGCACCACGCGCAGGAAGACTGGCAGCGCGTCATTTCAGTGCAGGACCGCCTGATCGCGCTGCTGCCCAGCGCCTGGGGCGAGTACCGCGACCGCGGCATCGCGCATGCCGAGCAGGGCAACACGACGCTGGCGGTGCGCGACCTCGAAACCTACCTGGCGAAGGCCGAGGACGCCCTGGACCTCGACGCCATCGCCGAGCGGGTCGCCGCCCTGCGCCGGCTGGCGAGCTGAGCAGATGGCAACCCAGGCCGGCGTCAGCTCCGCGCCCGACCTGGGCACCCTGCATCAGTTCCACGGCGTGCAGCCCGTGCTGCCGGTGTCGGACGTCACCCGCGCCGCGCGGTGGTTCCGCGACGTGCTGGGCTTCGAGCTCGACTTCATCGCCGGCGAGCCGCCCAGCTACGCCCGGGTAAAGAAGGGCGACCGCAGCTACGGCGACCCCGTCTACCTGCGGCTGTGGCAATGCGACGCGCGCGAGGCGAAACCCTGGCGCGGCGAGATCGTGATCCACGTGGGCAAGGACATCGACGGCCTGCACGCCGCCTACGTGAAGCGCGGCGTGACGGTCATCGAGCCGCCCGTTTCCCAGCCCTGGGGACTGCGCGAATTCGCGATACGCGAACCCGACGGCCATGTGCTGCGCTTCTGCGGCTACCTGCCCTGAAACCCCGGCTTCTGAAACACAAAATTACAAATGGATCGACGCTTCCGTGTCGATCCGGCGTCCGCCCGTCCGACGTGTGAACAGGAGCGGGCAGGTTCCCAGGCCGCTTCACCACCATCAACCTTCAGGAGAAACGACATGCGATTCATGATTCTGGTCAAGGCCAACGCCGATTCCGAAGCCGGCGTGATGCCCAGCACCGAAATCCTCACCGCCATGGGCAAGTTCAACGAGGAACTGGTCAAGGCCGGTGTGCTGCTGGCGGGCGAGGGCCTGCACCCCAGTTCCAAGGGCGTGCGCGTGCGCTGCGAGGGCCCCACCAAGCGCACCGTCATCGACGGTCCCTTCGCCGAGACCAAGGAACTGCTGGCCGGCTTCTGGCTGTTCCAGTGCAAGTCGAAGGAGGAGGCCATCGAGTGGATCAAGCGCAGCCCCTTCCAGGAAGGCGAGATCGAGATCCGCCAGGTGTTCGAGGCCGCCGACTTCGGCGACTCCATGACGCCCGAGCTGCTCGCCCAGGAAGACCGCCTGCGCGCCGAGACCGAGGCCCGCACCAAGGCTGGCGGCTGAGCCGGCCGCGCCGCCACACACCGAAGGAGACGCACCATGCGATTCATGCTGCTGATGATTCCCCACGGCTACGAGAACGCCGCGCCCGGCACCGTCCCCGACGACGTCGAGGCGGTGTCGGCCATGATGGCCTACAACGAGTCGCTGCAGAAGGCCGGCGTGCTGGTCAGCTGCGACGGCCTGCACCCGCCCTCGATGGGCGCGCGCGTGAGCTTCAAGAACCGCAAGCCCAAGGTCGTCGACGGCCCCTTCGCCGAGGCCAAGGAAGTGCTGGGCGGCTTCTGGATCATCGACGTGCCCTCGCGCGCCGCCGCCATCGAGTGGGCCAGCCGCTGCCCCGGCGGCGACAACGAGGTCATCGAGGTGCGCCAGATCCAGGAGATGGAAGACTTCCCGGCCGACGTGCAGGCGGTGGCCGGCGAATTCACCTCGATGCAGACGGTGAAGAAGCCCGAGGCATGAGCCGGGGCGAGGGCCGCGCGCACGCTGCCGCCATCCACCGCACCATCGAGGCGGTGTGGCGCATCGAGTCCGCGAAGATCATCGCCACCGTCGCGCGGATGGTGCGCGACGTGGGCCTGGCCGAGGAGCTGGCCCAGGACGCGCTGGTCTCGGCCCTGGAGCAATGGAGCGAATCGGGCGTGCCCGACAACCCCGCCGCCTGGCTCACGGCCGTGGCCAAGCGCCGCGCCCTCGACCGCCTGCGCCACCTGCAGCTGGCCGAGCACAAGGCCGGCGAGATCGGCCGCGAGCTCGACGCGCAGCACGAGATGGCGCAGGACGACTTCGCCGAGGCCGTCGATGCCGCGCTGGACGACGACATCGGCGACGACCTGCTGCGGCTGGTGTTCACCGCGTGCCACCCGGTGCTCTCGACCGAGGCGCGGGTGGCGCTCACGCTGCGGGTGATGGGCGGCCTGACCACGGACGAGATCGCCCGCGCCTTCCTCGTGCCCGAGGCCACGGTGGCGCAGCGCATCGTGCGCGCCAAGCGCACCCTGGCCGAGGCGCGCGTGCCCTTCGAGGTGCCGCGCCGGCACGAGCTGGAGGCGCGGCTCGCCTCGGTGCTGGAGGTGATCTACCTGGTCTTCAACGAGGGCTACTCGGCCACCGCCGGCGACGACTGGATGCGCCCCTCGCTGTGCGAGGAAGCGCTGCGCCTGGGCCGCATCGTGGCCGAGTTGGTGCCGAAGGAATCCGAAGTGCACGGGCTGGTCGCGCTGATGGAGATCCAGGCCTCGCGCACCGCCGCGCGCATGGGGCCCTCGGGCGAGCCGGTGCTGCTGCTGGAGCAGAACCGCGCGCGCTGGGACCAGATGCTGATCCGACGCGGCCTCGCTGCGCTTGCGCGGGCCGAGTCGCTGGGCGGTGCGCTCGGCCCCTATGCGCTGCAGGCCGCCATCGCCGCCTGCCACGGCCGCGCGCGCTCCGCCGACGAGACCGATTGGGGCCGCATCGCCGCCCTCTACGACGCGCTGGCCGAACTCGCGCCGTCGCCCATCGTCGAGCTCAACCGCGCGGTGGCGCTGTCGATGGCCTTCGGCCCGGCGGCCGGGCTGGAGGTGGCCGATGCGCTGCTGGACGAGCCCGCGCTCAAGGGCTATCACCTGCTGCCGGCGGTGCGCGGCGACCTGCTCTTCAAGCTCGGCCGCCTCGACGAGGCGCGCAGGGAGTTCGACCGCGCCGCCTCGCTCACGCGCAACACGCGCGAGCGGGCCCTGCTGCTGGCGCGCGCCCGGGCCTGCACTTGACTCGCCCCCAGGCTTCGCGCACTTCGTGTCGCTGCGCCTACCCCCTTCCGGGGGCGATACCTGCGGCCCGGCGGAGCCGGTTCCGCGGTATCTCTGGAAGAAGAGGGCGCGCTTGAACTGAACGACAGCTGAATCTGCTGCGAGTCGGGCCGGAGGACAATGCGCGCCATGCTGCGCACCCCCTTCCTCCGCTTCCTGTGCGTTTCCGGCCTGGCCCTGCTGTCGTCCGCCTCGGCCCTGGCCCAGTTCGAGCCCGCCAAGGTGTGGGTCGAGCCGCCGGCCATCGCCGCGCGCTTTCCCGATCCGCCGGTGAGCTATGCAACACCGGGCTTTCGCCCGGGCCGCACCGACTTTCCCTCGCATGCCGAAATGCTGGCCTTCCTCGACGAGTTGGCGCGCCAGTCGTCCAGCGTGCGCATCGAGCGTATCGGGACGTCGCAACAGGGACGCGAGATGCCGCTGGTGGTGCTGGCCGAGCAGGGCCGCGTCGACCCGACCCGGCCCACGGTGATGGTGATCGGCCAGCAGCATGGCAACGAGCCGGC
Source organism: Variovorax sp. 22077 (assembly GCF_052044195.1). Classification (NCBI taxonomy): domain Bacteria; kingdom Pseudomonadati; phylum Pseudomonadota; class Betaproteobacteria; order Burkholderiales; family Comamonadaceae; genus Variovorax; species Variovorax sp. 22077. Next base: position 35,520 of record NZ_JBQEQC010000006.1, read on the forward strand.
CGGCGGTGAAGCAGTACTGGCGCTGGCGCAGCAGTTTGCCGCGGAACCAGGCTCGGCGCTGCTGAAGAAGGTCAATCTCGTGCTGGTGCCGCGCGGCAATCCCGACGGCGCCGAGCGCTTCACCCGCGTCACCGCCAACGGCATCGACGTCAATCGCGACCACCTGCTGCTGCGCACACCCGAGGCGCGCGTGATCGCGGCGGCCACCCTGCGCTACGCGCCGCAGGTGGTGCTCGACCTGCACGAATTCACCGTCGGCGGGCGCTGGATCGACAAGTTCGGCGCCGTCATGAAATACGACGGCCTGCTGCAGCCCGCCACGGTGGGCAACCTCGACGCTGCCATCGCCGCGAGCGCGCAGCGCGACTACGTCGACGCCATCCAGGCCGCCTTCGCGCGGGCCGGGCTGCAGGGCTTCAAGTACCACACCACCTCCGGCGGCAAGTCCGACGATCGCACGGTGTCGATGGGCGGCGTGCAGCCCGACACCGGCCGCAACGTGAGTGCGCTGCACCAGGCCGTGAGCCTGCTGCTCGAAGTGCGCGGCGTGGGGCTGGGCCGGGCGCATTTCGCGCGCCGCGTGCACACGCAGGTGCTCGCGGCCACCACGGTCATCGAGACAGCGGCGAAGCAGGGGCCTGCGCTGATGCAGCTCACCGCGCAGGCCGGCCAGCGCGCCAAGGCCGATGCCTGCCGCGGCGATCTGGTGGTCGAGGCCTGGCAGACGCCGACGAAGCAGCGGCTCGAATTCCTCGATGCGAAGACCGGCGAGGACAAGGCCGTCGACGTCGAATGGCGCGCCGCCGAGCCGCTGAAGATCGTCAATGCGCGTCCTCGCCCCTGCGGCTACCTGCTGGCTTCGAGCGAGACCGTGGCCGTGCAGCGCCTGCAGATGCTGGGCGTGCGCGTGGAGCGCATCGACAGCGCGGCGCCATGGTCGGTGGAGCGCTACGAGATCCTCTCGCAGGCCGATGGCCAGCGGCAGGACGCGCGCGGCGCCATCGAGGACGGCGAGGCGATCCGCAGCTTCCGCGTGCGGCTGCGCCACGGCCGCGCGGTGGTGCAGCCGGGCAGCTTCTACGTGTCGCTGGCGCAGCCGCTGTCGCCGCTGGTCAGCGCGGCGCTGGAGCCCGATTCGCAGAACAGCTACGCGGCCAACCGGCTGCTGGAGATCGGCGACGACAAGCTGCTGCGCGTGCCGGGGCCGGCGCCCGCAGGCGTCTGGCACTGAGCGGCGTCAGGCGCGGGAAGACGATCCCGCTTCCGAAGGCGACCCCGGCAGCCCGAACTGGTGCCATGCGCGGCGCAGCTGCGTGTCGGAGCCGAAGCCGGATTGCTCCGCCGCCCGCGTCACGCTTGCGCCCGAGGCCAGCGCCAGCTGGGCCGTCGCGAGCCGCAGCCGCCGCAGGTAGGCCAGCGGCGCCACGCCCGCATGCTCGACGAAGAGCCGCGTGAGGTGCCGCGCAGAGGTGTGCGCCACCTCGGCCATGCGCGGCACGTTCCAGTCGGCCTGCGGCCGCTCGCTCACGGCGTCCTGCACGCGATGCAGGGCGGCGTGCAGGTGGTTGCGGTAGGCGAGGAAGGGCGAGAGCTCCGGATCGTGCGGCCCCCGGCGCAGCGGCATCACCATCGACTGCGCGACCTGCGCCGCGAGCGCCTCGCCGCACAGCTCGCCGATGCGGTGCAGGATCAGGTCGATGCCGGTGGTCACGCCCGCGCTGCTGTAGAGCGGCGGATCGATCACGAACACGCGGTTGCTCACCACCTCGCAGCGCGGCTCGACCTCGCGCAACTCGCCCAGGTGATGGTGGTGCGTGGTGGCGCGACGGCCAGCCAGCGCCCCGGCGTGCGCGGCCAGCACGGCGCCGGCGCAGACCGTCACCAGCTCCAGCCGGCCGCGCTCGAAGCGCAGGCCACGCAGCCAGTGCAGCAGGTCCTGCGTCTCGGGGTTGTCGATGGCGATGGCGTCGCCGGGCAGGCCGACCAGCACGACCCAGCCGGGGCCGTCCCACGCCGTGGGCAGCGGTGAGAGCCCTGCGAGCGCCACGCCGACCGAGCCCATGGCCATCGGCCGCGGGCTGGCGAACTCGATGGCGAAGCGCTCGGCCCGCCCCGCCGCGCGCAGCCGCTGGTTGGCGATGCGCAGCGCCTCTGCCGGGCCGGCCCAGTCGAGCACGAGGCTGCCGGGCAGGAGGACGAACACTACGCGGATGGGGGCTGGTTCGGGTTGCTGCGGTTCCATTCGTAGTCCATCTGTCGCGCGGTGCGCTCTGCGAGCTCGAGCCCGGCCAGCCGTTCGACGAGGTGCAGGCTCATGTCGATGCCGGCGCTGATGCCCGCCGAGCTGACGATGCGGCCGTTGTCCACCCAGCGCACGCCCTCGCGCACGTCGAGCGAGGGGAAGCGCTCGCGCAGCTCGGCGATGTCTTCCCAGTGGGTCGTGACCGGGTCGCTGGTCACCACGCCGCTTCGGGCCAGCAGGAAGGCGCCGGTGCAGACCGAGGCGACGATCTTCGCGCCGGCTGCCTGATCGGCTATCCAGCGCAGGGTGTCGGAGCAGGCCATCGGCGCGTCGACCACGCCGCCGGGAACGATAAGCACGTCGGCCGCCGGACTGTCGGCCAGCGTGTGGCTGGCCAGCAGCCGGAGGCCTGCACGCGCCTGAACGGCCTGGCCTGCGGCGGCGTGGGCCACCGAAGCGACCTCGAACAGCGCCGGCGAGCCCGGCCGCAGCCGCTGCCCGACCCGGCTCGCAGTGGTGAACACCTCGAAGGGGCCGGCGAAGTCCAGCGCCTCGACGCCGTCGAACGCGAGGATCAGCACGCGCCTGGTCATGCCGCTCATGCCGTTCATGCCACGGCCCGTTCGAGCGCCTGTGCCACGGTGCAGACGGTGGCGAGTCGGCCATGCAGCACGGCGGCCGTGCGGGCCTTGATGTCGGCGGCCGCGAGCGGGCTGCCGTCGGGGTGCTTCATGTCGAAGGTGAGGGTGGCGTCGGTGACGTAGTCCACTTCCCAGCCCAAGTCGGAGGCGTGGCGGGTGGTGGTCTCGCAGCATTGCTCGGTGCGGATGCCGCTCACGATCAGCCGCCCGATGCCGTGCTGCGTGAGCCAAACGTCCAGTCCGCTGTTGACCAGCGCGCTGTGGCGGTGCTTGGTGAAAGTGGCGGCCGCGTCGAAGGCGGCGAGGCCGCCGATGGGGCGCACGTGGCCCGATTCGACCGCGAAGGGGTTGCTCGCGTCGGAGGGCTCGTCGGTGTGGAAGACCCGCACGATGGGCAGGCTCGCGGCCGCGGCGCCTTCGATCAGCGCGTTCTGCGCGGCGAAGTAGGGCGCGGCCTGGCTTTCGTTCCAGTAGGCGCGCTGGCGGAACGACTCCTGGGCGTCGATCACTATCAGACAGGTTTTCATGGCGGGGCTCGCGGGCGGGAGCGGAGTGGATGATGCCGCTCATTCTTGCGGCGCGCCAGCTTCCGGTCCGCTCGGCGCAGGACCAGAATCGATCAGATCAGGACATCGACCGGGGCGAAGGCCCCGTCAGACCAGCGAAGCCGCCTGCAGCTCTTTCTTCAGGTACGCGTAGTACAGCGGCGCCGCCACCAGCCCGGCCGGGCCGAAGACCGCCTCGGCCACGAACATCACCGCCAGCAGTTCCCACACGCTCATCTGCGTGCGCGCGCCCACCACCTTGGCATTGATGACGTACTCGGCCTTGTGGATCACGATCAGGAAGATCAGGCAGGCCGCGGCCGTGACCGGCGACACCGACAGCCCCACCAGCGTGATCACCGAGTTGCAGACCAGGTTGCCCACGATCGGCACCAGGCCGGCCAGGAAGGTGAGGGTGATGAGCGCCGGCGTGTAGGGCAGGTGCGCGTCCCACAGCGGCATGATGAAGAGCAGGAAGATGGCCGTCAGCAGCGTGTTGAAGGCGGCGATCCAGAACTGGGCCGCCACGATCTGGGCGAAGGCCTCGCCGAAGGTCTGCACGCGCCGGTGCAGCTGTTCGGCCAGCGGCAGGCGCCGCATCGGCGCGTGGGACACGGCGGCCAGGCTGCCGATGATCAGGCCCACGTACGAGAAAAGAATGCCGTGCAGCCACGCGCGTCCTGCCACGGCCAGCGAGCCGGCCTGCGCGCGCAGGTAGTTGGCGATCACGCGCTGCACCTCGGCCGCGCCCTCGGGTAGGTAGACCGCGATCTCCACCGGCAGCTTGGAGCGCAGCTCCAGCACGGTGCGCGCGGTGTAGTCGAGCAGCTCGCGGTACTGGTCGGGCGCATCGACGATGTATTCGCGGGCCTGCGACAGCCCCAGCGTGATCAGCGCGATGGGCGCCAGCAGCACCACCGTGACGGCCACCACGCCGGCCCAGCCCTGGGCGCTGCCGGGCCGCCTGGCCAGCGCCGGAATGCGCCCCAGCCCCGAGGCCAGCAGGCGCGCGAACCAGCGCGTGACGAGAAAGCCGATGCAGACGCACAGCAGGCCCGGCAGCAGGTGCTCCCACATCACCAGCATCAGGGCGCCCAGCATCAGCAGGTAGCTGGCGATGGTCACGCCGCGCGATGCGGCCGGACGGAAGGCGGAGGACGCCGGCGAGGCGATGGGGGAGGGCTGCGGCTTGTTGGCCATCCGGTGCGGGTGCGTGCTCTGTTCTTCGAAAAAGTGGACGCAGCAGCCGGCGGTCAGCCGACGACCACGGCCGCGCCTTCGCCGCGCTCGGCGATCACGCCGATCTCGTGCACCGTTTCGCCGGCGGCACGCAGCGTGGCGGCGCAGGCGGGGGCTTCGGCGGCGTCGATGACCACCACCATCCCGATGCCGTTGTTGAAGGTGCGGTTCATCTCGATGTCGTCGATGCCGGCCACCTTCTGCAGCCAGGCGAACAGCTCGGTCTGCGGCCAGCTGCCCTTCTTGAGGTGGGCGGCCGTGCCTTCGGGCAGCACGCGCGGGATGTTCTCGAGCAGGCCGCCGCCGGTGATGTGCGCCAGCGCCTTGATCGGGTGCTTGCCCAGCGCCTCGAGCACCGGCTTCACGTAGAGGTGGGTGGGCTCCATCACGGCCTCGCGGAAGGGCTTGCCGTCGAGGGTGGCGGGCAGGTCGGCCCCACCTTGTTGCGCGCGCTCGATCACCTTGCGCACCAGGCTGAAGCCGTTGGAGTGCACGCCGGCCGAGGCCAGGCCCAGCACCACGTCGCCGGGCTTGACATTCTGGCCCGTGAGGATCTTCGACTTCTCGACCGCGCCGACCGCGAAGCCCGCCAGGTCGTATTCGCCGGCCGGGTACATGCCGGGCATCTCGGCGGTTTCGCCGCCGATCAGCGCACAGCCCGAGAGCTCGCAGCCGCGGGCGATGCCGCCGACGACCGCCGCGGCGGTGTCCACGTCGAGCTTGCCGCAGGCGAAGTAATCGAGGAAGAAGAGGGGCTCGGCGCCCTGCACCAGCACGTCGTTGACGCTCATGGCCACCAGGTCGATGCCGACCGTGTCGTGCATGTTCCATTCGAAGGCCAGCTTGAGCTTGGTGCCCACGCCGTCGGTACCGCTCACGAGCACGGGTTCCTTGTAGCGCTTGGGCACCTCGAACAGGGCGCCGAAGCCGCCGATGCCGGCCAGCACGCCTTCGCGCAGGGTTTTCTTCGCCAGCGGCTTGATGCGGTCGACCAGGGCGTCGCCTGCATCGATGTCGACGCCGGCGTCCTTGTAGCTGAGCGGGGTGGGCGTGGAGGAAGTCATGGGTGGTCGAGGTCGGAAGAGACGCAAAGAGTGGGGGCGGAAGGGGCGCCGGCAACCATGTTGGCCGGGCCGATAGAATTCCCGATGATTTTAAGGGCCCCCGCGGCCCCCTCCATGAACCTTCCCGGGATGAAACAGCTCGCGCTCGATATCGGCATTGCGACGGGCCCCAGCTTCGACGCCTTTTTTGCCGGCCCCAACGAGGCGGCTCTGCGGCACCTGCAAGTGTGGGTGGGCGGCGCCGGCAGCCCCGTGCTGCACTCGCCGGTGCCCACCTACCTGTGGGGCGACGGCGGCAGCGGCAAGACCCATCTGCTCGAATCGGTGCGCGTCGCACTGCGCGAGCAGGGCGCCAGCGTGGGCTGGCTCCATGCGGGCCTGCTGGAGCCGCCCGAGTTCGACGAGCGCTGGGGCGCCGTCCTGCTCGACGACGTGCACCTCTACACCGCCGTGCAGCAGCACGCGGCCTTCAACTGGTTCGTCAACGCCCAGACGCTGCAGCGCGGCGTGGTCGCCGCCGGCGCATTGCCGCCGGCCGACCTGCCGCTGCGCGAGGACCTGCGCACCCGCCTCGGCTGGGGCCATGTCTTCCACATGCAGGTGCTCAGCGAAAGCGAACGCCGCGCGGTGCTGCGCCAGGCGGCCGACGCGCGCGGCGTGATGCTGTCGGACGACGTGCTCGATTACATGCTCCACCGCTTCAGCCGCGACCTCGGCAGCCTGATGGAGCTGCTCACGCAGCTCGACGGCTACGCCCTGCAGACGCAACGCGCGATCACCATTCCGCTGATCCGCTCCATGCTCGAGAACGAATAGAAGAGCGAACAAGGCTTCCAACAACAATGATCAAGAAATTCATCGACAAGCTGCTCGGCAAGGGTGCCGGCGGCACGCAGGGCAAGAGCCGTTTCGGCAAGCGCCAGGAGGTGCCGGCCGAGGTCCACGGAATCGACCCTGCCCTGGTCGACGAGCGGGCGAAGAACGTGGTCACCACGCTCCAGCAGGCAGGCTACGAGGCCTACGTGGTGGGCGGCGCGGTGCGCGACCTTCTGCTGGGCCTGCGTCCCAAGGACTTCGACGTGGCCACCAACGCCACGCCGGAGCAGGTGAAGGCGCTGTTCCGCCGCGCCTTCATCATCGGGCGGCGCTTTCGCATCGTGCACGTGGTGTACGGCCGCGGGCGCGAGCACGAGGTGATCGAGGTCTCGACCTTCCGGGCCTACATGGACAACGCCGCGGCCGAGCAGGTGGCCGGCAACGAGCGCACCAGCAAGGGCGAGCTCGCGAGCATGAAGCACGCGGTGGACGCCAGCGGCCGCGTGCTGCGCGACAACGTCTGGGGCCCGCAGGAGGAAGACGCCGCGCGCCGCGACTTCACCGTGAACGCCATGTACTACGACCCGGCCAACCAGGTGGTGGTGGACTATCACAACGGCATCAAGGACGCCCAGAAGCTCACCCTGCGCATGATCGGCGACCCCGCCACGCGCTACCGCGAAGATCCGGTGCGCATCATCCGCGCCATCCGCTTCTCGGCCAAGCTCGCGGCCCTGGGCTTCAAGCTGGAGGCCAAGACGGCGGCGCCGCTGGTCGAATCGAGCAAGCTGCTGGCCGACGTGCCGCAGAGCCGCCTCTTCGACGAGATGCTCAAGCTGCTGCAGACCGGCCACGCCATCGCGACCGTCGAGCAGCTCCGCAAGCTCGGCCTCGCCCGCGGCATCTATCCGCTGCTCGACGTGGTGGTGGAGCGCGCCGATCAGCCGTTCGTGAAGGCTGCCCTGCAGGACACCGACCGCCGCGTGGGCGAGGGCAAGCCCGTGGCGCCCAGCTTCCTGCTGGCCTGCGTGCTGTGGGCCGACGTGCGCGACGGCTGGGCCCAGCGCCAGGAGGGCCGCAACGGCCAGCGCGCGCAGCCGCCGTTCCCGGCGCTGCAGGACGCGATCGACGACGTGTTCAACGCCCGCATCGGCGACGTGTCGGGCCGCGGCAAGCTGGCGGCCGACATGCGCGAGATCTGGATGATGCAGCCGCGCTTCGACAAGCGCACCGGCTCCACGCCCTACAGCCTGGTCGAGCAGGCCCGCTTCCGTGCCGCCTTCGACTTCATGCGCCTGCGCGCCGACGTGGGCGAGGTGAGCGAAGCCATCGCTGAGTGGTGGCAGGAATTCAGCACCTCCGACGACACGCGCCGTTCGGACCTGCTGGAGCAGGTGCGCGAGGAGCAGAAGGTGCGCCAGCGCGTGCGCGTGCGCGAAACGCCCCAGCCCCCGAAGCCCCGCGCCGAGCCGGCAGGCCGTCGTGCGACCGACGCGGGCCGCAGCGACGAGGGCGACGAGGTCGAGACCGTGGCCGTGCCGCCCGACGGCGAAGCCGTGGTGCCGCGCAAGCGCCGGCGTCGGCGCAAGCCGCGCACCGGAGGCGGTGGTGAGGGCGGCGGCAGCGCTGCGGGCGCATGAAGAACAAGCCCGACCGCCCCAGGGGCGACGGTGACGGCAGAAAGGGGAGCTCGCCCCGTGCTCCCGCAGGCAAGCGCGCTGCCCCGCCGCCCGCGAAGCGCGCACAGGCCCGGCCTCCGGGCGGTGCCCAGTCTGCGCGCCGCCCGAAGGACGAATACCCGACCGTGCAGGCTTTCGTCGCCATCGGCGCCAACCTGGGTGATGCCCAGGCCGCGGTGAAGGCGGCCATGGAGGCCATCGGCACTATCGAGCGCACCGTGGTCACGGCGCGCTCGTCGCTGTACCGCAGCGCGCCCATCGAATCCTCGGGGCCCGACTACATCAATGCGGTGGTGGCGGTGCGTACCGGCCTGACGGCCGAGGCATTCCTCTCGGAGCTGCAGCTGCTCGAAGACCAGGCCGGGCGCGAGCGGCCCTTCCCCAACGCGCCGCGCACGCTCGACCTGGACCTGCTCACGCATGGCAACACCGTCAAGGACACGCCCGCGCTGAGCCTGCCGCATCCCCGCATGCGCGAGCGGGCCTTCGTGCTCAAGCCGCTGGCCGAGATCGCCCCCGACAAGGTACCGCGCGCCGCGCTGGCGCGGGTTTCCGGCCAGGTCATCGAGCGCATTCGCAGCTGACCGGCGGCGGGGCGGGAGCCCGGCCCGCCGGCCCGGCTTTGCCCTCCCATTACACTTGCACGGTTTTTCATCACCCTGTCACGCGGATGTGACAGGCAAGTTCCGAGATCCCAGGAGAGCGCCACATGTTCGGCAAGCTGCTGCCCCGCGAGGGGAATTTTTTTGAGATGTTCAACCAGCACGCCGAGCGCATCGTCGAGGCGGCGCGGGCCTTCGAGCAACTGGTGGCCAACTACAGCGACGTGCACCTGCGCGAGCAGTACAACCGCGACGTCGACAACGCCGAGCGCGCTGCCGACCGCGTCACGCACGACGTCAACCGGCTGATCCACAAGACCTTCATCACCCCCATCGACCGCGAGCAGATCCACAAGCTCATCAACACGATGGACGACGTGGCCGACCTGATCCAGGACTCGGCGGAGACCATGGCGCTGTACGACGTGCGCCACATGACGGAAGAGATCGTGCGCCTCACCTCGCTGAGCGTGAAGTGCTGCGACCGCCTGAAGGACGCCGTCAAGTTCCTGGGCCGCATCGCCGACCCGACGGTGGCAGAGGCCACGCTGAAGACCTGCGAGGAGATCGACCGCCTCGAATCGGACGCCGACCGCGTGATGCGCAGCGCCATGAGCAAGCTGTTCCGCGAGGAGCCCGACGTGCGCGAGGTGATCAAGCTCAAGGCGATCTACGAGCTGCTGGAGACCATCACCGACAAGTGCGAGGACGTGGCCAACGTGATCGAGGGCATCGTCCTCGAGAACTCGTAAGCGGGCAGCGACCGATGGCAACGGTTCAGGTCGCCCTCTGGGTGGTTGTGGTGCTGGTCGCTCTGGCGATCCTGTTCGACTTCATGAACGGATTCCACGACGCCGCCAATTCGATCGCGACGGTGGTCTCCACCGGAGTTCTCAGGCCCGGGCAGGCAGTGGTCTTCGCGGCCTTCTTCAACCTGATCGCGATCTTCATCTTTCATCTCAGCGTGGCCGCCACCGTGGGCAAGGGCATCGCCCAGCCGGGAGTGGTCGACGTGCACGTGGTGTTCGGCGCGCTCGTGGGCGCCATCAGCTGGAACCTCGTGACCTGGTACTACGGCATTCCGAGCAGCTCGTCGCACGCGCTGATCGGCGGCATCGTGGGTGCCGTGATCGCCAAGACCGGCACCAGCGGCCTGGTCGCCTCGGGCATCTGGAAGACGGTGGCCTTCATCTTCGTGTCGCCGCTGCTGGGCTTCGTGCTCGGCTCGCTGATGATGGTCGTGGTGGCATGGGGCTTCCGCCGCGCCACCCCGTCGCGCATCGATCGCTGGTTCCGCCGGCTGCAGCTGGTTTCGGCCGGCGCCTACAGCCTGGGCCACGGCGGCAACGACGCGCAGAAGACCATCGGCATCATCTGGATGCTGCTGATCGCCACGGGCTACGCCTCCGCCAGTGAATCGGCCCCGCCGACCTGGGTCATCGTGAGCTGCTACGCCGCGATCGCGCTGGGCACCATGTTCGGCGGCTGGCGCATCGTCAAGACCATGGGCCAGAAGATCACCAAGCTCAAGCCCGTGGGCGGCTTCTGCGCCGAAACCGGTGGCGCCCTGACGCTGTTCCTGGCCACCGCGCTGGGCATTCCGGTGTCGACCACCCACACCATCACCGGCGCCATCGTCGGCGTCGGCTCCACGCAGCGCGCGAGCGCGGTGCGCTGGGGTGTGGCGGGGAACATCGTGTGGGCCTGGATCTTCACGATCCCGGCTTCGGCGTTCGTGGCGGCTATTGCCTACTGGATCAGCATGCAGCTGTTCTGACGGCGGTTACTGCGAAATCTTCCGTCCCTCTTCGATCTGGTGCTCGAAGTAGCGCTGGAAGCTGAAGACGATGCTCGCCATCAGGATCGTGCTGCCGAAGAAGAGGGCCAGCACGACCGCGCCGATGGTGAACCAGTTGGTGCGGCCCGGTTCGGCGTCGGCCGGCGCGCTGGCGTTGAAGCGGGCGTTCCACTTCTCGGGCGTCATGAGGCCGTAGACGATGGCCATCAGGGCGCAGCCGGCGATGGTGAAGCCCAGCAGCGGAATCAGCACCCAGCTCAGCCCGTCGTCCACGCCGTACATGCGCACGCGCTCGATGCCGTAGACGCCCAGCGCGGTGGGAATGGGCAGCAGCCAGCCGAGCCAGTCGCCCAGGCCGCGCAGGTAGAAACGGTGCAGTCCCAGGGGGCCGCCGAGGAAGGAAAGCCAGGCGGCTACGGTCTTGTTTTTCATTCGGGTCTGGTGGTGCTGCCTTCGCCGAGCACCTTCTCCATCAATACGACGTCGCGCCATTCGCCGAACTTCCAGCCGCAGTCCTTCAGCACACCGACGTGCGTGAAGCCCTGGCTGCGATGCACGCCGATGGAGCCCGCGTTGGCCGAGTCGCCGATGACCGCGATCAGCTTGCGCACGCCCGCTGCCTCGGCCGCCTGCGACAGCGCCGCCAAGAGCTTGGCGCCCAGACCCTTGCCGCGCGCTGACTCCGACACGTAGATCGAGTCCTCGGCCGAAAAGCGGTAGGCCGGGCGCGGCTTGAACCAGTTGCAGTAGGCAAAACCCAACACTTCGCCATCTTCTTCCGCGACCAGGTAGGGTAGATTCCTCGCGAGCACATCGGCGCGGCGGGAGGCCATCTCGGCGGGAGAGGGCGGTTCGGTCTCGAAGGTGCCGGTACCGTGCAGCACGTGGTGGGCGTAGATGGCGGTGATGGCTGCGATGTCTTCTTCGCGGCTGGGTCGGATGGCGAGGGGCATGCGGGTGAAACGGGCGGCGCGAGGATCGGGCGAGGTCGGAATTCGGAGAAAAACGCGGGTCGGGCTATAATCGCGGGCTTTTCAGCGTGTCGCTGGCCGGGTGGCCAGTCGCGTGTCTCGACGCTGGAAGAACATTGTGAGCGGGCCTTTTTCAATCCACGAGGCCTGCTGACCACCCAAGGATAAATCATGGTCGTCATTCGACTCTCCCGCGGCGGCTCCAAAGGCCGTCCGTTCTTCAACATCGTCGTGTCGGACAAGCGCGTTCGCCGCGATGGCCGTTTCATCGAGCGCCTGGGCTTCTACAACCCGACCGCCAAGGAAAACGAAGAAAGCATCCGTATCGCCCAGGACCGCCTGGCGTACTGGAAGAGCGTCGGCGCACAAGCTTCGCCCACCGTTCTGCGCCTGATCAAGCAAGCTGCTGCTGCAGCTCCCAAGGCGGCGGCCTAAGCCGCCCGCACGGCGATGCTGCCTTCACTCGAAGCCGCCGAATTGCCGGCGGATGCGATCGAAGTAGGGCGCATCGCCGATGCCTGGGGCATCAAGGGCTGGTTCAAGGTCCTGCCCCACAGCGCCCAACCCGAGGCGCTCTTCTCATCGAAGCGCTGGTTCCTGCAGGCTCCCGGAGCCTCGGCGAGCACAGCCTTCCGGCTCGCGATCCGCGAAGCCAAGGAACATTCCGATTGCATCGTCGCCGCATCCGCGGACGTGCCTGACCGCAACGCGGCCGAGGCGCTGCGCGGCGCGCGCGTGTTCGTGCCGCGCTCGAGCTTCCCGACGGCCGGAGACGACGAGTACTACTGGGTCGACCTGATCGGCCTGTCTGTAGTCAACCGCGAAGGCGTCGCGCTCGGCACGGTGCGCGAGCTTCTCGCCACCGGCCCGCAGACCACGCTCGTGCTCGCCGCCGAAGAGGGCGGCAAGGCGATCGAGCGGATGGTGCCTTTCGTCTCGGCCTTCGTCGACAAGGTCGACCTGCCCGGGCGTCTCATCACGGTCGACTGGCAGCCGGACTACTGACCGGCGGTCCGCGCGGCGCATGCGCTTCGACGTCCTCACGCTCTTTCCCGAACTGTTCGCGCCCTTCATGGCCAGCGGCGTGACCCGACGCGCCTACGAGTCGAAGCAGGTCGAGGTAGTGCTGTGGAATCCGCGCGACTTCGCGCAGGGCAACTACAAGCGCGTGGATGACAGGCCCTTCGGCGGCGGTCCCGGCATGGTCATGATGGCCGAGCCCCTGTCCGACTGCCTCGACGCGGCGCTGGCCGCGCGAGGTGCCGATGCGCCGGTCATCCTGTTTTCCCCCATCGGCGAGGTGCTGCGGCACGAGGTGGTCGAGCGCTGGTCGGGTAGCGAAGGCGCCGTGCTGGTCTGCGGCCGCTACGAGGGCATCGACCAGCGGTTCATCGATGCGCGCGTCACCCACCAGATCAGCCTCGGAGACTTCGTGCTCTCCGGCGGCGAGGTCGCGGCCATGGCGCTGCTCGATGCCGTGGCGCGCCTTCAGCCGGGCGTGCTCGGGGACGAGGCCAGCCATGTGCAGGACAGCTTCAATCCGGCCCTCGACGGCCTGCTCGACTGCCCGCACTACACGCGGCCGGAGCAATGGAACGGGCAGGGCGTTCCGGCGCCGCTGCTCTCGGGCCATCACGCGCAGATCGAGCGCTGGCGGCGCGATCAGCGCCTGGCGATCACGGCCGGGCGGCGCCCCGAGTTGATCGAGGCAGCCCGTGCGGCGGGGCGCCTGGGCAAGACCGATGAGGCCATGCTGAAAAAAAAGCTATAATCCCGGTTTCCCCGATCCTCTGTCCGGCCGCGCCCGGTCTTTTCGCGGTTTTACCGTGAAAGCCAAAGGCGCCTTTTGTGCAGCCCGACAAGATCGAATATCAGGAAATCATGAACCTCATCCAGACCCTCGAGCAGGAAGAAATCGCCCGTCTCGGCAAGACCATCCCCGAATTCATGCCCGGTGACACGGTCATCGTCAGCGTGAACGTCGTCGAAGGCACCCGCAAGCGCGTGCAGGCCTACGAAGGCGTCGTGATCGCCAAGCGCAACCGTGGCCTCAACAGCGGCTTCACCGTTCGCAAGATCTCCAGCGGCGAAGGCGTGGAACGTACCTTCCAGACCTACAGCCCGCTGATCGCCGGCATCGAAGTCAAGCGCCGTGGCGACGTGCGCCGCGCCAAGCTGTACTACCTGCGCGACCGCAGCGGCCGTTCGGCACGCATCAAGGAAAAGCTGCCGAGCAAGTCGACGGCTGCGACGGCCGCTTAAGCGCCGCCTCCTGTCGTGCAAGAAAAGCCGCCGCTCTGGCGGCTTTTTGCGTTGTTGCCCCTGCTCGACGACAAGTTCTCCTTTTTCCGCTCTACTCCCATCCAGTCCCGACCACCCGACTTCGGTACCTTTCCGCTCTTGACCACCTCATCCCCTTCCCAACAGACCGCTTCAGCCGAAATCGTCAACGCCGTGGCGCCGCCCGCGCTGATGCAATTCGACCCGCGAACGGTGCCGTTCGTGGGCGGGGAGGTCCAGGGCCTGCCGGCAGTGGCCGCCGAGCAGCTGACGGCGCAGGCGTTGCGGGCACGTTTCGCCACCCCGCCCGTCTGGACGCCCGAAGTGCGCCGCGATGCGCGCATGACCGACCGCGTTCCCGCGCAGGCTGCGGTGCTGGTGCCGATCGTGCAGCGAGCCGAGGGCGCGACCGTGCTGCTGACCGAGCGGACCTCGAACCTGTCGACGCACTCGGGGCAGGTTGCATTTCCCGGCGGCCGAGTCGATCCCGAGGATGCCAACATCGCTGCCGCCGCCCTGCGCGAGGCCTGGGAAGAAGTGGGCCTCTCCGCCCGGTACATAGAGGTGCTGGGCAGCCTGCCGACGTACACGACCGTGACCTCGTTCATCGTCACGCCGGTGGTCGCGCTGGTGCAGCCCGATTTCGAGCTCACCATCAACCCGTACGAAGTGGCCGAAGCCTTCGAGGTGCCGCTCGCCTGGCTGATGGATCCGGCGAATCACCGCCATCACACGGTGCCCGCGCCCGACGGCACCCGGCGCCAGTGGTATTCGATGCCCTACCAGGACGGCGCGGCCGAGCGCTTCGTGTGGGGCGCCACGGCGGGCATGCTGCGCAACCTCTATCGCTTCCTCGCGGCCTGAGCGGGCCTGAACGCGGGCTGAACCTTCGGGCGCTCTCGCTATCATCGAAGGATGAGCTTTTTCGCCATCCTGTGCGCGCTGCTGATCGAGCAGGTGCGGCCTTTGGGCCCGCACAACCCCGTGTACGGCGCGGTGCTTGCGTGGACACGCTGGACCAGCCGCAACTTCGACGCGGGCAAGCCGCATCACGGATGGATCGCCTGGGGGCTCGCCGTGTTCGTGCCCACGCTGGGCGCGCTGGGCGTCCACTGGCTGCTGGTGCTCACGCTGGGCCTGCCCTTCGCGGTGCTCTGGAGCATCGCGGTGCTCTACGTCACGCTGGGCTTCAGGCAGTTCAGCCACCACTTCACCGACATCCGCGACGCGCTCGAGGAAGGCGACCAGCCGCTGGCGCGCTCTCTTCTCGCGCACTGGCAGGGCGTCGACGCGGCGGACCTGCCGCGCAGCGAGATCGTGCGCCACGTCATCGAGCATTCCGTGATCGCGGCGCACCGCCACGTGTTCGGCGTGCTCGCATGGTTCTCGATCGTCGCAGCCATCGGCCTAGGCCCGGCAGGCGCGGTGTTCTACCGCATGAGCGAGTTCGTCTCGCGCTACTGGGCCCACAAGAACGGCGCCGCGGTGCAGCCTTCCAGCGCCTCGGTGCAGGAGGCCGCGGAGCGCGCCTGGCATGCGATCGACTGGCTGCCCGCGCGCATCACCGCGCTGGGCTTCGCGGTGGTCGGCAGCTTCGAGGAGGCGATCGACTGCTGGCGCAACGACGCGCAGCGCTTTCCCAACGAGAACGACGGCGTGATCCTTGCGGCCACCTCCGGTGCGGTGAACGTGCGCCTGGGCGGCGGCTCGCTGCGCCCGATCCCGGTCGCCGATCCGCTGCCGCGCGCCCAGGCCGGCGAATCGCTGGCCGATGGCCGCCGCACCGACAGCGGCAGCACGCCGGGCCGCGAGCCCGAGCCGGCCCATCTGCGCAGCGTCGTCGGCCTGGTCTGGCGCTCGGTCGTGATGTGGATGGTGCTGCTGGCCTTGCTGACCCTGGCTCGCCTGCTCGGCTGAGCGAAGGTCCGAAGCCATGACCCAGCAACAACAGCCGCAGCAACCCGTGCCGTCCTTCTGGAGCCCGCGGATCGCCGCGCTCGAGCCGTACGTGCCCGGCGAGCAGCCGCGCATCGCGAACCTCGTCAAGCTCAACACCAACGAGAACCCGTATCCGCCGTCGTCGATCGCTGTGGAGGCCATCCGCCGCGCCGCCGAAGAAGGCCTGGAGCGCTACCCGGACCCCACTTCGCTAGCGCTGCGCGAGGCCGTCGCCCGCCGGCACGGCCTGCAGCCCGGCGAGGTGTTCGCCGGCAACGGTTCAGACGAAGTGCTCGCGCACGCCTTCTTCGCGTTCTTCCAGCAGTCCGAGCCGCTGCTGATGCCGGACGTGAGCTACAGCTTCTACAAGGTCTATGCGCAGCTCTACGGCATTGCCTGCGAGCAGCAGCCGGTGGACGCGGGCCTGCGCATCGACGTCGATGCCCTTGCCGCCCGTGCGCGCCAGGGTTGTGCGGGCATCGTCATCGCCAATCCGAATGCGCCGACCGGCATCGGCCTGCCGCTGTCGCGCATCGAGCAGCTGCTCGAGGCCTGCCCCGACCGTGTCGTGCTCGTCGACGAGGCCTATGTCGATTTCGGCGGCGAGAGCGCGCTGCCGCTGATCGGCAGGTATCCCAACCTGCTCGTGGTCCAGACCCTCTCGAAGTCGCGAGCCCTGGCCGGCTTGCGCGTGGGCTTCGCCTGCGGCCAGGCGCACCTGATCGACGCGCTGGTCCGCGTCAAGGACAGCTTCAATTCGTACCCGCTCGATCGTCTCGCCTCGGCGGGCGCGATCGCCGCATTCGAAGACGAAGCCTGGTTCCGCGACGCCTGCGCCCGGATCGTCGACACGCGCGAGGGCCTCACGCTGCAGCTCGAGGACCTGGGCTTCGAGGTGCTGCCCTCGCAGACCAACTTCGTCTTCGCGCGCCACCCGAAGCGCGATGCGGCCGAGCTGGCTGCGTTGCTGCGCGAGCGCGCGGTGCTGGTGCGTCATTTCAGGCAGCCGCGCATCGCGCAGTACCTGCGCATCAGCATCGGCACGCGGGAGCAATGCAGCGTGCTCGTGCAGCGACTGCAGGACATCCTCGAATCGACTCCATGAAAGACGCCCAGCCCATGCCGATCGAAGCCTCGGACCCACGCGCCGAGGCGTGCGCGGCGTTCTGGAATGCCCTCAGCGCCCGGCTCGAGAGCCTGCGGGCCTTGCCCGCCCGCGAGCTGATGGAGGGCCTGAACCAGCTGCTGGAGCCGCACTTCCCGAGGCTGGCCGCCGAGGTGGCCGGCGATCCGCCCGCGTTCAAGCTCGTGCTGACCGCGCACGGGTCGGTGGACGACTTCGAGGATCTGATGACTCTGGTGCGGTCCCGTCCCAGGCTGCCGCAGGTCGAGGTGGAGGCCTTCCGGCAGCGCGCGAGCGACGGCTTCGGCATGCGCATGAACAACTTCGAGCTGGCGAGCTCCGAGGTGCTGGTCAGGCACGAGCCCTATCGGGGTCGGGTGGCGCTGGAGATCGGCTTCTCCAAGCCCATTCCGATGGACATGCGCGACCATGCCCGTCACATGAGCCTGATCATGCTCGACCACATCCTCGGCGAGTACGACTTCGCGGTGAAGGTCGGTGCGGTCGACTACGTCGAGCCGGACGCGCAGGCCGATTTCAAGGGCGTGCCGCTCGACGATTTCGTGCCCCTGTTCGACGCCTGCTGGCGCGAAGAGCTCGGCCACACGGGCGTGTTCGCCCCGGGTGAGCATGCCTGGTCGGGCCTGAGCGCGACGCGCACTTCGGAGGACGGCGGCGAGATCGAGATGGTCGTCATGCGCAACGACTCGGCGACCGCGCTGGTGGGCCGCGCCGACCTGTGCCATCGACTGTCCGTGGCGGTTCCGGTCGAATCGGGTGAGGAGCTGGAAGAGGCCCGCGCCTACGAAGACCGGCTGACGGCGCGGCTGCAGGTCCATGAGGCGGGCTGCTGCACGCACGTGGTGCTGGAGGAGGGCGTGCGCACCATCCACTTCCAGGTGGCCGATCCGGACAGCGCGATCACGCAGGCCCAATCGTTGCAGGACGACATGGAACTGGCGACGACGATGGAGCTTGTCTTCGACCCGACCTGGCAGTCCTACCGGGTCTGGCTCGGCTGAGTCTGCGGCCGGCTGCGCTCAGTAGCGCTTCTGGCTGAGCTCTTCGAACAGCTCGCCGTAGATCCGGTAGCGGCTCGCGCTGATGGCGCCCGGCGCATCGGCGGTCTCCACGTTCGCGATCACGCCGCAACCCGGCTCGTGCAGGTGCGTGCAGTTGTAGAACTTGCAGTCGCCGGCATGCTCGGCGATGTCGGGCATGAGGCTGGCCAGCTGCATCGGCGCGATGTGGTTCAGGCCGAATTCCTGGAAACCCGGCGAGTCGATCAGGCCGGTGGTGCGGGCCTCGTCGATCCAGTACCAGGTGGTGCTGGTGGTCGTGTGCTTGCCCGAGTTGAGCGCCTGCGAGATCTCCTGGGTCAGCACTGCGGCGCCGGGCACCAGCAGGTTGGTCAGCGTGCTCTTGCCGGAGCCCGAGGGGCCCAGCACCAGGGTGGACTTGCCTGCGAGCAGCTTCATCAGCGAGGCGTGGTCCGCCTCGGCCGAGGCCTTCAGCGACAGCGGCAGCACACCGTGGTGCATGCGTCGATAGGGCGCGAGCCTGGCCCATGCGCGCTCGAAGGGTTCGACCAGGTCGCTCTTGTTGAGCGCGATGATCGGCGCGATGCGCTCGGCTTCGGCGGCGATCAGCGCGCGGGCCAGCTGGTGTTCGGAGAACTCCGGCTCGGCCGCTATCAGGATCAGCACATGGTCGAGATTGGCCGCGAAGGACTTGGTGCGGATCTCGTCCTGGCGATAGAAGAGGTTGCGCCGCGGCAGCACCTGCTCGATGGTGCCCTCGTCCTCGCTGGCCTGCCAGTGCACGCGGTCGCCGACCACGGCCTGGCTCTTCTTGCCGCGCGGGTGGCAGATCAGCCGCTCGCCGGAAGGCGTCTCGACGAGGCAGTGGCGCCCGTGGCTGGCGACGACGAGGCCTTCGTGGAGGGCCTTCGCAGCGGCTGCTGCTGCGGGCGCGGCGCGGCCGGGCTTAGCCAAGGACGCGTTCCTCCATCAGGCGGCGGGCGCGGCGCCGACCAGCGCGTCGGCCTGGCGGGCGCAGTCGAAGTCGGTGGCCGACAGGCCGCCCACGTCGTGCGTGTTGAAGCGCACGACGCAGCGGTTGTAGTGCACCGACAGGTCGGGATGATGGTCTTGCGTGTGCGCCACGAAGGCCAGCGCATTCACGAAGGCGATGGTCTCGAAGTAGTTGGCGAAGCTGAAGGTCTTCTCGATGGCGACATCAGCGCCGTCGCCCGTGAGCTTCCAGCTGTCGAGGCGCGCCAGGGCGGACACGATCTCGGTGGCGCTCAGCGCCTTGCGGGGAGGGAGGTTCTTCCAGTCCTTGGGCTTGAACATGCTGCTCATGATGGGCTTCTGCGGGTGAGGGGCCGACCGGGTCAGGCCGGGGCTGCCATGCGCGCGAGGCGCTCGGAAGCCGGGGGATGCGAATAGTAGAACTTGACGAACACCGGGTCGGGCGTGAGCGTCGATGCGTTGTCCTGGTAGAGCTTGAGCAGCGCGGCCGACAGGTCGGCGCCGCTGGTCTGGGCCACCGCGTAGGCGTCGGCCTCGAACTCGTGCTTGCGCGAGAGCTGCGCCGGCAAGGGCGCGACGAAGAAGCCGAACACCGGCACGGCCAGCATGAAAAGCAGCAGTGCCAGCGCGCTGTTGGGCGCCGCCATGTTGGGCTGCACGCCCAGGCCCGCATAGAACCAGACCTGCGTCGACACCCAGCCCAGCAGCGCGAAGCCGGCCAGGCTCAGAGCGAACATTGCGACCAGCCGCTTCACGATGTGGCGATGCTTGAAGTGGCCGAGTTCGTGCGCGAGCACCGCCTCGACCTCGCCGGCATTGAGCTGGCGCAGCAGCGTGTCGTAGAACACCACGCGCTTGCTGGCGCCGAAGCCGGTGAAGTAGGCGTTGGCATGGGCGCTGCGCGTGCTGCCGTCCATCACGAAGAGGCCCTTGGCCGCGAAGCCGCAGCGCTTCATGAGGGCGGTCACGCGCTCCTTGAGCGTGGGGTCGTCCAGCGGCTGGAACTTGTTGAACAGCGGTGCGATGAAGGTCGGGTAGATCAGCATCAACAGCAGGTTGAAGCCCATCCACGCGCCCCAGGCCCAGAGCCACCAGAACCGGCCGGCCGCGCCCATGAGCCAGAGGATCAGCGCGGCGATGGGCAGCCCGATCACCGCGCCCAGCAGCGTGGACTTGAGCGCGTCGGCCAGCCAGAGCTTCCAGGTCATCTTGTTGAAGCCGAAACGCTCCTCGAGCCTGAAGGTCTGCCAGAGCGTGAAGGGCAGCTCGAGCAGTCCGCCGATGGTCGCGAAGGCTGCCAGCAGCACCAGCTGCTGCACCATGCCGCCGCCGATCCAGCCCAGCAGCAGCTTGTTGAGCAGGTCGAGGCCGCCCAGCAGGGTCCACCCGAGCAGCAGCGCCGCGCTCCATGCCATTTCGACGAGGCCGAAACGCGCCTTGGCGATGGTGTAGTCGGCCGCCTTCTGGTGGGCGGCGAGGGTGATGGTCTGGGCGAAAGCGGGAGGGACGGTGCCGCGGTGCTGCGCCACGTGGCGAATCTGCCGCGTGGCCAGCCAGAACTTCACGAGCAGGCCAGCGACGATCGCAGCCGCGAAGGCGATGGTGAAGATGAGCGAATAGGACATGGATCGGCGAGTTTAGCCCTCGCTATCCGGTGCCGCAGCCCTTCGACGACAATCCTGCGATGCCCGAATCCCTTGACCCGACGCCCTCCGAGGCCACGCCCACCCTGAAGAAAAGCGACCAGAACCTTGTCTGGCTGGACTGCGAAATGAGCGGTCTGGACCCCGAGAAAGAGCGCCTGCTCGAAATCGCCGTGGTCGTGACCGGCCCCGACCTCACGCCCCGCATCGACGGCCCCGTGCTCGTCATCCACCAGAGCGACGCCGTGCTCGACGGCATGGACGCCTGGAACAAGGGTACCCACGGCCGCAGCGGGCTGATCGACAAGGTCAAGGCCTCCACCCTCGACGAGGCCGCCGCCGAGCAGCAACTGCTGGAATTCATCGCCAGGTACGTTCCCCGCAGCGGCTCGCCGATGTGCGGCAACACCATCGGGCAGGACCGGCGGTTCCTCGTCAAGTACATGCCCAAGCTCGAGGCGTACTTCCACTACCGCAACCTCGACGTGAGCACGCTGAAGGAACTGGCCAAGCGCTGGAAGCCGGCGGCCTACAACGCCTTCAAGAAGCAGCAGGCGCACACCGCGCTGGCGGACGTGCACGAATCCATCGAGGAACTGGCGCACTACCGAGAGACCTTCCTGCGCCTGGCAGATTGAACGGGGCACGGAATTAGGTAAAAACCCGGATTCGTGCCATAATCGCAGGCTTCGCTGGCCGGGCAGGCAAATTTGAGCCCGGTGAGCGTTTCTCGCATCTCCCTATCTTGCACACCGCGCCCGATCGCAGCTTTTGCTGATCAAAAAGGGCCGCAGCCTCGGGTACCCGCCCGGAGTTGAATGTCGTTGGATGGTTGATGTTTTTAACCACCCAACGGGGCGCCGTCCACGGCGGCGCTCGCGTTTGAGATTGAAATTCATGACCGACGCTTTTGAAGCGCAGGGCGAGTTCGCGCCTGTGCAATCCGCTACCCACAACGAATTCACCGCCGCCGCGGACACCGTGTCCGAGGCGCCCATCCTCGAGGCGCTGGACGCCGCTGCCCCCGAGGCTGCCGCCGCCGAGGAGCCCGCTGCTCCCAACGGCTTCATCAAGCTGGGCCTCGCGCCCGAACTGATCGCCGCCGTGGCCGACATGGGCTTCACCCAGCCCACCGCCGTGCAGGAAAAGGTCGTTCCCATTGCCATGGGCGACCAGGACGGCGCAGCCAAGTCGACGCGATTCGTCGACCTGATGGTCTCCAGCCAGACCGGCTCGGGCAAGACCGCGGCCTTCCTGCTGCCCGTGCTGCACACCCTCATCAAGCGCCAGGCAGAAGCCGAGGCTGCTGCCAGGGCCGAGTTCCAGCGCCTGGCCGAGGAAGCCGCCGCCCGCGGCGAAGCTCCTCCCAAGAAGGCGAAGCGCAAGGATCCGACCAACGCCCGCCATTTCAAGGCGGCCACGCCCGGCGCCCTGGTGCTGTGCCCCACGCGCGAACTCGCGCAACAGGTCGCGCACGACGCCATCGAACTGGTTCGCCACTGCCGTGGCCTGCGCATTGCGAACGTGGTGGGCGGCATGCCCTACCAGCTCCAGATCGCCCGCCTGCAGAACGCCGACCTGGTGGTCGCCACGCCGGGCCGCCTGCTCGACCTGCAGCGCTCGATGCAGATCAAGCTCGACCAGGTCAAGTTCCTGGTGGTCGACGAAGCCGACCGCATGCTCGACCTGGGCTTTGCCGACGACCTCGCCGAGATCAACCAGCTGACCATCGAGCGCCAGCAGACCATGATGTTCAGCGCCACCTTCGCGCCGCGCATCCAGCAGCTGGCCGCCCGCGTGATGCGCGAGCCGCAGCGCGTGACCATCGACAGCCCGCAGGAAAAGCACGCCAACATCAAGCAGGTACTGTTCTGGGCCGACAACGCCCAGCACAAGCGCAAGCTGCTCGACCACTGGCTGCGCGACACCAGCATCAACCAGGCCATCGTGTTCGCCAGCACGCAGGTCGAGTGCGACGGCCTCGCCAACGACCTGCAGCAGGACGGCTTCAGCGCCGTCGCGCTGCACGGCGCCCTGAGCCAGGGCCTGCGCAACCGCCGCCTGATGGCGCTGCGCAACGGCCAGGTGCAGATCCTGGTTGCGACCGACGTGGCCGCGCGCGGCATCGACGTGCCGACCATCACCCACGTCTTCAACTTCGGCCTGCCGATGAAGGCGGAGGACTACACCCACCGTATCGGCCGCACCGGCCGTGCGGGCCGCGACGGCATCGCCGTCACCTTCGCGGAGTTCCGCGATCGCCGCCGGATCATGGACATCGAGCACTACAGCCGCCAGCAGTTCAAGGCCGAGGTGATTCCGGGCATGGAGCCGCAGCAGCGCATGCCCCAATCGCGCCCCGACTTCGGCGGCCGCGGCCGTGAAGGCCAATCGCGCGATCGCAAGTTCGGTGGTGGCGGCGGCTACCGTGGCGGCAATGGCGGCGGCTACGCCGGCGCCAGCGGCTTCAACGACCGCAACTCGCGCGGCCCGGGCGCATCGGGTCCGCGCGGCGGCTATCAGGGCCAGAACGCCGGCTTCGGCGGCGGCCGTGACGAAGGTGGCAACGGCGGCGGCTACGGCCGCAAGCCGGGCTGGGGCGACAGCGCTCCGCGCGGCGGCCATGGTCACGGCGGCGGCCGCGGCGACGGCGGCTTCGCGCCCCGCGGCAATGGCGCCGGCCATGGCGGCCCGGGCAAGGTGTTCGTGCCCCGCGACGCCCAGAAGCGCGCGTTCAAGCCCAGCCGCTGATCCCTTGGGGAACGCAGCCTTAGGGCCGCATCCCCCTTCATTGCGAAAGCCCGCGTTCTCACGAGCGCGGGCTTTTTTCATTTCGGACGCGTTCCGGGTTTCCGAGCACGCCGATGCCGTCGAGTTTGATTGACATCTGAATCGATGAAAAGTAATGTAATGGCGCATCGCTTCCCCGGGGTCGTCTCTCGACTGCCGGTTCATCGACACCTGCTTTTCGACTTTCGACATGAAAATTGCGATTCTTGGGGGTGGTCATGGCGCCTACGCGGCTGCCGCGGACCTGTCTGAAACCGGCCATGAAGTGCGCCTGTGGCGCCGCGATGCCGCAGCGCTCCAGCCGCTGCTGCGTGCCGGCGCGATCACGCTGAAGGACGCCGACGGCTCGCGCGATGTGCCCATCGCGCTCGCCACCGCCGACATCGGCGCCGCCATGCAAGGCGCCGAGCTGATCGTCATCCCGACCCCCGCCATCGCCCAGCACGACATCGCTCTTGCCATGGCGCCGTACCTGGTCGATGGCCAGGTCGTCTTCCTGCCGCCGGGCACCTTCGGCAGCTACGTGATGGCGCGCACCGTGAAGGACGCCGGCAGCCATGCCGACGTCGCCTGGGCCGAAACCGGCACCTTGCCCTATCTGGCGCGCAAGCACGGCGACCGCGAGGTCAACGTCACCATCCGCGCGATCCGCCTGCCGACCGGCGTCTATCCGGCCCGCAAGGAGGCGCAGGCCATCGAGGTGATCCGCAAGGCCTATCCGGCGGTGCATGGCTGCGGCGACGCGCTCTCGGGCGCGCTGATGAACGCAGGCCCCGTCATCCACCCGCCGCTGATGGTGATGAACGCCGCGCCGCTGCAGCACTTCGAGCGCTGGGACATCCACAACGAGGGCACGCAGCGCGCCGTGCGCGACGTGACCGACCGTCTCGACCAGGAGCGCATCGCAGTGCGCGAGGCCTTCGGGCAGGGCTCGCCGCACTATCCGCTGGCCGACCACTACAACAACGACCGCTGGATGTACGGCGATGCGCACAAGAAGCTCGTCAAGTCGGGAGACTGGCGCGAGAACATCGACCTGCACAAGCACCGCTACATCACCGAAGACACCGAGCTCGGCCTCGCCTTCCTCGCCTCCGCCGCGCGCCATGCGGGCGTGGATGCACCCATCGCGCACGGCCTGCTGGCCATCGTCGGCGGTTTCCTCGGGCGCGACCTGCGGCGCGGCCCCCGTACCTTCGAGAGCCTGGGCTTCGCCGGCCTGAGCACCGCGCAGCTCAAGCAGAGGCTCCACGATGGCGAATGAAACCTCCTCGCTGCCTCGCTTCGCGGCCGTGGGCGCGGGGCGCATGGGACGCGGCATCGCCATCGCGTTCGCCTATGCCGGCCACCGAATCTCGCTGATCGATCTGCGCCAGCGCACCGATGAAGCGTGGCAACGGCTGCGCGGCGAAGCGAAGGCAGAGATCGACGCCAGCCTCTCCGGGCTCGCGCAGCTCGGCGTGATCGACGAGTCGCAGATCGCCGACATCGCTGCGCGCGTCGATTTCGTCGATGCCGCCGCTGCCCCGCACGCACTGGCTGCGGCAGAGCTCGTGTTCGAGGGCGTGCCTGAAACCATGGAGGCCAAGCGCGATGCCTTCGAGCAGCTCAACCGCCATTGCCGCGACGACGCGATCCTCACCTCGACCACCAGCAGCATCCTGGTGACGCAGCTGGCGTCGCTGGTGCGGCTGCCGGGGCGCTTCCTCAACATGCACTGGCTCAACCCGGCGTACGTGATTCCGGTGGTCGAGCTCAGCTGCCATCCCGCTACCGATGCCGCAGTGCTCGCACGCACCAAGGCGCTGATGGAAGAAATCGGCAAGCTGCCCGTGGTCTGCGGTGCATCGCCCGGCTACATCGTCCCCCGCCTGCAGGCGCTGGTGATGAACGAGGCCGCACGAATGATCGAGGAGGGCGCCGCCACCGCCGAGGAAATCGACAAGGCCACCCGCTACGGCCTGGGCCTGCGCTTCGCGGCACTGGGCGTGGTGGAGTTCATCGACTTCGGCGGCTGCGACATCCTGCATCACGCGAGCCGCGAGATGTCGGCGTCGCTCGACGCCGGCCGCTATACCGCGCCGGCCATCGTCGGGAAGATGGTCGAAGAGGGGCGGCTCGGCCTCAAGAGCGGCAGCGGCTTCTACGAATACGAGGGCCGCGATGTCGCGGCCTACCGGCGCGACGTGCTCTCTCGCACGCTAGGCGAGCTGCGGCATGCGGGCCTGTGGCGCGCGCCTGCCGACCGGACCCTGTCATGAGCATCATCCGCCGCGCATTCGCCGACCTGTCGGTGGGGCAGGTGCATTACGCGGCATGCGGTGACCGTACGGCACCGGCCGTGCTGCTGCTGCATCAGTCGCCGCGCAGCTGGAACGAATACCGCGCGGTGCTACCGCTGATCGGCGCGCGCCGCAGGGCCATCGCGATGGACACGGCCGGCTTCGGCGACTCCGCCGACGGTGGAGTGCCGGCAAGCATCGAGCAATGGGCGCGCGTGGCCCGCGAACTGCTCGATGCGCTGGGCATCGAGAAGGCCGACGTGGTGGGCCATCACACCGGCGGCGTCATCGCGGTCGAGCTTGCAGCGGCGTTTCCGCAGCGCGTGCGCAGCCTGGTGTTGTCGTCCACGCCGTACACCGACGAGGCCTTTCGCAAGGCGCGAGCGCAGCGTCCGCCCATCGACGAGGTCGCGCCGAGCGAAGACGGCAGGCATCTCGCCGCGCTCTGGCAGAAGCGCCAGGGCTTCTATCCGGCCGGCCGCCCCGAACTGCTCGAAGCCTTCGTGCTCGATGCATTGAAGGTCGCGCATGTCGAAGAAGGGCACCGTGCCGTGGCGTCGTACCGCATGGAAGAGCGCCTGGGCCGCATCGCGCAGCCCGTGCTGATCGTGCGCGCGACCGACGATCCTTTCGCTGCTCCCCATGCCGCTGAACTGCAGCACCATCTTCCGCAGGCGCGCATCGTCGACATCGAAGGCGGCATGGTGCCGCTGCCCGATCAGATGCCCGAGGCCTTTGCCCGCACGGTGCTCGACTTCCTGGAGAACCTGCCTTGAAAGCTGTGCGCATCCACGGATTCGATGCCGTGCCCGTGCTGGAGGAGATCGCCGAGCCCATCGCGCAGCCCGGGCGCACCATCGTGCGCATGGAGGCTGCGACGGTCGGGCACATCGACCGCACCGTGTGGCGCGGCAGCTTCCTGCGGCATCCGCCATTGCCCTACACGCCGGGCGTGGAGGCCGCAGGGGTAGTCGTCGCGAGCGGGCGTTTCCAGGTGGGCCAGCGCGTCTGGCTGCGCGGAAGCGGCCTGGGCACGCTCTTCGACGGCACATGGTGCGAGCTGATCGATGCGCCCGACGAAGCGCTGGGCCTGTTGCCCGACGACGTGCCGATGACCCTGGGCGCTGCCTTCTTCTCTCCGACGACATCCGCGTGGGTGGCGCTGCATGAAGTCGCGAAGCTGCAGGCGGGCGAACAGGTGCTGGTGACTGGGGCGAGCGGCGCCGTCGGCTCGCTCGTGATGCAGCTTGCCCGCGATGCCGGCTGCGTCGCGATTGCGGTCGCTGCCGATGCGCAGCCGCCGGAAGCCGGCCTCGCCGATCTGCTCGTGGATACCGTCGGTGGAGATGTGCTCGCTCGTACGCTGCCTGCAGTGCGCCCGGGTGGCCGGGCAGTGCTGGTCGGCTACACGGCGGGCCCGACGCTGTCGCTCGACATCGCGCATTTCCTGCAGCGCGACGTGTCGCTGCTGCCCCTGAACATGTTCCGGCGCGAAGCGGAAGGCCGTGCGGCGGTTCCCGAACTGCTGGCACGGCTTGCCGATGGGCGCCTGCATCTTGAGGTGCGGCCCTTCGCACTGGCGGATGCCGCCATCGCACTCGACTGGATCACCCAGCGCGGCCACCGCGGCCGCGCCGTTCTCGTGCCCCGCCTCTGAGCGGCGGAGCAGGCGCGCTCAGTCCTCTTCCGGCTCGTCGGCCGGCAGGCGCATGTGCAGGTCGATCATCTGCCGCAGCGTCTGCTTGAGCTCTTCCGCGCGGCGCAGCCCGAAGGGCTCCAGCACGCGCCGCTCGTGCTCGCGTGCAAGTTCCATCAGGTGCTCGACGGCCTTGAGCCCCTTGCGCGTGATGCGCACCAGCGTGATGCGGCGATCACTCTCGTGGGGCAGGCGCTCGACCTGTCCGCGTGCTTCCATGCGGTCCAGCAGCCGCGTCACCGTGGGCTGCTTCGTCACGGTGACCTGCGCGAGCTGGCCGATGCTGACCGGCTCGCTGCCCGCGAGCGAGGCCATCACGCGCCACTCCGACACGGAGAAGCCCTGCTGGCGCGCCACTTCGTGGAACTCCGAGGAGATCAGCTGGCTGGCCTGCGCGAGCAGCGCAGGCAGGTAGTCATCGACGAAGCGATGCGATTCGGCGGGTTGATCAGCCATGAAGGCACCTCACAGTCGCCACGGGCACGCTGCTTGCATGTCTAGGGTAATTCATGATTGTGGATACATTCATTTGTCAACATTATAGAAAGCACGATGCAACCTCCTGGTCGCATCGTCCCACGACAGACAACAAGGACCCCGATGGCAGAGCGTTCATTCGTTGAAGAAGTCAAGAAACTGCGGCTTTCTGGTGGGGAAGTCTTCAGGGGTGAGGGCATTCTGGCCGTCACCAAGGCCCTTCTGGAGTCGGGAGTTTCCTATGTGGCCGGCTACCAGGGCGCACCCATCTCGCACCTGATGGACGTGCTTGCCGATGCGCAGGACATCCTCGCAGAGCAGGGCATCCGCTTCGAGAACAGCGCGAGCGAAGCCACCGCGGCCGCCACGCTCGCAGCCTCCGTCAACTACCCGCTGCGCGGTGCCGTCACCTTCAAGGCCACCGTGGGTACCAATGTGGCCTCCGACGCGCTGGCCAACCTGGCCTCGGGCGGCGTGACCGGTGGCGCGCTCATCATTGTGGGCGAGGACTACGGTGAAGGCTCGTCGATCATGCAGGAGCGCAGCCACGCCTTCGCGATGAAGTCGCAGATCTGGCTCCTCGATCCGCGGCCCAACCTGCCCAGCATCGTCGATGCCGTGAAGCAGGGCTTCGATCTCTCCGAAGCCAGCAACACGCCGGTGATGCTGCAACTGCGCATCCGCGCCTGCCACGTGCACGGCCACTTCGTCGCGGGCGACAACAAGCTCGCGAAGTTCACGCTGAAGGACGCGCTCGAGAACCCGCAGCGCGATGTCGGCCGCATCGTGCTGCCGCCCGCGAGCTTCGTGCACGAGCAGGAGAAGGTGAAGGACCGCTGGCCCGCTGCCGTGCGCTTCATCGAGGAGCGCAAGCTCAACGAGTTCTTCTCGGAAGACGCCGACGACATCGGCATCATCGTGCAGGGCGGCAGCTACAACACGCTGGTGCGCGCCCTCGAACGCCTCGGCCTCGCGGACGTCTACGGCAACACCCAGGTGCCGCTGTACGTGATGAACGTCGCCTATCCCGTCATCGAGAGCGAGGTGATCCGCTTCTGCGAAGGCAAGCGCGCGGTGCTCGTGGTGGAAGAGGGGCAGCCCAACTTCGTCGAGCAGAACCTCGCGACCATCCTGCGCCAGGCCGGGTCCTCCACGGTGCTGCACGGCAAGGACATGCTGCCGGTGGCCGGCGAATACACCGCCTCCGAGCTGCTCAAGGGCGCGCGCAGCTTCTGCGAGCGCTATGAACGCCTCGCGCCATTGCCGGTGCCCGCGCCCGTGCGCAAGGTGATCCCGCTGACCGAGGTCGCGGCCGAGCCTGCGCAGCCCGTCGCGCCGCTCGGCGAAGTGGTCCACGCCCGTCCGCCCGGCTTCTGCACCGGCTGCCCCGAGCGCCCCATCTTCAGTGCGATGAAGCTGGTCGAGCGCGAGCTCGGCCCGCACCACGTGAGTGCCGACATCGGCTGCCACCTGTTCTCCATCCTGCCGCCCTTCAACATCGGCAACACCACCATGGGCTACGGCCTCGGTGGGGCGGGTGCCGCTGCGCTCAATGCGCCCGCAGGCAAGCGCGCGATCTCGATGATGGGAGACGGCGGCTTCTGGCACAACGGCCTGACCAGCGGCGTCGCCAACGCGGTCTTCAACAAGAGCGACAACCTCACCATCGTCGTCGACAACAACTACACCTCGGCCACCGGCGGGCAGGACATCCTCTCGTCGAACGCCGTCAACAAGACGCGCAGCACGGGCCACGAGATCGAGAGCGCCGTGCGCGGCGTGGGCGTGAAGTGGGTGAAGACCATGCGCCGCACCTATGACATCGCCGGCATGCGCGACGCGCTCAAGGAGGCGCTCACCACCAGGGAGAAGGGCCCGAAGGTGCTGATCGCGCAGTCGGAGTGCATGCTCAACAAGCAGCGCCGCGAGAAGCCGCTGGTGCGCAAGGCCATCGCCGACGGCAAGCGCATGGTGCGCGAGAAGTTCGGCGTCGACTCCGACACCTGCACCGGCGACCACTCCTGCATCCGCCTCTCGGGCTGCCCGTCGCTGTCGATCAAGCCCAACCCCGATCCGCTTCGCACCGACCCGGTCGCGGCCGTGCTCGACAGCTGCGTGGGCTGCGGCGTGTGCGGCGAGGTCTCGCACGCTGCCGTGCTGTGCCCCTCCTTCTACAAGGCGCAGATCGTGAGCAACCCCAGCCGCTGGGACCAGCTGCGCGAGCGCGTGCGCGCGGCCGTCATCGGCTGGATGCAGCGCGGCGAGGCTCGCCGCCGTGAAGCCTATGCCTTCTGAATGAGTCCCTCCATGCAAAGCAAAAACATGGTGTCGAAGTTCCAGGGATGCCGCGGAACCGGCTTTGCCGGGCCGCAGGTATCGCCCCCGGTAGGGGGTTGGCGGCTACACGAAGTGAGCAAGCCTGGGGGGGAGCAATGAGCCCGATCAAGATCGCGATCCTCGCCATGGGCGGTGAGGGCGGCGGCGTGCTCGCCGACTGGATCGTCGACATGGGCGAGGCCAACGGCTACGTCGCCCAGACCACCTCCGTGCCGGGCGTGGCCCAGCGCACCGGCGCGACCATCTACTACGTCGAGCTCTACCCCGCGGCGCAGGCCAAGGCCGACAGCGGCACCCCGGTGCTCGCGCTGATGCCGCTGCCGGGCGACGTCGACGTGGTGCTCGCATCCGAGCTGATGGAAGCCGGCCGCGCCGTGCAGCGTGGCCTGGTCACGCGCGAGCGCACCACGCTGATCGCCTCCACGCACCGCGTGTTCTCCATCGCCGAGAAGAGCGCGATGGGCGATGGCCGCGTCGACAGCGGCCAGCTCCTGGCCCACACCGCGAACGCAGCCAAGCGCTTCATCCGCTTCGACATGGCCCAGGCCGCCGAGGCTTCGGGCAGCGTGATCAGCGCGGTGCTCTTCGGTGCGCTGGCGGGCTCGGGCGTGCTGCCGTTCAGCCGCGCGCAGTTCGAGGCGACCATCGAGCGCGGCGGCGTAGGCGTGAAGCCCAGCCTCAAGGCCTTCGGTGCGGCATTCGAACGAGCTCAGGGCGGCGACGATGGCGAGCCGGCGAAGGAGGCACCGGTCGCCGCCCCCGCGCCACAGCCGCGACACCCTGCGGTACGCGCACTGGTCGAGCGTGTGCACAACAGCTTCCCGACGGCAGCACAAGACCTGCTGCTCGAAGGCGTGCGCCGGCTCATTGACTATCAGGACCCGGCCTACGCCGGCCTCTATCTCGATCGCATGGCCGCCGTCGCGGCCTTGCCCGCGGGCGACCACCGCCTGCTTCGCGAAACCGCGCGCCACCTCGCGCTCTGGATGTCCTACGAAGACACCGCGCGCGTCGCGGCGCTGAAGACCCGCGCCACCCGTTTCGAGCGCGTGCGCGGCGAGGCGCGCGTGCAGCCCGGCCAGGTGCTCGCCATCAACGAATACATGCATCCGCGCCTGCAGGAGATCTGCGAGACGCTGCCTGGCGGCATCGGCCGCTGGCTCATGAACTCCACGCTGCCGAAGAAGATCGTCGAGCGCTTCACACAGCACGGCCGCGTGATCCAGACCAGCTCGCTGCGCGGCTACCTCATGCTGCGCATGGTGGCGGCATGCAGGCGCTGGCGCCTGTCGACCATGCGCTACGCGGAGGAGAACCGCCGCATCGAGGAATGGCTGCAGCGCATCGCCGCCACGGCGCAGCGCAATCCGGACCTTGCCGTCGAGCTCGCCCAGTGCCAGCGCCTCGTCAAGGGCTACAGCGACACGCACGAGCGCGGCATCCGCAACTACGACACCGTGATGCGCGCCTTCGAGCGCGCGGGCGACAGGCTCGCACCGGCCACGCTGCGCGAACTGCGCGACGCCGCGCTGGCCGACGAACACGGCCACAAGCTGCAGGCCGCGCTGGCGCAGCACGCGCTGGCCTGAAGAGAAGAGAACGACGATGAGCACAAATCCAGCCACCCTCTCGCTGCGCGTTGCCGAGGCGCGCGAACTGAACCCGCTGATCCGCATGCTGCGCCTGCGCGCCGACGACGGCCGCGCGCTGCCCGGCTTCGCGGCGGGTGCCCATATCCGCGTGCAGGTGTCGCTGCCCGGCGGCAAGACCGACTGGCGCCACTACTCGCTCATCAACTTCGACACGGCGCGCAACGCCACCAACGCACCGACCGAGTACGTGATCGCGGTGCGCAAGGAGGCCGAAGGCCGCGGCGGCTCGCGCTTCATGCACGACGGTCTGAAGGAGGGCGACACCATCGCCATTGAGCCGCCGAAGAACGACTTTCCGCTGCACACCGGCCCGGGCGGCACCGTGCTCGTGGCGGGCGGCATCGGCGTCACGCCCATGGCCACCATGGCCGCGCGCCGCCGCGCCGAGGGTGCTGCCGTGCGCATGCACTACGCCGGTCGCAGCCGCGAGCTGATGGCCTTCCTGCCCGAACTGCAGGCGCTGCTGGGCGACGACCTGCACGTGCACGCCGATGCAGAGGCTGGCGCGCCGCTGGCCATCGACGCTTTGCTCGATGGCGTTCCTGCAGGCGACCGCCTGTATGTGTGCGGCCCCAAGGTCATGCTCGACGCGGTGCTCGAACGCACCCAGGCACGCGGCTGGGAGCACGACCGCGTGCACTTCGAGCTCTTCAACGAGCCCGTCGCGGAAGAGGGCGACCAGCCCTTCGAAGTGGAGCTTGCCCAGTCGGGCCAGCGCTTCACGGTGCCGGCGGACCAGAGCATCCTCGACTGCCTCATCGAGCACGGCTGCGACCCGATGTTCGACTGCAAGCGCGGCGAATGCGGCGTGTGCGCAGTGCCCGTGCTCGAAGGCGAGATCGACCATCGCGACTACGTGCTCACAGCCCGGGAGAAGGCGGAAGGCAACGTCATGCAGATCTGCATCTCGCGCGCCAAGGGGGCGCGCCTCGTGCTGGACATCTGAAGCAAGGAGCCACCAGAGCCATGACCTCCTACAGAGACAACCCCGATGCCATCCGTGCGCTGGTGCAGAACGACCGGGTGCACCGCGACCTGTACACCAGCCAGGAGCTCTTCGAGCTGGAGCAGGAGCACTTCTTCGCCAACACCTGGAACTACGTCGGCCACGAGAGCCAGCTGCCCAGGCCCGGCGACTGGATCAGCAACGAGATCGCAGGCCGCCCGCTGATCGTGGTGCGCCACTCCGACGGCAGCGTGCGCGTGATGATGAACCGCTGTGCCCACAAGGGCTCTCGCCTCGTCAACGGGCCCTGCGGCAACACCGGCAAGTTCTTCCGCTGCCCCTATCACGCCTGGACCTTCAAGACCGACGGCGCGCCGCTGGCGATTCCGCTGAAGACGGGCTACGAGAACACCCAGCTGCACGAGTGCGAGTCGGGCAAGGGCCTGACCACCGTGAAGCACGTGCGCAGCCACCGCGGCTTCATCTTCGTGAAGATCAACGATGCCGGCCCCGATTTCGACGAGTACTTCGGCGACTCGTTGAGCTCCATCGACAACATGGCCGACCGCTCGCCCGAAGGCGAACTGGAGATCGCCGGCGGCTGCCTGCGCTTCATGCACCAGTGCAACTGGAAGATGTTCGTGGAGAACCTCAACGACACCATGCACCCGATGGTGGCGCACGAGTCGTCGGCCGGCACCGCCAAGCGCATGTGGGCCGACAAGCCCGAGAGCGAGCCCAAGCCTATGGCGGTGGAGCAGTTCGTGCCCTTCATGTCCGACTACAAGTTCTTCGAGGACATGGGCATCCGCACCTACGACAACGGCCACAGCTTCACGGGCGTGCACTTCAGCATCCACAGCAAGTACAAGGCGATCCCCGAGTACGACAACGCGATGAAGGCCCGCTACGGCGAGGAGAAGACTGCGCAGATCCTCGGCATGGCGCGGCACAACACCGTCTACTACCCGAACCTCACGATCAAGGGCGCGATCCAGGCGATCCGCGTGGTCAAGCCGATCTCCGCCGACAAGACCCTCATCGAGAGCTGGACCTTCCGCCTCAAGGGCGCGCCGCCCGAGCTGCTGCAGCGCACCGCCATGTACAACCGCCTCATCAATTCGCCTTTCTCGGTGGTGGGCCATGACGACCTGCAGGCCTATCGCGGCATGCAGGCCGGCCTGCAGGCGAGCGGCAACGAGTGGGTCAGCCTGCACCGCGACTACGACCCGGCCGAACTGAAGGGCGGCGAGATCACCACCGGCGGCACCAACGAGCTGCCGATGCGCAACCAGTACCGCAGCTGGGTCCAGCGCATGACGGAGACAATGTAATGGCCAACCCCCAGGCTTCGCGCACTTCGTGTCGCTTCTCCAACCCCCTTGCAGGGGGCAACACCAGCGGCCCGGCAAAGCCGGTTCCGCGGTGTTCCTCGAATGAGGGGGTGCTCGAATGACATCGGTGACGCATCAGGACCTGATCGACTTCGTCGTGAACGAGGCGTACCTGCTCGACACCCGCCGCTACGAGGAGTGGAACGCGCTCTTCACCGACGACGCCTTCTACTGGATACCGTTGATTCCCGACCAGGAAGACGGCCTCAACCACACCTCGCACCTCTACGAGGACAAGCTGCTGCGCGACCTTCGCATCGAGCGCCTGAAGAGCCCGCGCGCCTTCTCGCAGCAGCCGCCGAGCCGCTGCCACCACCTGCTGCAGGTGCCGGTGGTCGAGCAGTTCGACGCGGATGCCAACTGCTACGTGGTGCGCACCTCGTTCCACTACACCGAGTCGCAGGGCGACGAGATCCAGTTCTACGTGGGCACTTTCTTCCACCACCTCACGGTGCAGGACGGCGCGCTGCGCATGACGCTCAAGCGCGTCAACCTGCTCAACTGCGACGCGGCCCTGCCGGCCGTGCAGCTCTTCATCTGACAGGGACGCGATGCCACACGCCACCGTCCATCAAGTCTTCGCGGCCACGGCCGCGCGTACGCCGCAGGCCGAATTCCTCTTCACCGAATCGGTGACCGCCGCCGCCTACGGCATCGAAGCGGGCGCCATCCACTGGGGCGATGCGGCGGAGCGCATCGAGCGCCTGCGCACAGCCTATGCACGGGCCGGCTACGGCCACGGCCATCGCGTCGGCCTGCTGCTGGAGAACCGGCCGGCCTTCATCTTCCACTGGCTCGCGCTGAACGCGCTGGGCGTGAGCGTGGTGCCGATCAACGCAGAGATGCGCTCGGCCGAACTGGTCTACCTGATCGGCCACAGCGAGATCGGCCTGGCCGTCACGCTGCCGGAGCGCGCGGGCGACCTGCGTGCCGCGGCTGCGAAGGCGGGCATCGCCTTCGAGACCATGGGCCCAGACGATGATGTGCCTCCCGCGAAGACAGCCGCGCCGCGCGCCCACGAGCCCGTGGGTGTCGACACCGAATGCGGCCTGCTCTACACCTCCGGCACCACGGGCCGTCCCAAGGGCTGCATCCTGAGCAATGCCTACTTCCTGCGCGCAGGCGAGTGGTATGCGGCGCTCGACGGCGTGTGCAGCATCCGGCCCGACAGCGAGCGCGTGATCACGCCGCTGCCGCTCAACCACATGAACGCGATGGCCTTCTCCACCATGGTGGTGCTGGTCGCTGGCGGCTGCCTGGTGCAGCTCGACCGCTTCCATCCGAAGACCTGGCTGGCGAGCGCGAAGGAGAGCGGCGCGACCATCGTCCACTACCTGGGCGTGATGCCCGCCATGCTGCTGTCCGCGCCTGCATCGGCAGCCGACCGCGACCATGCCATCCGCTGGGGCTTCGGCGCGGGTGTGGACCGCAAGAACCACGCGCCCTTCGAGGAGCGCTTCGGCTTCCCGCTGGTCGAGGCCTGGGCCATGACCGAGACCGGCGCGGCCGCCTGCATCATGGCCAACCGGGAGCCGCGCCTGGTGGGTACCAGCTGCTTCGGGCGGCAGGAGGACTTCGTCGAGATCCGCCTCGTGGGCGACGACGGCAGCGATGTCGGCGTCGATGCACCGGGCGAACTTCTGGTGCGCTCGGCCGGCCCCGATCCGCGGCGCCACTTCTTCTCCGGCTACCTGAAGGACGACGAAGCCACGCGTGAAGCCTGGGCCGACGGCTGGTTCCACACCGGCGACCTGGTGCGCCGCGATGCCGAGGGCAACTTCTTCTTCGTCGACCGCAAGAAGAACGTGATCCGCCGCAGCGGCGAGAACATCTCGGCCGTCGAAGTCGAGAGCGTGCTCAACCAGCATCCGGCCGTGAAGGCATCGGCCGTGGCCGCCACGCCCGACGAGGTGCGCGGCGACGAGGTGCTTGCCTGCATCGTGATGCGCGAAGGCGTCGATGGCTCGAAGCCGCAGCAGACGGCGGCCAGCATCGTGGAGCACGCGCTCGCGCAGCTCGCCTACTACAAGGCGCCCGGCTACGTGGCCTTCGTCGATGCGCTGCCGCTCACGCCCTCGCAGAAGATCCAGCGCGGACAGCTGCGCGAGATGGCGCAGTCGCTCCCCGGCCAGGCCCATTGCATCGACACCCGCTCGATGAAGAAGAGGCAGGCATGACGGCGAAGCGGCGGCTTTCCTATGAGGGCGTGGCGGTCGCGGTGCCCGTGACCGTGCCCTACGTGCGCTACTCCACGCGCACCGCGCACTGGTTCGTCGGGCAGGCCATCGAGGCGCTGGTGAAGGCCAGCGGCGTGCCCAAGGAACAGATCGACGGCCTGTGCCTCAGCAGCTTCTCGCTCGCGCCCGACACGGCCGTGGGCGTGACGCAGCACCTGGGCCTGTCGCCGCGCTGGCTCGACCACGTGCCCACCGGCGGTGCCTCGGGCGTGATGTGCCTGCGCCGTGCGGCGCGCGCGGTGCAGGCGGGCGATGCCGACATCGTGGCCTGCGTGGGGGCCGACACCAACCACGTCGATTCCTTCCGCCAGACCCTGGGCAGCTTCAGCAACTTCGCACGCGACGCGAGCTATCCCTACGGCTCTGGCGGCCCGAACTCGATCTTCGCGTTCATCACCGCCAACTACATGCGCACCTATGGCGCCCGGCGCGAAGACTTCGGCCGCATCTGCGTGGACCAGCGCACCAACGCGCTGGGCAACCCGAACGCGATGTTCAAGAAGGGGCTGACGCTCGACGAGTACATGGCCGCGCGGCCCATCTCCGACCCGATCCATCTCTTCGATTGCGTGATGCCCTGTGCCGGTGCCGACGCCTTCCTCGTGATGAGCGAGGAGCGCGCCCGCGACCTCGGACTGGCGCACGTGGTGGTCCGCGGCGCCATCGAGCGCCACAACGCCTACGCAGAAGACCCGGTGATGGTGCAGGGCGGCTGGCGCAAGGACCGCGACGACCTCTACGCGCAAGCCGGCATCCGGCCCGCGGAACTCGACTTCGTGCAGACCTATGACGACTACCCCGTCATCGTGATGATGCAGTTCGAGGACCTGGGCTTCTGCGAGAAGGGCGAAGGGCCGGCCTTCGTGCAGGCCAACACCATGACCTTCGACGGCAGCTTTCCGAACAACACGAGCGGCGGGCAACTGTCTGCCGGGCAGGCCGGTGCGGCGGGCGGCTTCCTCGGCATGGTCGAGGCGATCCGCCAGTTGATCGGCGAAGCCGGCGCGCGCACCGTGCCCGACGCACAACTGGGCCTCGTCGCCGGCTTCGGCATGGTGACCTACGACCGCTGCCTGTGCACAGGCGCGGTGATCCTCGGGAGACCGGCATGACGATGCCCCTGATGCGCCCCCCGCGCAAGAACCCGGTGCTGCGCACCCGGCAGATGAACCTGCCGCCAGGCGCTCGCGGCCGCGTGGCGCTGGGCCTGACCGCTGCCGCGGCCGAAGGCCGCTTCGAGCTCCAGACCTGCGACGACTGCGGCACGGTGCAGTACCCGCCGCGCGAGGTCTGCCACAAGTGTCTTTCCGCCGCGCTGCGCTGGCGGCAGCAGAGCGGCGAGGGCGAACTGCTCGGCAGCACCACGCTGCATCACAGCAACGATCTGTTCTTCCGCGAGCGGCTGCCCTGGCGGCTGGGCCTGGTGCACCTGGATGCCGGCCCCACGCTCATGGTCCACCTGCACGGCGAGGTCGGTGACGCGCCGCAGCGCGTGCGCGTAGGCGCCCGGCTCGACCGCGCGGGCCAGGCCGTTCTCATTGCTTTTCCGAACGAAGGGAGTCCCCACATGGCCGACGACAAGATGCTGCGCGAGATGACCAGCGACCCCAAGTTCCGCAAGGTGCTGGTGACAGACGGCAAGACCGAGACCGGCCAGGCCATCGTGCGCGCGCTGGTCAAGGCCGGCGCCGACATCGTCTGGGTCGGACACGCCGAGCCCTGGAAGAAGATGGGTGACGGCCTCGACGACATCTCGGCGCTGCCGCAGGTCACGCTGGTGCCGCTGGACCTGACCAACGGCCGGCAGGTGACGGAGCTTGCGGGCTCCATCGGCGGCAAGGTCGACATCGTCATCAACAACGCGGAGGTGCACCGCACCTTCGGCATCGGCGCACGGCGCGGCACCGACGTTGCCAAGGCCGAGATGGACATCAACTACTTCGGACTGCTGCGCCTGGCGCAGGAGTTCGGCCCCGCGCTCAAGGGCCGTTCTGCGGACGGCGTGACGGGCGCGACGGCGTGGGTCAATCTGCTGTCGATCTACGCGCTGAGCAACTTCCCGCCGCACGGCACCTTCAGCGCCTCGAAGGCGGCGGCGCATTCGCTCGCGCAATGCCTGCGCGCGGAGATGCGGCCTGCGGGCATCCGCGTAATCAACGTGTTCCCCGGTCCCATCGACGACGAATGGAACCAGCACACGCCGCCGCCCAAGCTCGCGCCCGCCGCGCTGGCCAACGCCATCGTGAAGGCGCTGCGCGACGGCGTGGAAGACGTGTACCCCGGCGACGTGGCACAGGAGTGGCTGGAGCGCTGGCGCGACAACCCCAAGGTGCTCGAGCGCGAGCTGGCCGCAGGAGCATGAGGCACACCCCCAGGCTTCGCGCACTTCGTGTCGCTTCGCAAACCCCCTTGCAGGGGGCAACACCTGCGGCCTGGCAAAGCCGGTTGCGCGGTGTTCCTGGAATAGAGATCGGAGAATGAAATGACGAGAGCCACAGAACCGATGTCCACCGCCGAGATCCTCGGCGGTCTGGTGACCGCCATGGCCAGCGGCCGCATCCGCGTGATCGACCTCACGCAGACGCTGACGCCCGAGTTCCCGCAGATCGCGCTGCCGCCCGAGATGGGCCAGTGCTGGCCCTTCCGCATCGAGGAGGTGTCGAAGTACGACGAGCGCGGTCCCGGCTGGTACTGGAACAACTTCTCCTGCGGCGAACACACCGGCACGCACTTCGATGCGCCGATCCACTGGATCTCGGGCCGCGACCTGCCGAACAACTCGGTCGACACCATCCCCGTGCAGCACTTCGTGGCGCCGGCCTGCGTGATCGACTGCTCGCCGCAGGTGAAGGACGACCCCGACTACTTGCTGACCCTGGAAGACATCGAGGCCTACGAGGCTGCCCATGGCCGCATCCCGAAGGGCGCATGGGTGCTGATGCGCACCGACTGGTCGAAGCGCACCGACCCCGAGGCCTACCAGAACTTCGACGCGACGGGCCAGCACACGCCGGGCCCGAGCACCGCGGCCGTGCGCTTCCTGGTCGAGCAGCGCGACGTACTGGGCTTCGGCTCGGAGGCCATCGGCACCGATGCAGGGCAGGGCTACCACCTGCGCCCTCCGTACCCGTGCCATTACTACATGCACGGTGCGGGCCGCTACGGGCTGCAGTGCCTGAGCAACCTCGACCTGCTGCCGCCTTCGGGTGCGGTGCTGATCTGCCCGCCGCTGAAGATCGAGAAGGGCAGTGGCAGTCCGCTGCGCGTGCTGGCGCTGGTGGGAGCGCAGGCATGAGCGCGGCTGCCCCCAGGGTCGCAGCCGTCACCGGCGGCAGCGCCGGCATCGGCAAGGCCATCTGCGAAGACCTGCTTGCACAGGGCTACGAGGTGGTGTCGCTCGCGCGCCGCAAGGCCGAGATCGACCATCCGAAGCTGCACAGCATCGAGGTCGACCTGAGCGACCGCGCCGCCACCGGCGAGGCGGTACGCGAACTGGTCGGGCGCTTCTCGCCCACCACCGTCGTGCACAACGCCGGCGTGATCCGAGCCGCGCTGCTGCCCGACGTGAAGCTCGACGACCTCGACGCGCTGGTCGACCTGCACCTGGGCTGTGCGATCCAGCTCGTGCAAGGTGCATTGCCCGCGATGCGTGCGCAGCGCTTCGGCCGCGTGGTGCTGCTGTCGTCGCGCGCTGCGCTGGGGCTGACCACGCGCACCAGCTATTCGGCCACCAAGGCCGGCATGCTGGGCATGGCGCGCACCTGGGCGCTGGAGCTTGCGGCCGACGGCATCACGGTGAACGTGGTGGCACCG
The DNA here is from genome assembly GCF_052044195.1 of Variovorax sp. 22077. Lineage (NCBI taxonomy): Bacteria > Pseudomonadati > Pseudomonadota > Betaproteobacteria > Burkholderiales > Comamonadaceae > Variovorax > Variovorax sp. 22077. The sequence continues at coordinate 75,758 of NZ_JBQEQC010000006.1, forward strand.
GGCCCCATTCGCACCGACATGTTCTACGACGTGGTCGAGGCCGGCAGCGAGAAGGAACGCGCGCTCGCCGCATCGGTGCCCGTCAGGCGGCTAGGCGAATCGGCCGACGTGGCACGCGCCGTGCGTTTCTTCGCCGATGCCGACAACAGCTTCGTCACTGGCCAGGTGCTGTACGTGTGCGGCGGCACCAGCGTCGGCAGCCTGGCCCTCTGAACCTGTTCTTCCTTTCCTGCTTTCTCTCGTCCCTCAAAAAAACCACCTCTGGAGCTCCGCCATGAAAGTACTGAATCGAATTCGCACATTCGCGGCCATCGCCGCGGGCCTCGGCGCGCTGAGTGCCGCGGGCGCGTGGGCCGCCGATCTCAAGGTCGGCTTCATCACTTCGATGTCGGGGCCGGTGTCGTCGCTGGGCATTCCATACGACAAGGGCATGAAGGCGGCCGTGGCCTACAAGTCGGAAGTCGGCGGCCGCAAGGTCCAGGTGATCCAGCTCGACGACGCGTCCGACCCGTCCACCGCGGCGCGCAACGCGCGCAAGCTGATCGAGGAGGACAAGGTCGACGTCATCATCGGCACGGCCGGCGCACCGGGTTCGCTGGCGATCGCCGGCGTGGCGCGCGAGACGAAGACGCCGCTGATCTCCATCGCCAACGCCGACCTGCCCGGCGACGACGGCGCATGGATGGTGACGCTGCCCCAGCCCGCGCCGCTGATGATGGGCGCGATGGTCGAGAAGATGAAGCAGTCGGGCGTGAAGACGGTGGCCTACATCGGCTATTCCGACGCCTGGGGCGACCTGGTGTACGACGCACTGATGAAGTCGGCGCCGGCTGCGGGCATCAAGGTGGTGAGCAACGAGCGCTATGCGCGCAACGATTCGTCGGTGGCCGGGCAGGTGCTGAAGATCGTGGCGCTGCGCCCCGACGCGGTGATCACCGGCGCATCGGGCACGCCCGGCGCGCTGCCCTACCTGGCGCTGCAGGAGCGCGGCTACAAGGGAAAGATCTACGGCATGCATTCGCTGATCAACCCCGACTTCATCCGCGTCGGCGGTCCCTCGGTCGAAGGCCTGCTGGCACCCACGGGCCCGGTGGTGGTGGCCGAGCAGCTGCCCGACGCCAACCCGATGAAGAAGATCGCGATGGACTTCCGCTCCGCCTTCCAGAAGGCCAACGGCGCGCCGCCCACCGACACCTTCTCGGCCTACAGCTTCGATGCTTGGCTGATCTATCTCGACGCCGCGCAGCGCGCGCTGGCCAGCAAGGCCGAACCCGGCACGCCGCAGTTCCGCGTTGCGCTGCGCGATGCCATCGTGAGCACCAAGGAGCTGGTGGGCACGCACAGCGTCTACAACTTCAAGCCGACCGACCGCTACGGCTCGGACGACCGCTCGCGCGTCGTGGTGCGGCTCGACAAGGGCCAATGGAAGCTCGTCCCCTGAAACGCCCGACCTGAAGACCCCCATGAAAAAGATCACCCGCATCCTCGCCGCCACGGCCGCCGCTACAGCCGCACTGGCAGCGGCGCAGGCCATGGCCGCCGACCTGAAGATCGGCTTCATCAGTTCGCTCTCCGGCCCGGTGGCCGCGCTGGGCGTGCCCTACGAGAAGGGCATCCGCGCCGCCATCGCGGAGCGCCCCGAGATCGCCGGGCGCAAGGTGCAGCTCATCGTGCTCGACGATGCCTCCGACCCCACCACCGCGGGCCGCAACGCCCGCAAGCTGGTGACCGAGGACAAGGTCGACGTGCTCATCGGCACCTCGGGCGTGCCGGGCGCGATGGCCATCGCCTCGGTGGCGCGCGAGCTCAACACGCCGCTGATCTCGCCCACGCCGGTGACCATTCCCGGCCCCGAGGGCGCGTGGACAGTGACGGTTTCGCAGCCTTTCCAGCTCATGGTGGCGGGCGTGGTCGAGCGCATGAAGGCGTCGGGCGTGAAGACGGTGGCCTTCATCGGCTTCTCCGACGCGCTGGGCGACCTGGCGTACGACTCGCTGGTCAAGAGCGCCGACGCCGCCGGCATCAAGGTGGTGGCGAACGAGCGCTATGCGCGCAGCGATTCGTCGGTGGCCGGGCAGGTGCTGAAGATCGTCGCGGCCCGGCCCGACGCGGTGTTCGCGGGCAACTCGGGCACGCCCGGCGCGCTGCCCTACATCGCGCTGGCCGAGCGCGGCTACAAGGGCAGGATCTACGGCACGCACGGCCTCATCAACGCCGACTTCGTGCGCGTGGGCGGCGCCTCCATCGAGGGCCTGCAGGTGCCCAGCGGCCCGGTGCTGGTGGCCGACCAGCTGCCCGACAGCAACCCGATTAAGAAGGTGTCGATGGGCTTTCGCAATGCGTACCAGAAGCTCAACGGCGCGGTGCCGACCGATGCCTTCTCGTCGTACACCTACGACGCCTACCTGCTGCTGGCCGACGCGGCCTCGCGCACCAAGGGCGAGCCCGGCACGCCGGCCTACCGCACGGCGCTGCGCGATGCGATCGTGAGCACGAAGGAGCTGGTGGGCACGCACGGCGTCTACACCTTCAAGCCCGACGACCGCTACGGTTCCGACCAGCGCGGCGTGGTCATCGTGCAGATGACAAAGGGCCAGTGGAAGCTGGTGCCGCAATGAGCTCGCCCCCAGGCTGCGCGCACTGCGTGTCGCTTCGCCAACCCCCGACCGGGGGCAACACCGGTGGCCCGGCGAGGCCGGTTCCACGGTGGTGTTTCGCGAAGTAGCGCAGCGCTACCCGAGTCAGGAGTAAGTCCATGAACACTTATCGCAATCGCCCCGATCTCGTCGCGGCGCTGGTGCAGGACGACCGGGTCCACCGCGACCTGTACCTCAGCGAGGAGCTTTTCGCGCTGGAGCAGGAGCACCTTTTCGCCGGCACCTGGGTCTTCCTGGGCCATGCGAGCCAGATGCCGCAGCCCGGCGACTTCGTGACGCAGGAGATCGCCGGGCGGCCGCTGCTCATGGTGCGCCAGCCCGATGGCGATGTGCACGTGCTCTACAACCGCTGCGCCCACAAGGGCACGCAGCTGGTGACGGACGAGTGCGGCAACACCGGCCGCTTCTTCCGCTGCCCGTATCACGCCTGGACCTACAAGCTCGACGGCGCGCCGCTCGGCCTGCCGCTGAAGAACGGCTACGAGGGCACGCAGCTCAAGGCCTGCGAGTCGGGGCAGGGGCTCTCGGTGGTGAAGAACGTGAAGGTGTACCGCGACTTCGTGTTCGTGCGGCTCTCCGACACCGGCCCTTCGTTCGACGAGTACTTCGGCGAGGTGCTGGGCGCCATCGACAACATGGTCGACCGTTCGCCCGAAGGCAAGCTCACGGTGGGCGGCGGCGTGCTGCGCAACATCGTCCACTGCAACTGGAAGATGTACCTGGAGAACATCAACGACACGGTGCATCCGATGTCCACGCACGAGTCGGCCACCAAGGCGGCCGAGGCGCTGTGGGAGGGCCATGCGCCCACCGACCCCAAGCCGATGGCGATGGAGCAGATCCTGCCCTTCGGCTCGGGCTATGAGTTCTTCGACCGGATGGGCGGACGCGTGTTCGCCAACGGGCACAGCGTGCTGGGGGTGAACTTCAGCATCCACTCCAATTACGCGCAGCTGCCCGAATACGAAGCCGCCTTGCGCGCCGCGCACGGTGAGGCGCGTGCGGCCGAGATTCTTCAGCGCTCGCCGCAGAACTCGGTCTTCTTCCCGAGCCTGTCGGTCAAGGGCTCGCCGCTGGCCATCCGCGTGATCCGCCCGCTGGCGGCCGACCGCACGCTGATCGAGGCCTGGAGCTTCAGCGCCGCCGGCGCGCCTGCGCTGCTCTTCGAGCGGGCCATGAGCTACAACCGGCTGGTGTTCTCGCCGATGTCGGTGGTCGCGCACGACGACGTGCACCTGTTCGAGAGCATCCAGCAGGGCCTGCGTGCCGGCGGCAACGAATGGGTGAGCCTGCATCGCAACTTCGATCCGGCCGAGAAGCAGCAGGCCACGATCACCACCAACGGCACCAACGAGCTGCTGATGCGCAACCAGTTCCGCGCCTGGGCGAAGGCCATGGCGGCGGGCATGGAGGCCACGGCATGACGGACCCGCGCGATTTCGTCGCCCACGAGGCGGCGCTGCTCGACGAACGCCGCTTCGACGACTGGCTGGCCCTGTTCTCCGAGGACGGCCATTACTGGGTGCCGCTGCTCGGCGCGGCGCAGGCCGATCCGTTCTCTCACAACTCGCTGGCCTACGAGGACCGGCTTCTGCTGCAGCTGCGCGTGGAGCGTCTGAAGAACCCGCGCGCGCATTCGCAGCACCCCGCAAGCCACAGCCAGCATGTGCTGCAGCCCTCGCGCATCGAGCGCGAGGAGGGCGACGAAGCGTGGCTGCGCACGCCGTTCCTCTATGTCGAGGCGCGCGGCGAAGGCCAGCTGCTGCTCAGCGGTACGGCGCGCCACCACCTCGTTCGCACATCGACGGGATGGCTGATCCGCGAGAAGCGCGTCGACCTGCTCAATGCGGAGCGAGCCTTGCCGGCCATCCAGCTGTTCATCTGATCGCACGAGTTACCCACCCACCTCTGTCCATTCCAACCATCCTCACCGGAGCTACGACATGAAGAGCCTGATGCAGACCTTGACGCGCGGTGCCCTTGCCGCCGCGCTGACCGCCTGTGGCATTGCCAGCGCCATCGCCGCCGACCTCAAGGTCGGCCTGAGCGTGTCGCTGTCGGGGCCGAATTCCTCGCTGGGCGTGCCCTATGCCAAGGGCATGCAGGCCGCGCTGGCCTACAAGCCCGAGGTGAACGGCCGCAAGATCCAGCTCGTCGTGCTCGACGACGGTTCCGACCCGACCACGGCCGGGCGCAACGCGCGCAAGCTGATCGAGGAGGAGAAGGTCGACGTGCTCATGGGCACTTCCGGCGTGCCCGCCGCCATCGCGATGGCGCAGGTCGGCAAGGAAGCGAAGACGCCCCTGATCGGCCTCACGCCCATCCTGCTGGACGCCAACGACAACCCCTGGGTGATGACGGTGGCCCAGCCCACGCAGTTGATGATCGACGCGGTGGTCGAGCGCATGAAGCGCAACAACGTGAAGACCGTGGGCTACATCGGTTTCTCCGATGCCTGGGGCGACCTGGTATACGAGGCGCTGATGAAGGCCGCGCCCGCCGCCGGAATCAAGGTGGTGAGCAACGAGCGCTACGCGCGCTCCGACGCCTCGGTGACCGGCCAGGTGCTGAAGATCGTGGCGCTGCGCCCCGACGCGGTGATGACCGGCGGCGCCGGCACGCCCGGCGCGCTGCCTTTCCTGGCGCTGCAGGAGCGCGGCTTCAAGGGCGGCGTGTACGGCCAGCACGGCCTCATCAACCCCGACTTCGTGCGCGTGGTCGGTGCTGCCGGCCAGAACGCGCTGATGCCGACGGGCCCGGTGATCGTCGCCGAGCAGCTGCCGGCCGACTACCCGACGAAGAAGATCGCGACCGACTTCCGTGCCGTCTTCCAGAAGGTCAACAACGCACCGACCAGCGATGCCTTCTCTGCCTATTCCTTCGACGGCTGGCTGGTGTTCGCCGACGCGGCATCGCGCGCGATGAAGAAGGCCGAGCCGGGCACGCCCGAGTTCCGCGTGGCGCTGCGCGACGCCATCTTCAGCACCAAGGAAGTGGTGGGCACGCACGGCGTCTACACCTTCAAGCCCGGCAGCCTCTACGGCGTGGATGAACGCGCCCGGGTGATCGTCAAGCTCGACAACGGCCAATGGAAGCTCGCACCTTGAACCTCCTGCCTTCGACTCTGCGGAGGGCCGCGCGATGACCTGGGACGTGGCCCTCATCCTCATCACCGACGGCCTCGCCAACGGTGCCATCTACCTGCTGGCCGGCCTCGGGCTGGTGCTGATCTTCTCGGTCACGCGGGTGGTGTTCGTGCCCTTCGGCGACATCGCGGCCTTCGCGGCGCTGTCGCTCGCGGCCTTCGAGACCGGCCGCGTGCCGCCGACGATCGGCATGGTCGCGGTGCTCGCTGCGCTGGCGCTTGCCACCGAGATCGGCAGCCTGGTGCGGCGCGGCGAGACCGCGCGCATTCCGAAGGCGGTGCTGACCTGGGGCGTGCTGCCCGCCATTCCTTGCGCGCTGGCGTGGCTCGCAGCCCGGCCCGGCGTGCCGGTGGCGGTGCACATCGCGGTGGCGGTTCTGCTGGTGGTGCCCATCGCGCCGCTGCTGGCGCGGGTGGTTTTCCAGCCGATCGCCGATGCCTCGGTGCTGGTGCTGCTGATCGTGTCGCTCGCGCTGCACTTCCTGCTGTCGGGCCTGGGCCTGCTGTTCTTCGGGCCCGAGGGCTCGCGCACCACGCCGCTGACCAGCGCCGTGTTCACGCTGGGCGAGGGCTTCACAGTCAGCGGCCAGGTGGTGCTGATGGTGGGGGCGGCCATCGTGCTGAGCGGGCTGTTCTTCCTGGTGTTCGAGCGCACGGTGGCCGGCAAGGCGCTGCGCGCGACGGCGGTGAACCGCGTGGGCGCGCGGCTGGTCGGCATCCGGCCGGTGCGCACGGCGCTGCTGGCGTACGGCTGCGCCTCGCTGCTGGCGGGCCTGATCGGCGTGCTGATTGCGCCGGTGACGACGATGTATTACGACTCGGGTTTCATCATCGGCCTGAAGGCCTTCGTGGCCGCGATCATCGGCGGGCTCGTGAGCTACCCGATGACGGCCGTGGGCGCGCTCGCGGTCGGCGTGGTGGAGAGCTTCGCCTCGTTCTGGAGCGGCGCACTGAAGGACGTGATCGTGTTCAGCCTGCTGATCCCGGTGCTGATGCTGCGCTCCTTCGCGGCCGCGCATGCCGAAGAGGAAGAAGACGAGGTGGACGAATGAACGGCAATCGCAAGCGCATGGCGTGGATCGCCGGGCTGGTCGTGGTGCTGGCGCTGGTGCCGGTGTTCGCGGGCAGCTTCACCGTCTCGCTGCTCAACGACATCGGCATCGGCGCGCTCGTGGCGCTGGGGCTGGTGCTGCTGACCGGCGTGGGCGGCGCCACCTCCTTCGGGCAGGCGGCCTTCGTGGGCATCGCGGCCTACGCGACCGCGTGGCTCACCACCACGCAGGGCATGTCGCCCTGGCTCGGGCTGTTGTTCGCGCTGCTGCTCACGGGGCTGTCGGCATTGGCCATCGGCATGCTCACGCTGCGGCTGGGCGGGCACTTCCTGCCGCTGAGCACCATCGCCTGGGGGCTCTCCATCGCGATGCTGTTCGGCAACGTGGATGGCCTGGGCCGGCACACGGGCCTGTCGAACATACCGGCGCTGCAGATCGCGGGCTGGTCGCTGGCCGATCCGCGTGCGATGTACTTCCTGATCTGGACGGTGGTGGGCCTGGCCTGCCTGTTCAGCCACAACCTGCTGCAGTCTCGGCCGGGGCGTGCCATCCGCGGGCTGCGCGGCGGTGCGACGCTGCTGGCGAGCGTGGGCGCCGATGCATATCGCGTGCGGCTCTCGCTGTTCGTCACCGCGGCGCTGCTCGCGGGGCTGGCGGGCTGGCTCTACGCGCACATGAACCGCTTCGTGAGTCCGTCGCCCTTCGACGTGCGCGCCAGCATCGAGTACTTGCTGATGGCGGTGGCCGGCGGCCTGGGCCAGCTGGGCGGAGCGCTCGTGGGTGCCGCGCTGGTGCTGGTGCTGAAGAACGGCCTGCAGGACGTGCTGCCGATGCTCACGCAGCGCGCCGGCCAGCTGGAGGCGGTGGCCTTTGCCGCGCTCTTCATCCTGCTGCTGCACTTCGCGCGCGGTGGCGTGATGGGGCTGCTGCGCCGCTGGACGCGACGCCGCGCCGGCGCGCGCGGGCCTTCGCGCCACGAAGGGCCCGCAGTCGAACCGCTGCCCAACCGCACGCTGCCCGCGCGCGGCTCGCCCGTGCTGTCGGTGAACGGCGCGGTCAAGCGCTTCGGCGGCCTCGTGGCGGTGAACGACGTGAGCTTCGACGTGAAGGCCGGCGAGATCGTCGGGCTGATCGGGCCGAACGGCGCGGGCAAGTCGACCATGTTCAATCTGCTGACCTGCACGCTGCCGATGAGCTCGGGCCAGGTGCGCTTCCTCGAGCACGACATCGCCGGCATGCCGCAGCGCGAGGTGGCGCGGCTGGGGCTGGCGCGCACCTTCCAGCACGTGAAGCTGCGCCCGCACATGAGCCTGCTCGACAACGTGGCGCTGGGTGCGCATTCGCGCACGCGCTCGGGCATCCTGAAGGCGGGCCTGCGGCTCGATCGCACGGAAGAGCAGCAGATCCTGCAGGAAGCACAGCGCCAGCTCGACCGCATCGGCCTGGGCGACCGCGCGCACGAGCAGGCGGGCAGCCTGCCGCTGGGCACGCAGCGCATCCTGGAGATCGCTCGCGCGCTGGCCGCCGACCCGGTGTTGCTGGTGCTCGACGAGCCCGCGGCCGGGCTGCGGCGCAAGGAGAAGATGGCGCTCGGCGACCTTCTGCGCAAGCTGCGCGAGGAAGGCGTGACCATCCTCATCGTGGAACACGACATGGACTTCGTGATGAAACTGGTGGATCGGCTGGTGGTGATGAATTTCGGCTCCAAGCTCGTGGAGGGCGTGCCGTCGGCGGTGCGTGCCGACGAGCGCGTTCAGGCGGCCTACCTGGGGAGCGTCGTATGAGCGCCCCACGACCGCCCGAAGGCACGGACCCCCGTCAGGGGGCGCGTGAAGTACACGAAGCGACGAGCATGGGGGTGTCGGTATGACAGCGATGCTCGAGATCGGCGACCTGCATGTCTCCTATGGACAGGTGGAGGCGGTACGCGGTGTGTCGCTCGACCTTCAGCCGGGCCAGATCATCTCGGTGATCGGCCCCAACGGCGCGGGCAAGACCACGCTGCTGGCCGCCGCCATGGGCCTGCTGCCGTGCAGGGGCACGCTGCGCTTCGAGGGCGAGGACCTGCAGGGGCTGGACGTGGAGGCGCGCGTGGAGCGCGGCCTGTGCCTCGTGCCCGAGAAGCGAGAGCTCTTCGGCGAGCTCACCGTGCTCGACAACCTGCAGCTCGGCGCATTCGCCAAGCGGCTGCGCGGCGATGCGATGAAGAAGCGGCTGCAGTCGGTATACGACCGCTTTCCGCGTCTGGCCGAACGCCGCTCGCAGCGCGCCGACACGCTCTCGGGCGGCGAGCGCCAGATGCTGGCCGTGGGCCGCGCGCTGATGTCGGCGCCACGCCTGCTGATGCTCGACGAGCCAAGCCTCGGCCTGGCGCCGCTGATCGTGCGCGACATCCTGGCGATCGTGCGCAAGCTGCGGGAGGACGGCGTGTCGATCCTGCTGGTGGAGCAGAACGCGCGCGCCGCGCTCGAAAGCTCCGACCACGGCTATGTGCTGGAGACGGGCGAGATCGCGCTCTCCGGGGCCTCCGCCGAACTGGCGAGCGACTCGCGGGTGCAGGCGACCTACCTCGGCGGGGGCACGCACGATGACGACTGAACCCCGCGCCGTGCCGCCCGCGCAGCGCACGCTGCCGGCGATGCTGCAGCGGCAGGCCGGGCTGTTCGGCTCGCGCGCGCTGCTGAAGATCGCGGGGAGCGAGTGGACGCATCGCGATGCGGCCCGCGTCGCGGCGGCGCGGGCCGGCGCGCTGGCGGCGGCCGGCGTGTTGCGCGGCGATCGCATCGCGGTGATGTGCGGCAACCGCGTCGAGTTCCTCGAGAGCTTCCTGGGCGCGGGATGGCTGGGGGCGTCGACGGTGCCGGTCAATACGGCGTCGATGGGGCCGCAGATCGAATACTTCCTCGCGAACAGCGAGGCGAAGCTGCTGGTGATCGAAGGCGCCTTCCTGGAACGGCTCGCGGCGGCGGACCTGGGGCGCACCGCGCTGCGGGAGATCTGGGTCGTCGGCGAGATCGCCTCGGGTGCCTGGCAGGCGCCTGCGGGCGTGCGCGTCGTGGCGTATCCCGCGCATGGAGAACCCGTCGAGCCGGCACCCGTGCAGCCCGGCGACGCACTCGCGATCCTCTACACCTCGGGCACGACCGGGCCCGCCAAGGGCGTGGTCTGCCCGCACGCACAGTATTTCTGGTGGGGGGTGAACAGCGCGGAGGTGCTCGGCGTGGGCGCCGACGACGTGCTTTGCACCACGCTGCCGCTCTTCCACATCAACGCGCTCAACACCTTCGCCCAGGCCGCTCTGACGGGCTCGCAGGTCGTGTTCGAGACGCGCTTCTCGGCGTCGGGCTTCTGGCCGACGATGCGCGCGAGCGGGGCGACTGTGGTCTACCTGCTGGGCGCGATGGTGCCGATCCTGCTGGCCCAGCCCGAAGGTGGCGGGGAGCGTGACCACCGCGTGCGCATCGGACTGGGGCCCGGCGTGCCGGCCGCCGCCGGAGCCGCGTTCAAGGCGCGCACGGGCGTGTCGCTGCTGGAGGGCTATGGCTCGACCGAGACCAACTTCGCCATCGCCACCGCACCGGATTCGCCGCGCGGCGGCGTGATGGGCTGGCTGCGCCCGGGTTTCCAGGCGCGCGTGGCCGACGAGGACGACGTGGCCCTGCCGGCCGGCGAGGCGGGCGAACTGCTGCTGCGCGCCGACGAACCCCATGCCTTCGCGAGCGGCTACTTCAACATGCCGGAGAAGACGGTCGAGGCCTGGCGCAACCTCTGGTTCCACACCGGCGACCGCGTGGTGCGCGATGCGGACGGGGCCTTCCGCTTCGTCGACCGCATCAAGGACGCGATCCGGCGGCGCGGGGAGAACATCTCCTCGTTCGAGGTCGAGCAGGTGCTGCTGAGCCATCCAGGCGTGGCTTCGTGCGCGGTGTATCCCGTGCGCTCCGAACTCGCCGAGGACGAGGTGATGGCCGCGCTGGTGGCCCGCGATGGCGCGGCCATCGACCCTTCCGAGCTCGCGCGCTTCTGCGAGGGCCGGCTGCCGTACTTCGCCGTGCCGCGGTACATCGACGTGCTGGCCGACCTGCCGCGCACCGAGAACGGCAAGGTCCAGAAGTTCAAGCTGCGGGAACGCGGCGTGGGGCCGCAGACCTGGGACGGCCGGCCCGCGAAGGCCTGAGCATGACGAGCCTGGCGCCGCAGCTTCCTCTTTCCGGGCGTGTGGCGTTCGTGACGGGAGCGGGGCAGGGCCTGGGCGCGGCCATCGCGAAGGGGCTGGCACAGGCGGGCGCACGGGTGGCGCTGGCCGACATCGAGCTGTCGTCGACGGTGGCCTTGGCCGACGGGATTGGCGGCCTCGCGCTGCGGCTCGACGTGCGCGACGAAGCGGCATTCCGCCAGTGCTTCGACAGGGCGGTGGCGCATTTCGGCTGTGTCGACATCATGGTCAACAACGCGGCGCGTACGCCATCGACCTCGCTGTGGGACATCACGCCCGAGGAGTGGGACGACGTGCTGGCCATCAACCTGCGCGGCAGCTTCTTCGGCTGCCGCATCGCAGGGCGCCACATGCGCGAGCGCGGCGAGGGGCGCATCGTCAATCTCGGTTCGATGGCTGGGCAGCAGGCGAGCAGCGCGACGGGCGTGCACTACGCGGCGAGCAAGGCCGGGCTGCTGGCGCTGACGCGGTCGTTCGCGCAGGAGCTGGCGCCTCATGGCGTGACGGTGAATGCGCTCGCGCCGGCGGCGATCCGCAGTCCCGCGCTCAATGCCATGGAGCCGGCGAGGCAGCAGGCACTGCAGGCCGGCATCCCGCTCGGCCGCTTCGGACTGGCCGAGGAAGTGGCTGCGGCCGTGATCTACCTGGCTTCTCCTGCGGCGGCCTTCATGACCGGCGCGACGCTGGACCTCAACGGCGGCCGTTTCATGCGCTGACAAGGCTTGCCGGGCCATCCGGTTAAAATGGTTCAGAACTAAATCATTCAGGTATGCAATCAAATTCACTGACTGGCCGGCACGCCCTCGTCACGGGCGCTGCGCGCGGCATCGGGGCGGAGATCGCCCGCACGCTGGCTGCCGAAGGCGCCACGCTGACATTGCTGGGTCGTGACCGCGAGGCGCTGCAGCGGGTGGCGGATTCGCTGGCCGGCAGCGGGCACGGCGTCGTCGCCGCGGACGTGGCGAACCCGCAGGCCGTGCAGGCGGCGTTCGCTGAGGCACGCGCGGCGCGCGGGCCCGTGGCGGTGCTCGTCAACAACGCGGGGGCGGCGGAGAGCGCGCCTTTCCTCAAGACCTCGTTCGAGCTCTGGCAGCGCATGCTGTCGGTCAACCTCACGGGCAGCTTCCTCTGCGCGCAGGCGGTGCTGCCGGACATGCTCGAAGCGGGCTGGGGGCGCATCGTCAACATCGCCAGCACGGCGGGGCAGAAGGGCTACGCCTACGTGGCGGCCTACACCGCGGCCAAGCACGGCGTGGTCGGGCTCACGCGCTCGCTGGCGCTGGAGGTGGCGCGCAAGGGCATCACGGTGAATGCCGTGTGCCCGGGCTATACCGACACCGACATCCTGCGCAACAGCGTCGCCAACGTGGTCGGCAAGACCGGGCGCAGCGAGGCCGATGCGCTCGCGGAGTTCTCCAGCGTCAATCCGCAGAAGCGCATCGTGCAGCCGGCCGAAGTGGCCGATGCCGTGCGCTGGCTGTGCGGCGCGGGCGCTGCATCGGTCACCGGCCAGTCGATCTCGGTTTCAGGGGGAGAAGTGACATGACCACACGCAACGACGCCTCGCATGCCGTGCTGAGCGATGCGGAAGAACTGGGCCACGAGGCCCGCGCCGGCCACGACGACCACGCGGTGCTCAAGCTGTGGCTTCGCATGCTGGCCAGCACCACGCAGATCGAGTCCGAGATCCGCCGCCGCCTGCGCGAGCGTTTCGGCATCTCGCTGGCGCGCTTCGACTACATGGCGCAGCTCTACCGCTACAAGGACGGGCTGAAGATGCGCGTGCTGTCGCGCTACCTGATGGTGACCGGCGGCAATGTCACCGGCCTGACGGACGAACTCGAGCGCGAAGGCATGGTCGCCCGCGCGCCGAGCCCCGACGACCGCCGCGCCTGGATCGTGAGCCTCACGCCCACCGGCCGCCGTACCTTCGAGACCATGGCGAGCGAGCACGAGCAGTGGATCCTCGAGATGTTCTCGGGCCTCGACATGAAGACCGTCAAGCAGCTGCACACGCAACTCGGCCTGCTGCGCGTGCACGTGATGCGCGGCGAACCGGCAAGCGAGGAGGGCTGAGCATGGCCGAGGGCAGCGAGTTCTGCAGGCCGCGGCTGATCCGCTTCTCGGACTGCGATCCGGCGGGCATCGTCTTCTATCCGCAGTACTTCGTGATGCTCAACGGCCTCGTCGAAGACTGGGTGAACGCAGGCCTGGGCCTCAGCTACCACGGGCTGGTGGCGCAGCGGCGCATCGGCCTGCCCACGGTGAAGCTCGAGGTCGACTTCCGAGCGGTGAGCCGCATGGGCGACCAGGTGATGCTGGGGCTGGCCGTGGAGCGCCTCGGTTCCCGTTCGTTGACCTTGCAGGTGCGCTGCTTCGAGCCGGTGAGCGGAGAAGTGCGCATGCAGATGCAGCAGGTGCTGGTGACCACGTCGCTGGACACCCATCGGGCCGTCGCCATTCCGGACGACATGCGCGCGGCCATCGTGCGCAACGCGCCCGCGCTGGGCTGAATCCTCTTCAGGCCGCGGGGTCGCGGCCGGCTGCGGCATCCCGCGCGCGCTTCTTCAGCCAGCCACTGAGCTCTTTCTTGCCCTTGGCATTGGCCGATCGCCATGCCTCACGCGCCGCTGCGATGAAGCGCTCCTCCGCCGCGTCCGGCACTTCGCTGGGCCGGTCTTCCTCGTCGAGCCAGCCGAACTCGACGCCGCAGTGCCTTTCGATCTGCCTGGCCAGGTTGTCGCCAATGGGACGGGAGCTCTTGATCTGGCTCCACATGCTTGGGGAAATCTCGATCTTCTTCGCGAACGCCTGGTCCAGCCCCTTGGCTGGCAAGCCTGCGGCAACGGCCTCTTCGAGAAAGCGGCGGTGCAGTGCAAGCGCATTGCGGCGGCGCGCGACGGTGATATTGGGCACTGTTCAAAAACAACAACAAGACAAAAAAAGATTGTCCCGGTTGTTGACGCCGTCGTAAACACTATTTACAGTTGCCTTCAATCGCGGCCCCAAGCCGTACCTTTTTTCCAACCCCTAACGGCCGACAACGGCAATTTTTGACTCAGGAACCATCGTGAACACCGCACTGATCCTCACCAGCATTCGTCCCGCATCGGGCCGATCGCTCGTGCGCGTCTGGGCGTGCGGTGGTTTCGACGGCATGCCGTCGGTCCGATCGAACCAGCACCAGAGCCACGTGTATTCCACGAAAGCCGCAGCCAGCCTGCGTTTTGGAAAAACCGAGGATCAGGTGCTACCGGGTGGAGGTTGCGCATAGGCGCACACCTTCCAAGCTCTCTCGTTCAGAGGCCCGGAAACCGCAAGGTTCCGGGCCTTTTTGTTTTGTCGTGCAGTTTCTTGTTTGCCATTCCGGGTGTGTCTTCACCACACCGCCAGAGCCCACCGCGTAGACGGTCTGGCGGGATGTGCAGGAATTGATCACTCCTGTGCAGCGACGTCGTACGGGACAGCGCCCAGCGTGCTGTCCGTCGCGTGAGGACACAACCGAAATGGAAAGCGGACTGCCGTTTTCTCGAACGACGACATGACCGAACCCGAGCGGGACGGGGCCATGCAGATGGCCCTCCCGTGGAAACCGGCCGCAAAGATTGGGCGGCGCCGGAACTCGTAACCGGACACTTTTTTGTCTTACGCGCCCGCGTTAGCTCAATGGATCAGAGCACTTGCCTACGAAGCGAGGGGTTGCACGTTCGAGTCGTGCACGTGGGGCCAGATTCTTCTCGTTCCTTTTCCGCTGTCACATCACCAAGGAGTAGTCACCATGCGCAAGCGCAACACCCCGATCCGGATGATCACCGTGCGCCCGGCGCAGCCGCGTGAACGCACCACCATGCTGGCACTTGCCCGGCGCTTCGGTTTCAGCGCCGGAGCACGCCGTGGCGATGAGGGCCAGCCGGGGTGCGAGCCGCAGCAGCCCGACGGACTCGATCTCGACCAGCGCGTCCGCGCAGTCGGCGAGTGGTGAGCCGACAGGCATCCGCTGCTTCTTCTTAACGGTGCGTGTAGCTCAATGGCAGAGCCGCGGGTTGTGGTCCCGCTGACGACGGTTCGATTCCGTTCGCGTACCCCATGGCTTTGTTCCTTCATTCACCAAACCTGCAACCTTCGCCGCGAAAGGAGGCGATTCATGCACCCTCACGTCCTGCAACTCGATATTCAGGGCACGCCGCAAGCCTGGATCTCGCTGGAGCAGGCGGTGTTGCACTACGCGACCGGCTCGGTCGCCTGGGAAGACGGCGACCAGCCGCTGGCCACGCTGCGCGGTGGATTCAACGTAGCGCGCGGCGTGCAGTCGCGCATCGAGGTCGCGCCGATCATCGCGCTGCGCGGCGCATCGAAGATCAACCTCTTCGAGGTGATTCCGAGCGTCACCAAGAGCAAGCTGCTGCGTCGCGACCGCTACACCTGTGCTTACTGCGCAGGCGTCTTCCACGAGCGCGACCTGCAGTGCGAGCACGTGCTGCCCGAATCGCGCGGAGGTCCGTGGACCTGGACCAACCTCGTGAGCGCATGCGCGGTCTGCAACAACCGCAAGGCTGCGCGCACGCCGGAGGAAGCAGGCATGCCTCTGGTCTACCTGCCGTATGTGCCGAGCCGCTACGAGAACTTCCTGCTGGAAGGCCGCAACATCCGCGCGGACGTGCACGAGTGGCTGGCGAAGCGGTTGCCCAAGGGCTCGCGGCTGCAATAGAGGCGGAGCAATGACGGTCTTCCTGGCTCGCGCCCATGAAAAAAGCCCGCTGTCCTTGGGACGGCGGGCTTTTCTTGTTCGTGCGAAAGATCGCTGGTCAGCGCCCGATGCCGAAGAATCGATAGGCGATCACCCCAGCGGCAGCCAGGCCACCGACGATCGCCAGGACGACTCGTGTCGTTCGATTGGAGCCGCGCTTCGAACGGGGCCAGTGGTCCGGCCCGATCAGGTCGATGGGGACGGTGGGTTTGCCTATGTCGGACGCCTTTTCCATGGGAGGCAATATAGCTTACGCCCGAAAGCATGGCTCCGAGCCGGGCACATTCGTCGGCGTTGGACGGCGCGAGTCGAAGCCGGCGTAGATCGCGCAAAAAAATACCCGCATGAGCGGGCCGAACGAGCCTTGACGGCTTCGAAGTTGCTATCCCTGGGTCTTTCTTGTTCGATGCGTGACAGCAGGAGCAAGATGCCACGTCGCATGGAGGCCACTTGTAACTCCGGGGCAAGCGGCATGTAGCTGATGGAGTAAATCGTGAAATATTTCCTCATGAACAAAGAAATCATTCTCGAAAGCTTGAAGCGAGCGTTGGAGAGCTGGGTGCGCAATGCTTCGGCAGCGCAGCTGTGGCAGGTGCATCAGGAGGGCGGGCTTGGCGCGTCGATCGAGGCGGACGAGGACGTGGTGCAGGTGCGCATCGTCCTTGGCGTCGTGAGCGATGCGCTCTCGGAACTCGGCAGGACCGACGGGCGCCTGCCGGTCACAGAGGCCTACCTGGGCACAGCTGCCTGGGGAGCGCCCCCGCCGCAGGGAAACCCCGACCGCGAGCAATGGTTCCTGTCGAGTGAACTGGCACAGGCGCACGCGCGCCAATACTTGGCCGCCGAAGTCGTGGAGAGAGGGGATCTGCTGGAGCGTTGCGTCGACGAGTGGATCGTGCGTCATCAGTAAAGCGCGCCCGAGTCTTGCTCGTGACCTAGCCGCATGTCGGCCGGGCAAAGAAAAAGCCTCCTCGGAATGATCGGAGGAGGCTTAGTCAAAAAAATAGCGCGGAGACCGCGCTATTTTTGGTGTTGGTGGTGGGCCCTGAGTGACTCGAACACTCGACCTACGGATTAAGAGTCCGCTGCTCTACCAACTGAGCTAAGAGCCCTTGCGTTGAAAACGTTTAGTGTTTTCTGGCAAGACCACGAGTATATCCCATAAATCGAGCTTGTCCAAAAAATTTGTGACTTGCAGCGTTAGGATTCGTCATCACCGATGGGGCAGGGCCCCTCAACCCAGGAGAACTTCGATGAGCGACGCCAGCACCACGCCACATATCTTGATCACCGGCGCTGCCGGCGCACTCGGCCGCGCGGTGGCCCAGCACTTCATCGACCAGGGGGCGCGCCTTGCGCTGGTCGATCACCACGCGGGTCGTCTGGCCGAGGTGTTTCCCGGGCTCGACAATTCGCAGCACCTGCTGCTGTCCGGCGACGTGACTTCCACGACCGAGATGGCCGCTCTTGCAGAGCAGGTGCTCAAGTCCTTCGGCCGCATCGACACGCTGGTGCACATCGCGGGTGGCTTCGAGATGGGAGAGGCGACTCACGCGCTCTCCCGCGCAAGCTGGGACCGCATGATGAATCTCAATGCGTGGTCGTTCGTCGCCGTGACGCAGGCGGTGCTGCCTTCGATGATCGGGCGTCGCTCCGGCAGCGTCATCGCCGTCACTGCGAAGGTCGCGGCGCGCGGCGTACCGGCCATGGCTGCGTACATCGCATCGAAGAGCGCATTGCAAAGGCTGGTGGAGGCCATGGCGGCCGAGGCGGCGCCGCATGGCGTCAACATCAACAGCGTGGCTCCCAGCGTGCTCGATACGCCCGCTAACCGGCAGGCGATGCCCGATGCGAACCCCGCCGAATGGGTGTCGACATCGGTCGCCGCGCAGACCATCGCTTTCCTCGCGTCGCCTGGCGCGGCAGCGCTGCATGGGCAGCATCTGACGCTCGATAGCTGAGCCAAAAGAGAAAAGGCCCTGGCGGATGCCAAGGCCTTTTCGGTGTCGGTTGGTGGAGAGGAGGAGGATCGAACTCCCGACCTCCGCATTGCGAACGCGGCGCTCTCCCAGCTGAGCTACCCCCCCAAACGCAAGGCGAATTTTAACCAGAACTCCCGTTTTGGCGCATGCCGCCGTGCCAAGATGCGCGCCTCGTGAAACACGGAGCAAAGACTGCATGGCCTCGTTCGACCCCGCCTGGCTGGAAGGCATGTACAACAACCTCGCGCGGGTCAGGAACCATCCCGCGTATTTCGAGCGCTGGGCGAAGGAATCGGCTGCGGCGCGCGAAGCTCTTCCGGCCCGCATCGACGTGCCCTACGGCCAGGGCGTGAACGAGACGCTCGACATCTTTCCCGCGCCGGTGCCTGATGCGCCGGTGCTGGTCTTCATCCACGGCGGCTACTGGCGCGCGATGGACAAGAAAGACCATTCCTTCATCGCCCCGGCCTTCAACGATCGCGGCATCTGCGTGGTGCAGCCCAACTACGCGCTGTGCCCCGGAACTTCCGAGCGGCCGGTCACGGTGCCCGGCATCATGCTGCAGATGGTGCGTGCGCTCGAATGGACGTGGCGCCACATTGCTGATCACGGCGGCGATCCGACGCGGATCACCGTCGCGGGACACTCGGCGGGGGGACACATGGCGGCAGCGCTGCTGGCCTGCGACTGGAAGGCAGTCGCCCCCGACCTGCCTGCGCATCTGGTGCGCAATGCGCTGTCGATCTCGGGCCTCTACGATCTCCGTCCGCTGCAGCGCACGCCGTTCCTCGAGAACACGCTCAAGCTGACCGACGCCGATGTACTGCGCGCCAGTCCTGCCTTGTGGCCGGCGCCGAAGCGTGGCCAGCTCTATGCGGTTGCCGGCGGCAGCGAAAGCGAGGAATTCATCCGCCACAACGCCATGATCCGCGACGCGTGGGGCCGCAACACCGTGCCGCTGTGCGAGGTGCTCCCAGGGCTCAACCACTTCGACGTGGTGGACGCGCTCGCCGATCCGGCGCATTCGCTGCACCGCCACGCGGTGCAGCTCCTGGAAGCCTGACGGGGGCAGTTACATCAGCAGGTGCTCGCCGGCGTTGTCGCCGCCGAGCGTCACGTAGTTGACCTTGCGGATGTCCATCAGCGCGCGGCCGCCCGCGTAGCTGATCGAGCTCTGGACGTCCTGCTCCATCTCGATCAGCGTATCGGCCAGCTTGCCCTTGATGGGTTCGAGGATGCGCTTGCCCTCGACGTGCTTGTATTCGCCCTTGTTGAAGTCGCTGGCCGAGCCGTAGTACTCCTTGAACAGCTTGCCTTCGACCTCGACGGTCTTGCCGGGCGATTCCTCGTGCCCCGCGAACAGCGAGCCGATCATGACCATCGACGCGCCGAATCGCACGCTCTTGGCGATGTCGCCGTGGTCGCGGATGCCTCCGTCGGCAATGATCGGCTTGGTCGCCACGCGGGCGCACCACTTGAGCGCCGACAGCTGCCAGCCGCCCGTGCCGAAGCCGGTCTTGAGCTTGGTGATGCAGACCTTGCCCGGGCCGATGCCGACCTTGGTCGCGTCGGCGCCCCAGTTCTCGAGGTCGATCACCGCCTCGGGCGTGCCGACGTTGCCGGCGATCACGAAGGTCTTCGGCAGCTTCTGCTTGAGGTAGCCGATCATGTTCTTCACGCTGTCTGCGTGGCCGTGCGCGATGTCGATCGTGACGTACTCGGGCACGAGGCCCTGGGCCACCAGCTGGTCGACGGTGTCGTAGTCCGCCTTCTTCACACCCAGCGAGATGGAGGCGAACACGCCCTTGCCCTGCATGTCCTTGACGAACTTGACGTTGTCGAGGTCGAAGCGGTGCATCACGTAGAAGTAGCCGTTCTGCGCCAGCCACAGGCAGATCGACTCGTCCACTACCGTCTTCATGTTGGCGGGAACCACCGGCAGGCGGAAGCAGCGCTCGCCCAGCGTGACGCTGGTGTCGCACTCGGAACGGCTCTCCACGCGGCACTTGCGCGGGAGGAGGAGGATGTTGTCGTAATCGAAAATCTGCATGACCAGGCTCCTGGAAGGAATCGTTGAGAGGAACGAATGAGCGCTTGGTCCGGCCGGCTCCTGCAGTACGTTTCGCAAAGGAAACGCCCACAAAAAACCGGGCGCAAGAAACTTGGGCCCGGTGATTGATTTTACGCGGACTCGCGAAGTCAGGTCTTCCGCTTCTTCATATAACCCGCATACGCCGTGGTTTCTACAATCGGAGGATGTTGTTTAACGATCCCGCGGCCGACGCCAACCCCCCAGCGCTGCCGCTGCTCCAGAATCTGAACGCGGAGCAACTCGCCGCGGTCACGTTGCCAGAAGGCAACGCCCTCATCCTGGCAGGCGCCGGCTCCGGCAAGACGCGCGTGCTCACCACCCGCATCGCCTGGCTGCTGCAGACGGGCGAGGTCTCCGCCGGCGGCATTCTGGCCGTGACCTTCACCAACAAGGCCGCCAAGGAAATGATGACGCGCCTGACGGCGATGCTGCCCGTCAACGTGCGCGGCATGTGGATCGGCACCTTCCACGGCCTGTGCAACCGCCTGCTGCGTGCGCACTGGAAGCTCGCCAACCTGCCTTCCACCTTTCAGATTCTCGACACGCAGGACCAGCTCTCGGCCATCAAGCGCCTGATGAAGCAGTTCAACGTCGACGACGAGCGCTTCCCCGCCAAGCAGACCCAGTGGTTCATCGCCGGCGCCAAGGAAGACGGCCTGCGCCCCGACGCCATCGAGGTGCGCAACGACGACGACCGCAAGAAGGTCGAGCTCTACCGCCTCTACGAAGAACAGTGCCAGCGCGAGGGCGTGGTCGACTTCGGCGAGCTCATGCTTCGCAGCTACGAGCTGCTTCGCGACAACGAACCGGTGCGCGAGCACTACCAGCGGCGCTTCCGCCACATCCTGATCGACGAGTTCCAGGACACCAACCGCCTGCAGTACGCGTGGATCAAGATGCTTGCGGGCAACACCGTCGAGGGCCGCTTCGTGCCGGGCGAGCACAACAGCGTGATCGCCGTGGGCGACGACGACCAGAGCATCTATGCCTTCCGCGGTGCGCGCGTGGGCAACATGACCGACTTCGTGCGCGAGTTCGACGTGCGCCACCAGATCAAGCTGGAGCAGAACTACCGCAGCTACAGCAACATCCTCGATTCCGCCAACGAGCTAATCGGCCACAACAAGAAGCGGCTGGGCAAGAACCTGCGCACCGACCAGGGCCCCGGCGAGCCCGTGCGCGTGTACGAGGCCCCCACCGACCTCGCGGAGGCGCAGTGGATGGTCGAGGAAATGCGCCAGCTGGTGCGCGATGGTTACGAGCGCAAGGAAATGGCTGTGCTCTACCGCAGCAATGCGCAGAGCCGGGTGCTCGAAACCGCGCTCTTCAACGCCTCGGTGCCGTACCGTGTGTACGGCGGCCTGCGCTTCTTCGAGCGCGCCGAAATCAAGCATGCGCTGGCCTACCTGCGCCTGCTGGAGAACAAGGACGACGACACTAGCTTCCTGCGCGTCGTCAACTTCCCACCGCGCGGCATCGGCGCGCGCACGCTCGAAACCCTGCAGGACGCCGCGCGCGCGGCCAACCGTTCGCTGCACGACGCGGTGAGCGTGGTCGGCGGCAAGGCGGGTGCGAACCTCACGGGCTTCGTCGCCAAGATCGACGTGCTGCGCGAGCAGACCCAGGGCGCGAGCCTGCGCGAGATCATCGAACTGGTGCTCGACCACAGCGGGCTCGTCGAGCACTACAGGGCCGACCGCGAAGGCGCGGACCGCATCGAGAACCTGGAGGAACTGGTGAACGCGGCCGAGAGCTTCGTCACGCAGGAAGGCTTCGGCCGCGACGCTGTGGCGCTGCCGGTGGACGAACTGCGCCAGTCGCCCGCGAGCCAGGGCCTGGACCCGAACCGCCCGGTGCTCGACGAGCCCCTGGCGCCCGACGCGGAGACCGGCGAAACGCTGAGTCCGCTGGCCGCCTTCCTCACGCATGCCGCGCTCGAATCGGGCGACAACCAGGCACAGGCGGGCCAGGACGCGGTGCAGCTCATGACCGTGCACGCCGCCAAGGGCCTGGAGTTCGACTGCGTGTTCATCACCGGCATGGAAGAGGGCCTGTTCCCCCACGAGAACTCGATGAGCGATTTCGAGGCGCTGGAGGAAGAGCGCCGGCTGATGTACGTGGCGATCACGCGTGCCCGCAAGCGCCTGTACCTGAGCCACTCGCAGACCCGCATGCTGCACGGCCAGACCCGCTACAACGTCAAGAGCCGTTTCTTCGACGAGCTGCCCGAAGGCGCCCTCAAGTGGCTCACGCCCAAGAACCAGGGCTTCGCGCCCTCGGCTTTCGGCTACGGCGGCGGGTATGGCAGCACGCGCGGCGGCTCAGGCGGATACGGTGGCGGTTATGGCGGCAGTTCGGGCGGAGGCCGCGACAAGGACACCTTCGCCAGCCCGCCCGTGCCGCCGCAGAAGACCGCGCCTTCGCACGGCCTGCGCTCGGGCATGCAGGTGTTCCACAACAAGTTCGGCGAAGGCACCGTGACCGCGCTCGAGGGCACCGGCGACGATGCACGCGCTCAGGTCAAGTTCGCGCGACACGGCGTGAAGTGGCTGGCGCTGTCGGTGGCCAAGCTCACTCCGATCTGATCCGGCGGTCCAACGGATAGCGGGCGGCGGCAGTCAAGCTGCCGTGCCTGCCGCGGCGGAGGCGGCGATCAGTCGGGGTAGAAGGTGTCGCGGAAGGTGAACCAGTTCGATGCCTGGGTCATCGCCGCGAGCGTCAGCACGGTGCCGAGCATCAGCAGGTTGCCGGCCGTCATCGCGCCGGTGTCGGAGCCCAGCGAGCCCACGCCGATCACGATGGTGCCCACCAGCGCCGCTGCCAGCAGGCCGAGCAGCAGCACGCCGCACCACGCCAGCCAGTACAGCGCATAGGCGCCGAAGTTTCGGAACATCGCGACCAGGCTGAAGAAGATGCTCTTCACCGGCTCGACGCGGTGCCAGTGAACCAGCGCGGGCGCATGCCAGATGGCGGCGATCAGCGGCAGGGTGAGGCACATCTGCAGCAGGTTGGCCAGCTGGAAGCGGCTGCTTTCCATCACCTCCTTGGCAGGGGCCTCGCCGGCGAAGTAGCTGCGCATGAACTGGCCGCCATCGACGACCGCGGTCACGAAGACCGTCAGCAGACAGTACACCGCCGAGATCACGCCGAGCACTGCCAGCGAGCGCCATTCCGCCCGCATGGCCCGCGCCACCGACAGGAACATGAGCGCGCCGGTCGGCTTCCTCGGGCCGGACGTGCCGTCCGTTTCGGCAGCCTTGTCGCTGGCGGAGGCGTCGGCCACCGAGGCCGCTACCATGAAGCCCAGCGTGGAGAAGGGCAGCAGTACGAAGGGAAGGAACCTGCCGATGACCGGCAGCTGCGAGATCGTCGAGATCAGCGCCATGAACATCAGGAACAGCGACACGAAGGCCAGCGGCTGCCGCCAGAAGTTCTTGAGCCCTAGGCGGACCCATTCCACGCCGGTTCGCGCCGGCACGAGGTTGAGTTTCATGTGTGCAGGTCAGGCAGCCAGCAGCGGCTCGAGGGCCTGCGCCATGGCATGCGGATGGGTGGCGCGCTCACGCAGCACGCGCTCGAAGTGCGTGGGGTCATGGGGCTTGAGCATGCTCGCCTCGCGAGGCAGATGGAAGTCCCAGAGCCGCGAGATCCAGAAGCGCAGCGCCGCGGCGCGCAGCATCGCGGGCAGCAGGGCGCGCTCGGACGCGTTCAGCGCACGCACGGACTCGTAGGCCGACAGCAGCGCATCGGCGCGTTCGGGATCGTGGCGGCCGGTGGGCAGGTCGATGGCCCAGTCGTTCAGGCACACGGCCAGGTCGAACAGCCAGGTGTCGGTGCCGGCGAAGTAGAAGTCGAACACGCCCGTCAGCCGCGGGGCAGCGCCGGGCTCGCCGTCGGTCGCGAACATCACGTTGTCGCGGAACATGTCGGCGTGCACCGGGCCGCGCGGCAGCGCCGCATAGGCCGACGATTCTGCGATGTGATTCTGGTAGGCCAGCTCGGCGCGCAGCAGGTTCGCCTGTGATTCCTCGATGTACGGCAGCACCACCGGCACCGTCTCGTTCCACCAGGGCAGGCCGCGCAGGTTCGGCTGGATGCGGGGGTAGTCGCGCCCCGCGAGATGCATGCGCGCCAGCATCGAGCCCAGTTCGGTGCAGTGCGCCGCGGTCGGGGCCAACTCGCTGCGGCCCGAGAGCTTCTGCACCACCGCAGCCGGCTTGCCGGCGACGACGTGCAGCAGGTCGCAGGACGCGGCGGCCTCGGCGGGGGGCGTGGGCTGTCCCTTGCGGGCCTTGCCTGCCGTATCGGGCTCGGGTTGCGCCACCGGGGCAGGTACCGGCAGGCCGGCGTCCGCCAGATGCTTCATCAGGCAAAGGTAGTAGGGCAGCTGCTCGGCGCTCAGGCGCTCGAACAGTGTCAGCACGAACTCGCCGGACTCGGTGGTCGCGAAGTAGTTGGTGTTCTCGATGCCGCCCTCGATGCCGCGCAGCTCGCGCAGCGGGCCCAGCCCCAGGCTCTGGACGAGCGCGTCGGCCTCGCCGAAGCCGACTTCGGTAAAAACTGCCATAGCGGTACTCAGCGCCGCATTGCTGCCGCGAAAACCAGAACGGAAGGCCTCATTGCGGTCAGAACTTCAGCACGTTCCAGACACGGGGGCCGTTGGCGCCGGTTTCGCTCGAACCCTGGCGGCCGGTAGCGGCATCTGCCGGCAGCACCTCGTAGCCGGGCATGTTCGACTTGGGCTTGACGTTGATGCTCTGGGTGCGGCCGCCATAGCGCACTTCGTCGACCGAGGCTCCGCTGTCCTCGGTGTGGATGTTCTCCACCTTCTGGTTGCGTCGGCCCTCGGCCTTGGCCTGCTCCTGATTTGGGAGCGCCTCGGCCGGAGCCGCCGCGGGGGCGGGCGTGGCCTGCTGCGCCTGCACGGCGGCAAAGGGGGTTGCGAAGGCCAGCGCCAGCAGGATGCGGCGGGCGACCAGGAGTGTGGAGCTAGGCATGCAAGCATTGTAGGCTCGCAGCCGCTTGCGGACCGTCGGTTGACACCTCGCGCCGTCGTGGTTCCGGGCGCCGGCGCGGGCACGGCAAAATGGCCCGATGACCGACAAGAAAACGCTGCTGCTCGTCGATGGCTCGAGCTACCTCTACCGCGCCTTCCACGCCATGCCCGACCTTCGGGCCGTGCCCGGCGACCCGAAGAGCCCGGCGACCGGCGCCATCCGGGGAATGATCAACATGATGACCGCGCTGCGCCGCGAGGTGCGAGCGGACTACGCCGCCTGCATCTTCGACGCGCCCGGCAAGACCTTCCGCGACGACTGGTACCCCGAGTACAAGGCGAACCGCTCGCCCATGCCCGACGACCTGCGCAGCCAGATCGAACCCATCCATGAAGTGGTGAAGCTGCTCGGCTGGCCCGTGCTCAGCGTGCCCGACGTGGAGGCCGACGACGTCATCGGCACGCTCGCCCGGATCGCCGCCTCGCAGGGCGTCGAGGTCATCGTCTCCAGCGGCGACAAGGACCTGAGCCAGCTGGTCGACGAGCACATCACCATCATCGACACGATGAACGGCAAGAAGCGCGACGTGGCCGGCGTCACGGCCGAGTTCGGCGTGCCGCCCAGCCTGATGATCGACTACCAGACGCTGGTGGGCGACTCGGTCGACAACGTGCCCGGCGTGCCCAAGGTCGGCCCCAAGACGGCCGCCAAGTGGCTGCTCGAATACGGCTCGCTCGACGCGCTGATCGAGCGCGCCGCCGAGGTGAAGGGCGCCGCGGGCGAGAACCTGCGCAACGCCCTCGGGCAGCTGCCGCTGAGCCGGCGCCTGGTGACCATCCGCACCGACTGCGACCTCGACGGCCACGTCACGGGCCTGCCCTCGCTCGAAGGCCTGCCGGTGGGCGCACCGCAGACGGCCGAGTTGAAGCCCTTCTACGAGAAGTTCGGGTTCAAGAGCCTGGTCAAGGGGCTCGAGGCGCAGGCTGTGCCGCCCGAGCTGATCGAGGAAAACCTCAGGAAGAAGGCGGCTTCCGGCAAGGCCGATGCCGACCAGGGCGGCCTGTTCGACGAGCCTTCCGAGATGCAGGCGCTGGAGGCCGCCTCTCCCGCGAGCAACCTGAAGTACGAGACCATCACGACCTGGGAGCAGCTCGACGCCTGGCTCGCCAAGCTCGAGGCGGCGGATCTCGCCGCCATCGACACCGAGACCAACTCGCTCGACGAGATGGTCGCGCAGATCGTCGGCATCAGCTTCAGCGTCACCCCGGGCGAGGCCGCGTACATCCCGCTGATGCACAACTACCCCGATGCGCCGCAGCAGCTGCCCTTCGACGAGGTGCTCGCGAAACTCCGGCCCTGGCTGGAGAACGGCGCGAAGAAGAAGCTCGGCCAGCACATCAAGTACGACCGGCACGTGTTCGCCAACCACGGCATCGAGGTGCAGGGCTACGCGCACGACACCATGCTGCAGAGCTACGTGCTCGAGGTGCACAAGCCGCACGGCCTTTCGAGCCTCGCCGAGCGCCACCTGGGCCGCAGCGGCATCTCGTACGAAGACCTGTGCGGCAAGGGCGCGCACCAGATCCCGTTCAGCCAGGTCGACATCGCCAAGGCCGCCGAGTATTCGTGCGAGGACAGCGACCAGACGCTGGACGTGCACAACACGCTCTGGCCGCGCCTGCAGGCCGACGAGAAGCTGCGCTTCATCTACCAGCTCGAGATGGATTCGAGCGAGGCGCTCTACCGCGTGGAACGCAACGGCGTGCTGATCGACGCACCCACGCTGGCCGCGCAGAGCCACGAGCTCGGCAAGCGCATCATGGAGCTGGAGCAGGAGGCTTACGAGATCGCGGGCCAGCCCTTCAACCTCGGCTCGCCCAAGCAGATCGGGGAGATCTTCTTCACCAAGCTGGGCCTGCCCGTGGTCAAGAAGACGCCGAGCGGAGCGCCCAGCACCGACGAAGAGGTGCTCGAGAAGCTGGCCGAAGACTACCCGCTGCCGGCCAAGATCCTCGAGCACCGCAGCCTCTCCAAGCTCAAGGGCACCTACACCGACAAGCTCGGCCAGCTCGCCAACCCGCGTACCGGCCGAGTGCACACGCACTATGCGCAGGCGGTGGCCGTCACGGGCCGCCTGAGCAGCAACGACCCGAACCTGCAGAACATCCCGATCCGCACGCCCGAAGGCCGGCGCGTGCGCGAGGCCTTCGTGGCGCCGGCGGGCAGCGTGATCGCCAGCGCCGACTACTCGCAGATCGAGCTGCGCATCATGGCCCACATCAGCGGCGACGAATCGCTGCTGCGTGCGTTCACCGAAGGCATCGACGTGCACCGCGCGACGGCCGCCGAGGTGTTCGGCTCCACGCCCGACCAGGTGTCGAGCGAACAGCGCCGCTACGCCAAGGTCATCAACTTCGGCCTGATCTACGGCATGAGCAGCTTCGGGCTCGCCAAGAACCTGGGCATCGAGAACAAGGCTGCGGCCTCCTACATCGAGCGCTACTTCGCGCGCTATCCGGGCGTGAAGGCCTACATGGACGAGACCAAGGCGCTGGCCAAGGAGCAGGGCTACGTCGAGACCGTGTTCGGCCGGCGCCTGTACCTGCCCGAGATCAATTCGCCCAACGGCCCGCGCCGCGGTGGCGCCGAGCGCGCGGCCATCAACGCGCCGATGCAGGGCACCGCGGCCGACCTCATCAAGCTCAGCATGGTCAAGGTACAGAACGTGCTTGACGAGGAGAAGCGCGCCACGCGGATGATCATGCAGGTGCACGACGAACTGGTGTTCGAGGTGCCCGAGGCCGAGATCGAATGGGTGCGCACCGAGATCCCGCGCATCATGGCGGGCGTCGCTTCGCTGAAGGTGCCGCTGCTGGCCGAGATCGGTGTCGGTCCCAACTGGGACAAGGCGCACTGACGAGTCAGCGCGACGCGGCGCGAGTCGGCACACAGGCAAGAAAAAGAAGACACAGCAGGGAACGGACAAGCACGCGGCAACCAGCCAGCCAGAGAAGAAAGAAACCACAGCACATGAAGAACCGATTCCCGCAACGCGGATTCCTGCTCGCCGCCGTCTGCGCCGCCTTCGTCGGCAGCGCTTTCGCGGCGCCCGATGCCAACGTCGCAGCGCTCGCGGCCAAGGAAAAGCCGGCCCTGCTCGACACGCTGAAGGAGCTGGTCTCCATCGAGTCCGGCAGCCGCGATCTCGACGGCCTCGAGAAGATCTCCGATCTCATCGCCGCGAAGTTCAAGGCGCTCGGCGGCGAGGTCGAGCTGATCGACCCCAGCGCGGAGGCCTACCGCATGGAAGACACGCCCGAGAAGATCGGCCGCGTTGTGCGCGCCACCTTCAAGGGCACCGGCAAGAAGAAGATTCTGCTGATCGCGCACATGGACACGGTCTACACCGTGGGCATGATCAACAGGCAGCCCTTCCGCATCGACGGCGACAAGGCCTACGGCCTGGGCATCGCCGACGACAAGCAGGGCGTGGCCGTCATCACGCACATCGTGTCGATGCTGCAGGCGATGAAGTTCAAGGATTACGGCACCCTCACCGTGCTCATCAACGGCGACGAGGAGATCAGCTCGCCCGGCGCACGCGCGCTCATCACGCGCATGGGCGGCGAGCACGATGCGGTGCTGTCGTTCGAGGGCGCCTACATCAAAGAGGACAAGCTCTCGCTCGCCACGGCCGGCATCGCCTCGGTCACGCTGAACGTCACCGGCAAGGCCTCGCATGCGGGCTCGGCGCCGGAGCTGGGCGTGAATGCGCTGTACGAGCTCTCGCACCAGATCCTGCAGATGCGCGACCTGTCCGACCCGGCCACGGGCCTGAAGATGAACTGGACCATCTCCAAGTCGGGCAGCAACCGCAACGTGATCCCGGCCAGCGCCACCGCGGGCGCCGACGTGCGCGTGCTCAAGGTGAGCGACTACGACCGCATCGAGCAGCAGGTGAACGAGCGGGTGAAGAAGCAGCTCATTCCCGAGGCCAAGGTGGAGCTGAAGTTCGAGCGGCGCCGTCCGCCGCTGGAAGCCACCGACGCCTCGCGCGCACTGGCCCGGCACGCCCAGCAGATCTACAAGGACGAGCTCGGCCTGCCGCTGGGCGCGGACGACAAGGCCGCCGGCGGCGGCACCGACGCCGCCTTCGCCGCGCTGAAGACCAAGGCGCCGGTCATCGAGCGTTTCGGCCTGCAGGGCTTCGGCGCGCACTCGGCCGATGCCGAGTACGTGCTGATCAACTCGATCGAGCCGCGCCTCTACCTCGGCACGCGCATGGTGATGGACATCGCCCGCGGCAAGGCGCCAGTGGGCAACTGACCCCTTCGCTCGCGATGCGACTGCGCCACATCGAAGTCTTCAACGCGATCATGCTCACGGGCAGCGTGAGCGCGGCGGCGCGGCTCATCAACATCACGCAGCCGGCGGTGAGCCGCACGCTGCAGCATGCTGAGCTGCAGCTGGGCTTTCCGCTGTTCCAGCGCGCCAAGGGACGGCTCACGCCGACCACCGAGGCGCTCACGCTGTATCCGCACATCGAGCGGCTCTTCGCGCAGCTCGACGAGGTGCAGCGGCTCGCCTCCAACCTGCGCACCGCGGGCGACACGGGCGAGCTGCGCATCCTGAGCGTGCTGGCGCTGAGCTACGACATCCTGCCGCGCGCGCTCAAGGCATTCCGGGAGAAGCATCCGGGCTATGCGATCACGGTGGAGTCGCTGCATTCGCCGCAGATCATGTCGGCGCTGCTGCTGCAGGAGGCCGACGTGGGCTTCGCATTCAGCCCGGCGGTGCATCCTTCGCTCACGCAGGAGACGCTGGCCGACAGCCGCATGGTGTGCATCGCGCCCAAGGGCATGCTGCCGCGGGCGCTGGTGCGCAACGGCTCGGTTGCGCTGCACGACCTCGTGGACCGGCCGGTGATCGGCCTAGACAGCCGCGACCCCGTGGGCACCAGCCTGAGCCAGGCCTGCCGGCAGGCGGGTGTGGGCTTCCAGCAGGCGGTGGTGACGGTGCAGACCTACCACGCGGCATTGGCCATGGCGCACCATGGCATCGGCATTGCGCTGGTCGACGGCTGCACCGCGCGCTCGGCCGACCGCGAGAAGGTCGACGTGTTGATGCTGGAGCCGCACATCCCGGTGCCTATCCGCGCTCTGCGCTTCGCGGCGCGGCCCGATTCGGTGGCGGTGCGCGGCATCACCCGCTGCATGCAGCAGGCGATCCAGGAAACGATCTAGGGCCTAGGCTCCCAAGGCCTGCGCGACGCGCAGCGCCGAACCGAAGGCCAGCGTGAAGCCCAGTGCGCCGTGGCCGGTGTTGAACAGCATGTTCGAAGGTGCGCCGTCCAGCCGGCCGATGATCGGCAGGCCCTTGGGTGTGGCGGGGCGCATGCCGGTCCACGGGTGCAGCTCTTCGAGCCGGCTCGCATGCGGGAAGAGGGCGCGCGTGGCGGCCGCCAGCGTTTCGATGCGCGTGGCCGGAATGCTCGCGTCGTGCCCTACCAGTTCGGCCATGCCCGCCACCCGAAGGCGCGAGCCGATGCGCGCGAACACCACCTTGCGCGCACTGTCGGTCACGTTCACGCGCGGGGCGGCGCCGGGGGCAGCGTCGACCTCCACCGTGATGCTGTAGCCCTTGAGCGGATACACCGGCAGGTAGGCTCCGAGCGCGCGCCCCAGCTTGTGCGAGGCCGAGCCCAGCGCCATCACGAAGGCATCGGCTTCCACGTCGCCATTGCCGGTGCGCACCGCGGCGACGCGGCTTGCGCTGCGCACGAAGCTGCTCACCTCCGTGCCGGAGATGAAGCGCACGCCGCGCTCGGCCAGGGCCTTCGCCAGCTCGGTGCAGACCTTGAGGCAGTCGGCCGCGCATTCGCTCGGCGTGTAGACGGCGCCTGCCATCCTGTCGCGGTAGCCGGCGAGCGCAGGCTCGATCGCAATGCATTCCTCGGGCGTCACCAGCCGCTGCTCGCTGCCCATGGTGCGCTGCAGTTCGAGCTGCGCTCGCGCGCTTTCGAGCGATGCTGTGCTGGCGTAGAGCACCAGCTTGCCGGTGGCGGAGAAATCGCAGTCGGGCGAGAGTTCGGCGCGCATGGCCTCGAACTCGATGCGGCTCGATGCGGCCAGCTCCAGCAGCCGCGCGGTGGTTTCGCGCGAGGTGCGCGCGTTGCAGGCTGCGAGAAACTCCATGCCCCAGCGCCATTGAAGCGGATCGAGCTGCGGGCGCAGCTTCAGCGGCGAGCTGGACGACAGCAGCAGCTTGGGCAGCTGCCTCCAGATCGACGGATCGGCCAGCGGCTGCACGTAGGAGTAGCTCAGCTGCGCGCCATTGCCGCCGCTGGCGCCCGAGCCGGGGGCGGCGCGGTCGATCACGGTGACTTGATGGCCCTGGCGGTCGAGCTGCCAGGCGGTCGCCAGGCCCACGATGCCGGCGCCGAGCACACACACATGCATGGGGCAGCTTTCCGGAGATGAGTCGAGAACAGTGAACGCGACTGTAGGCGCGCGCGGCCGGAGCCGGAAATGCCAAAAGCGCCCCCGCCCATAACCTTTGGGCATGGCCCGGCCTGCTATTGGAATTTGTCGTTTCATTTGTCCCCTTCCTACACTGGCCGCCTGTTCAGTTCAACCGTATGAGGGCCCGAATGAAACGCTCCGTCCTGATGGCCTCCGTGGCCTCCATCGCTGCCTCGCTGCTCTTCGCCTCCACGGGCGCCCAGGCTGCCGACACGCTCGCCAAGATCGCGCAGTCCGGCAAGATCACGCTGGCCTACCGTGAGTCGTCGGTGCCCTTCAGCTACCTCGAAGGGCCCGGCAAGCCGATCGGGATGGCGGTCGATCTTTCCAATGCCGTGGTCGAGGCGGTGAGGAAGAAGCTGAACAAGCCTGACCTGCAGGTGGCGCTGATGCCCGTGACCTCGCAGAACCGCATTCCCCTGATCACCAACGGCACCATCGACCTGGAGTGCGGCTCCACCACCAACAACACCGCACGCGGCAAGGAAGTGGCCTTCGCCATCAACCACTTCTATACCGGCACTCGCCTGCTCGTGAAGAAGTCCTCCAACATCAAGAACTACGCCGACCTCGCGAAGAAGACCATCGCCAGCACCACGGGCACCACCAATGTGCTGGTCATGCGCAAGTACAACATCGAGAAGAACCTTGGCATGGACATCGTGCTCGGCAAGGACCACGCCGACGCGTTTCTGCTGCTCGAGAGCGACCGTGTCGTGGCCTTCGCCATGGACGACATCCTGCTGTACGGCCTGATCGCCAACGCCAAGACGCCGGGCGACTACGAAGTGGTGGGCGACTCGCTGCAGGTGGAGCCCTACGCCTGCATGCTGCCGAAGGACGACCCTGCCTTCAAGAAGCTGGTGGACGACACCTTCGCGGGCCTGATGAAGAGCGGCGAGTTCGAGAAGCTCTACAACAAGTGGTTCATGCAGCCGATCCCCCCGAAGAACGTGCCGCTGAACCTGCCGATGAGCCCGCAGCTGAAGGAAAACCTCAAGGCCCTCAGCGACAAGCCCGCGACTTGAGTCCACCCCCGGGCTGCGCGCACTTCGCGTCGCGCACGCCTTCCCCCTTCCGGGGGCAATACCAGCGGGCCGGCGAAGCCGGTTCCGCGGTATTCCTGAAACAGAGATAGAGACAGAGAGATCATGAGTTCGACCAACGTCGTCGGCATTCTTGGCGGCATGGGCCCGGCGGCCGGCGCCGACTTCGTGCGGCTGTTCGTGCAGGCCTGCGCGCAGCAGCTGCGCGCGCGCGGCGAAGCGGTGCGCGACCAGTCCTTTCCCGAGCACTGGCTGGCCCAGGTGCCGGTTCCCGACCGCACCGACGCGCTGGCTTCTCCCGAACAGGGTGCGCACCAGCCGCTGGAGCCGATGCTGCAGGCGCTGGGCCGCCTCGCCGCGCTCGGCAGCCGTGCCGTGGCCATCGCCTGCAACACGGCCCATGCCTGGCACGCGAGCCTTCAGGAGCGCTTTCCGCAGGTCGAGCTGCTGCACATGGCGCGCGAGACGGCACAGCACCTGGCCCGCCAGGGCGCGACCGGAGTGGCGCTGATGGCCACCGAGGGCACCTACCGCGTGCGGCTCTACGAGCAGGCGCTGGCCGAGGCCGGACTGGGCTGCCACATCCCTTTGCCCGATGAGCGCCAGGCCATCACGCGAGGCATCTTCGACGGCGTGAAGGCCGGCAACATGCTGCTGGCCGAGCAATGCTTCTCGGAGGTCGCGCTGAGGCTGGCCGAGCGGCACGGCCCGGTCTCCATCATCATGGGCTGCACCGAGGTGCCGCTGGGCCTGCAGGGTTCGGCCGCGGTGGCGGGGCTCGACCTGGTCGACCCGGCGCAGGTGCTCGCGGCGGCGCTGGCCCGGCGGGCCTACGGGGCGCGCCAACCCCATTGAAGTTTGGGGGACATAGGGGCAGCGGCCGATTTCGCCTACATTGCGGCGTGCGTTTTTCCACAACGCCACGTCCCTTGTCCGACGATCCAACCGGAGCCCGATACATGCCTCTCGACGACGACAGCCGTTCCGACTTCGATTCGCTTCGCCCCGGCGACAGCACCGAGCAGGGTGCCACGCGCCGCACCGCCCTCAAGGCCGCCATCGGCGTGGGCTATGCCGCAGCCGTGATGCCGGTGAGGGCGCAGACCGCCATCAGCACCCCGGCCGACGGCCTGAAGGCCGGCCCCATCAAGTACGCCGTCGGGGACTTCGAGGTGCCCGCCTATGCGGCGGCGCCCGCCGGAAAGACCGGCCTGCCGGTGATCCTGGTGATCCAGGAGATCTTCGGCGTGCACGAATACATCGCCGACACCTGCCGCCGCTTCGCCAAGCTCGGCTACCTGGCCATCGCCCCCGAGCTGTACGCGCGCCAGGGCGACCCGCGCGGCTACACCGACATCCCGAAGCTGCAGGCCGACATCGTCTCCAAGGTGCCCGACGCGCAGGTCATGGCCGACCTCGACGGCGCACTGGCCTATGCCAAGGCCAACGGCGGCGACACCAGCAAGGCCGGCATCACCGGCTTCTGCTGGGGCGGGCGCATCGTCTGGCTCTATGCGGCCACCGGCAAGGTCAAGGCGGGCGTGGCCTGGTATGGCCGCCTGGTCGGCCAGGCCAGCGAGCTGACGCCGAAGCACCCGGTCGATGTCGCCGCCAGCCTGCAGGCGCCGGTGCTCGGCCTCTATGGCGGAAAAGACCAGGGCATCCCCCTTGACACGGTTGATAAGATGAAAGCAGCTCTGGCAACCGGAACCCCGGCGGCCAAGGCCTCGAACTTCGTCGTGTATCCCGAAGCGGGCCACGCGTTCCATGCCGACTACCGACCCAGCTATGTGAAGAGCGCGGCGGAAGACGGCTGGCAGCGTGCCACGGCCTGGTTCAAAGCCAACGGCGTCGCCTGAAGACGGCGCCCGTCAGCCAACCCCGCCGAAGGCCGTCCTCGTGACGGCCTTTCTCTTTTTATGATCGGTATGCGGCCCCGGAAAAGTTCCAGCGGCCGTCTTTCTTGCGCAAGCAGCTATGAATTTGATAGTCATCATCGCGGCGACCCTGGTTGCCGGTATCGGAAGCGTGTGGGTCGCGGCCCTGCTGTTGAAGGTGGGGGTGCGCAGCGGCTCGGGCGGCGTGAACCCGCAGCACCTGTTGAGCCTGGCGGCCGGCGCGCTGCTCGCCACCGCATTCATGCACCTGCTGCCCGAGGCCTTCGAAAGCCGCATCGAGCCCGGGCTGCTGTTCGGCGTGCTGCTGTTCGGGCTGGTGTTCTTCTTCCTGCTCGACAAGGCGGAGCTGTGGCACCACGGGCACGAGCACCATCATGGCGAAGAGAAGAAGGGCGCGGCAGACGGCCACGATCACCACCACGGCCATGTCCATGCACACGATCATGACCACAGCCACGGCCCCCGCACGGGTGGCTGGGCCGTGCTCACCGGCGACAGCGTGCACTGCTTCGGCGACGGCATCCTGATCGCCTCCGCCTTCACCGCCGACCTGCGCCTAGGCATCGTGGCCGCGCTCGCGGTGCTGGCGCACGAGATCCCGCACCACATCGGCGACCTCGTCGTGCTGCGACAGAGTTCCGCCAACCAGCGCGCGGCGCTGGTGAAGGTGTCGCTCGCCGGCACCATGACCGCGCTGGGCGGCATCGTGGGTTGGTGGCTGGTCGACCAGCTCCACGGCCTGCTGCCGTACTTCCTGGTGCTGGCTGGC
The DNA here is from genome assembly GCF_052044195.1 of Variovorax sp. 22077. Taxonomy (NCBI): domain Bacteria; kingdom Pseudomonadati; phylum Pseudomonadota; class Betaproteobacteria; order Burkholderiales; family Comamonadaceae; genus Variovorax; species Variovorax sp. 22077. The sequence goes on from NZ_JBQEQC010000006.1 coordinate 110,880, forward strand.
AGCAGCTTCGTCTACGTGGCGCTCGCCGACCTGATCCCGCAGCTGCAGAAGCGCCTGCCCGCGCGCCAGACGGCCGCGCAGATCCTTTGGCTGGTGGCGGGCATTGCGCTGGTCACGCTGGTCAGCCGTCTCGCGCACGGCGAGCACGGGCACGAGCACGGCCATGACGACCCCGGCCACGGGGAGCATGGCCACGTGCACAAGGACTGATCTTCAGGCCGGCGCGCGAAACTTTCCGACACCGACACCTCGCGCCGGATGATCCGCAACGGCCCAAACAGGCGCACCATAGGGGGCCTGTCAGAAACAAGCCGAGGAACAGATCATGAACGCCACCGCGCGATCCGCTTCACCCGCCGAAGACGATGAGGACGACCTGCCCGTCGACGACTTCGAGGAGCCCGACACCGACGTGGGCGACGATCTCTCGGAGGAAACGGGCATCGATCTTTCCGATGCGAGCGAACTCGACGCGGACAACGTGCCGGCCGATGAGGAATTCGACCGCGTGATGAACGCGCCCGATTGAAGGGCTCGCCCGGCTTCGCGAACTTTCACTTTCCTTGTGTCGCTGCGGGCTCCAGGGCATCCCCGCAGAGGGGCTGTTCGCTAGCGCCGCGTGATCACCTGCCCGTTGCGCACCCCGCAGTGCGCCCCGTTGCGCCAGGTGGGGGCGCCGTTCACGATCACCGCATCGATGCCTTCGGCCGGCTGCATCGGTGATTCGTAGTTCGCGGCGTCGCGCACCGTCGCGGCATCGAAGATCACCACGTCGGCGTGGTGGCCCGGCTTCAGCGTGCCGCGCTCGTGCAGGCCGAAGTTGCGTGCGGTGAGCCCTGTCATCTTCCATACCGCCGTCTCCAGCGGGAACAGGCCGACGTCGCGGCTGTAGTGCCCCAGCACGCGCGGGAAGGTGCCCCACAGGCGCGGATGCGGCTTGTCGCCCAGCGGGATGCCGTCGGAGCCGATCATGGTCTCGTCGAAGGCGAGGATGCGCTGCACGTCGTCCTCGTCCATCATGAAGTAGATCGCGCTGCCGGGCTGCAGCCGCTTCGCCGCCTCTTCGCCCGACACGCCCCATTCGGCCGCGATGTCCTTCAGGTCGCGGCCCGCGCATTCGGGGTGCGGCACGCTCGAGGCGATGAGCACGCGGCCTTCCATCATCCCGCGGTCGGTGCGGATCATGGTGGAGCCGGCGGTGTAGGGGTAGCAGTCGAGCCCGATGCACTGGTGCTTCATCGCTTCCTCGATGAAGGGCAGCGTGACCTTCGTCTTGCCGAAGTTGCGCGTGTTCTGCACCTTGTGGTGCGACACCACCACCGGAATGCCCAGAGCGCGCCCGATGTGGAAGGTTTCCTCCAGCGACTCCATCACGCGGTCGCTCTCATCGCGCATGTGCGTCACGTAAAGCGCCTTGCGCGAAGTGAGCGGGCGGCCGACCTCGATGATCTCCTCGGTCGTCGCCTTCACCGCCGGCGGGTAGAAGGTGCCGGTCGACAGGCCGATGGCGCCGGCCTGCATCGCTTCCTCGACCATCGCCTGCATGGCCTTGATCTCGGCTTCGTTCGCCGGTCGGTCGAGGTCGGACATGGCGACCGCGCGCAATGTCGAATGGCCCACCATCGCAGCGACGTTCACCGATGAAGGCGTGGCACGCAGCGCATCGAGGTACGCGGCGAAGCTGGTGAAGCGGCCCTCGGCGGGCGAATCGAGCAGACTCAGCGGCATCGGCAGGTCCATGTCGGCGCGCAGCGGCGCGGCGCTGATGCCGCAGTTGCCCGCCACCACGGTCGTCACGCCCTGCGACACCTTGAACGGCATCTGCGCCTGAGACAGCACCGCCTGGTCGTCGTGCGTGTGCGAATCGATGAAGCCCGGCGCGACGATGCGGCCGCTGGCGTCGATCGTCTGTTCCGCCGTGTGGCCCGCGAGCTTGCCGATGGCGACGATGCGGTCGCCGACGATGCCGACGTCGGCGTCGAAGCGCGGAGCCTTGGTGCCGTCGATCACGGTGCCGCCGCGGATCAGCAGTTCGTAGTGGGGGAGCTTGTCGGACACGGGGGAATCCTTTCTTTCGAGTTTCTTGTCTCTCTTCAGCGGAAATGGCAGGCGACCAGGTGGCTTCCGTTCGCGGACGACGAAGGCCGCTCGCCGAGCTCCGGCGCCTTCTCCTTGCACACGGCCTGCGCCATCGGGCAGCGGGTGTGGAAGCGGCAGCCCGAGGGCGGGTTGGCCGGGCTCGGCGGATCGCCCTGCAGCAGCATGCGGCGCGCCGGCGTGCGCGGGTTGGGCACCGGCACGGCCGACAGGAGAATCTCGGTGTACGGATGCAGCGGCGCCGAGAACAGCGTGTCGCGGTCGGCGATCTCCACGATGTGGCCGAGGTACATCACGGCGACGCGGTGGCTGATGTGCCGCACCACCGCGAGGTCGTGCGCGACGAAGAGGTACGCGATGCCGAACTCGGCCTGCAGGTCCATCAGCAGGTTGACCACCTGCGCCTGCACCGACACGTCGAGCGCGGACACCGGCTCGTCGCACACGATCAGCTTCGGGTTCAGCGCCAGGGCGCGCGCGATGCCCAGGCGCTGCCGCTGCCCGCCCGAGAACTCGTGCGGAAACTTCTTCGCCGCCTCGGGCCGCAGCCCCACACGCGAGAAGAGCCACTGCACGCGTTCGCGCCGCTCGGCGGCCGCGCCCATGCCGAAGTTGCGCAGCGGTTCCGCCACGATGTCTCCGGCCGTCAGCCGCGGATTCAGCGAGGCATACGGGTCCTGGAAGATGATCTGCAAATCGCGCCGGCGCATGCGCATGTCCTCGGCCGAGAGCGACAGCAGCTCCCGGCCTTCGAGCTGCACCGAGCCCGAGGTCGGCTCGACCAGCCGCATCACCGACTTGGCCGTGGTCGTCTTGCCGCAGCCCGATTCGCCGACCAGCGACAGCGTCTCGCCGCGCGCGACGTCGAAGGAGACGCCGTTCACCGCCTGGATCGACGGCCTGGCCGGCCGCAGCCAGCGTTTGGGCGTGGTGTAGTGCTTGCGCAGGTCACGCACCTTCAGCAAGGGCGTTGCAGCGGTTGTCGTCATGCGGCGATCTCCTCGGCACCGGCCCAGTTCTCCTCGACGGCGAAGCAGGCCACCACGTGGTCGCCGCCTTGCTGCGTCAGCCGCGGCGTTTCGGCGCGGCAGCGTTCGCGCGCCTGGCTGCAGCGTGCCGCGAAGGCGCAGCCTCGGCCCAGCTCGTGCGCGGCCGGCACCAGCCCCGGAATCTCGGTGAGCCGCGTGCTCGCGGTATTCATGGCGGGCATCGAGGCCATCAGTGCACGGGTGTAGGGGTGCAGCGGGCGGTCGAACAGATCGACCACGTCGGCTTCCTCGACCTTCCTCCCGGCGTACATGACGACCACGCGGTCGCAGCTCTCGGCGACCACGCCGAGGTCGTGCGTGATCATCACCACGCCCATGCCCAGTTCCTTCTGCAGCCGCTTGATGAGGTCGAGGATCTGGGCCTGGATGGTCACGTCCAGCGCGGTCGTCGGCTCGTCGGCGATCAGCACCTCGGGGTTGCAGGCCAGGGCCAGCGCGATCATCACGCGCTGGCGCATGCCGCCGGAGAGCTGGTGCGGGTACTCGTTCACGCGGCGCTCGGGCTCGGGAATCTGCACCACGCGCAGCATCTCGACCGCGCGCTTCATCGCGTCGGCGCGGCTGGCCTTCTGGTGCAGCTGCACTGTCTCCGCGATCTGCCGGCCCACGGTGAGCACCGGGTTCAGCGAGGTCATCGGCTCCTGGAAGATCATCGAGATGCGGTTGCCGCGGATCTGGCGCATCTCGCGCTCGCTCAGCCGCATCAGGTCGGTGCCGCGCAGCCGCACGGCGCCCATGTGACGGCCGGGCGGCGTGGGCACCAGCCGCAGGATCGACAGGGCGGTGACGCTCTTGCCGCAGCCCGACTCTCCGACCACGCCGAGCGTGCGGCCAGCGCGCACCGTATAGGAAACGCCGTCGACCGAGCGCACCACGCCCGCGAGAGTGTGGAAGTGCGTGCGCAGGTTGTCGACTTCGAGCAGCGGCTCGCCGGGTGCGAGCGCGGTGTGGGACATGGGTATCGTCATGGCCTGCCGTCCTTCACAGTTGCCGTGCCAGGCGCGGGTCCAGCGCGTCGCGCAGGCCGTCGCCCAGCAGGTTGATGGCCAGCACCGTGGCCGCCAGCAGCAGGCCCGGGTACAGGATGATGTGGAACGCCACCGCCACGAAGTTGCGGCCCTCGGCCATCATGTTGCCCCAGCTCGGCGTCTGCGAAGGCACGCCCACGCCGAGGAAGGACAGCGCAGCCTCCGTCAGCACGGCGGCGGCGGCCACGAAGGTGGCCTGCACGATCAGCGGCGCCACGGTGTTCGGCAGCACGTGGCGCACCAGGATCACCGGAAGGCGCGTGCCCACCGCATGCGCGGCCTCCACGAAGAGCTGCTCGCGCAGGGTGAGCGCCAGCGAGCGCACCAGCCGCACCACGCGCGGAATCTCCGGCACCGTGATGGCGACGATCACCGTCGTCAGGCTGGCGCGGGTCACGGCCATCAGCGCGATCGCCAGCAGGATGCCCGGGATGGCCATGAGCCCGTCCATCACCCGCATGATCGGCCCGTCCGCCCATCGCACGAAGCCCGCCACCAGCCCCAGCGCGACGCCGAGGAAGGTGGCCAGCAGCGCCACCGAGGCGCCGACGATCATCGACACCCGTCCGCCCCACACGGCGCGGCTGAATACGTCGCGCCCCAGCGCGTCGGTGCCGAACCAGTGCTCGGCCGAGGGCAGCTGCATGCGCGCGAGCGGGTCGATGTCCTGCGGGTCGTGCGTGGCGATCCACGGCGCGGCGATGGAAAGCGCCGCCACCGCGATCAGCAGCAGCGCGCCGACGATCAGCGTCGGGTGCTTGCGCAGCCAGCGCAGGCGCGGCGGAACGAAGGGGGCCTCGGCCGGCGGCGCGACTTCGGCTTGGGCAGGCGTCGCGGGCACGTCGATGTCGCTCATGGGAAGTACGGAGGACATTGCGGGTTCAGTACTGGATTCGCGGATCGAAGAGCCGGTAGCTCAGGTCGATCAGCAGGTTGATCAGCACGTACACGCCCGCCGACAGCAGCAGCACGCTCTGGATCACGGGGTAGTCGTGCCGCTGCACCGAGTCGATCACCAGGCGGCCCACGCCGGGAATGGCGAACACCGTCTCGGTGACCACCACGCCGCCGATCAGCAGCGCGATGCCCGCGCCCACGGTGGTGGCGATGGGAATGGCCGCGTTGCGCAGCGCATGCCCCAGCACCGGCAGCACGCCCAGGCCCTTGGCGCGCGCGGTGCGGATGTAGTCCTCGTGCAGCACTTCGAGCACGGTGGCGCGCGTCATGCGCGTCACCAGCGCGATGTAGACCAGGGCCAGGTTCACGCAGGGCAGCACCAGCGAGCGCAGCCACTCGCCCGGGCCCTCGGCGAAACGCACGTAGCCCTGCACCGGAAACCACGGCAGCTGGATCGCGAAGCTGTAGACCAGCAGGTAGCCCACCAGGAAGACGGGCACCGAGAAGGCCAGCACCGCGAAGAGCATCACCAGCCGGTCGATCCAGCTGCCCGCGCGGTAGGCCGCGAGCGTACCCAGCGGCACCGACACCACCAGCGTGATGAGCATGGTCAGCGCGGCGATCGACACCGTGGGTTCCAGCCGCTGGCCCAGCAGCTGCGTGACGGGCATCTGCGTGAAGATCGAAGTGCCCAGGTCGCCGGTGAAGAGCTTGCCGATCCACAGCCCGAACTGCTGCCACAGCGGCAGGTTCAGGCCGAGCGCGGCGCGCAGCTTCTCGATGTCTTCGGTGGTGGCGAGGTCGCCCGCGATGAGCGCGGCCGGGTCGCCCGGCGAGAGGTGGATCAGCAGGAACACCACCACGGCCACCACCGCCATGACGGGCAGGGTCGCGATGAAGCGTCGAACGATGTAGCCCATGGCGGTGTCCTTCCGGCCCTTACTGCCTGTCGAGCGCCCAGACCGTCGGCATGCCGGACCAGAGCTTGTCCAGGCCCTTCAGGCTGGTGCGCGCGGCGAAGGCGGCCGAGTACTGGCCGGCGTTGATGTACGGCACGGCCTCGTAGGCGCGGGCCTGGAAGGCGTCGAGCAGTTCCTTGCGCCTGGCGGGCACGGTCTCCTTCAGCCAGGCGTTGCGCAGGTCGTCGAGCTGCTTGTCGCAGGGCCAGCCGGGCAGGGTGTTGCCGCAGGCTGCGCTCAGGTAGGCGTTGCTGATGGGCGAGTTGGCGTCGAACTCGCCGGCCACGGTGACGTAGATGTTCCAGCCGCCGGCGTCGGGTGCATCGCGCTTGGCGCGGCGCGCGCCGATGGAAGCCCAGTCCATGGTCTGGGCATCGACGTTCAGGCCGATGCTCTTCATGGTCTGCGCGGCCATCAGCGCCTCGGCGTTCAGGTAGGGCACGTCGCTGGGTACCAGCAGCACCACCTTCTCGCCCTTGTAGCCGGCGTCGGCGAGCATCTTCTTGGCCTTGGCGACGTCGGCCTTGCGATAGGGCTCGGCGCCGGCCGCGGTGTCGTTGGGACTGCCGCAGATGAAATAGGTGGCGCAGTAGGCCATGCGCATGTCCAGCGGGAAGCCCATGGCCGCCATGAAGCGCTCCTGGCTCACGGCCTGCAGCAGTGCCTGGCGCACCTTCGGATTGTTGAAGGGCGGATGCAGCTGGTTCATCACCAGGAAGCCCTGGTAGGCGCCGCCGGAGCCGATCTTCACGCCCGTGTCGGTGCGCAGCGGCGCGATGTAGTCGGGCGGCAGCTGCTCGATGATGTCGACCTCGCCGCGCTTGAGGGCCGCCACCGCGCTGTTGGCGTCGGGCAGGTAGAGCCACTCGACGCGGTCGAAGTTGCTCTTCTTGCTGCCGGCCAGGCCGCTCGGCGGTTCGCTGCGCGCCACGTAGTTGGGGTTGCGCACGAACACGGCCTTGTTGCCCGGCACCCATTCGTCGCGCTTGAACACGTACGGGCCGGAGCCCAGCACTTCGGTCAGCGGCGCGGTGGCCGGCAGCTTCGCCAGCCGCTCGGGCAGCACCACCGGCGGAAAGCCCGAGGGCTTCGCCAGCGCGTCGAGCACCATGCCGAAGGGTTCGGCGAGCGTGAGCGTGAAGGTGCGCGCGTCCGTCGCCTTCCACTCGGCGCCGCTGGCCGCCATGGCGCGGCCGAGGCTGTCGCGCGCGGCCCAGCGCTGCAGCGACGCGACCGCGTCGGCCGAGGTGACTGCGCTGCCGTCGGAGAACTTGAGGTTGGGGCGCAGCGTGAAGCTCCACTGCTTGCCGTCCTTCGAGGCGGTGTACTTCTCCACCATCTGCGGCTGCGGCTTGCCGTTCGCGTCCTGCGCGAAGAGCGTGTCGTACACCATGTAGCCGAAGTTGCGCGAGATGTAGGCGGTGGTGAAGGTCGGGTCGAGGATCTTCAGGTCGGCATGCGCCACCACCTTCAGCGTCTTGGGCTGCGGCGTCTGGGCATGCGCGGGAAGGCTCGCCGCGAAGGCGGTGGAAAGGGCCAGGGCGGCGAGAGCGCCAAGCGTCCGTCGTTTCATCGTCGGTTCTCCGGTGAGGGAAGGCAGCAGGAAAGGAAGGCGAGAGAAGGAGGCCTCAGGCCGCGACGCCGATCGGCCACTTCGGCAGGCGGGCCTTGCGATAGGGCAGCGTGTTCAGGTCGAGCGTGACGGCGCCCGGCGCGCCCGCATAGATGACGTGCTTCGCCACCTTGGAGTACGACGCGTAGAAATGCTGCGACGACTTCACGACGATGATCTTCTTCGCTGAGAGGTCGCAACCGAGCTGCGTGAACAGGTCGGTGCCCATCGCCTGGTTGCGCAGCGTGATCAGCACGATCTCGATGCCGTTGGCCTCGACGAGCGCGCTGTCGCCCATCAGCGTGGGCGTGCCGGCCAGGCCGGTCATCACCAGGTCGTGCTTGAGCGCCTTCACGGTGCATTCGAGGTCGAGCGGGTTGCCGGACAGGGGGCTGATCTTGCCGCCGATGCGCATCGGCAGCTTCGCGCCCACGCCGGCGTCGAAGGCGATGCGCACCGCGATCGGGTCCCACAGCGGGCCCAGCGCCGCGTTGGCGATGCCACGTTCGACCATGCGTCGCAGGATGAATGTGGAGTCGCTCGCGGCGCCGCCGCCGGGGTTGTCGGCACCGTCGGAGATCACCACCGGGCCGCCCTCGAAGGCCAGTGCCTCGTCGAGCGATGCATCGATGCCGGGGTAGTTCACGGTGAGGCCGTCGCGCATCGCGATGACCTCGTCGGCGAGCTGGCGCGCCAGCATGTCGGCCTTGGCCTTGTCGCCGTCGGTGTAGACCAGCACCTTGGTGCCCATCTCGGGCACGTCGCCCCAAGAGAACCCGTGCGTGAGCGAGATAGAGAGCACGCCGTCCTTGCCCTCGAGCGACTGCATGCGCTCGACGAAGCCGCGCGCCGGCTGGCGCGAGGTGTGGACGGTGACGATCATGTCGCAGTCGACCACCGCCGCCACCGGACGCACCTTGCCCTCGACCGCGGCGGCGCAGATGTCGACCAGCTCCAGCCCGCGTTCGAGCACGTCGGTGTGCGGGTACTCCTTGAAGGAGATCATGACGTCGGCGTTGGAGATCATCTCGGGCGTGAGGTGGTTGTGCGGATCGAGCTCCGCGCCGATCACCACGTCGGGCCCGACGATCTGCCGCACGCGCGCCAGCAGGTCGCCTTCGCAGTCGTCGTAGCCGTCGGCGACCATCGCGCCGTGCAGGCCGAGCAGCACCATGTCGACCGGCAGCACGGCGCGCAGGTCGTTCAGCAGCTCGTCGCGCAGCGTCTCGTAGGCGTGGCGCGTGGTGGTGCCGCTGGGCTGCGCGCCGGCCACCATGCCTTCGAACAGCGTCCAGCCCTTGTCGGCGCCGCGCATGCGGGCGGCCCACAGCGGGCCCGAGAAGAGCGTCATCGCCTCGGGGTGCTTGCCGGCGGGGAAGTAGCCGCGGTCCTTGAAGGAGGCGAGACCCGTCGGCATCGGGCCGAAGGTGTTGGTTTCGGTGGCCAGGGAAGCACTGAAGACGCGCATGGTCGAACCTCGTGGAGTGTTTGTGTGGTTGTTGTGAGAAGCAGGCCGGGCTCAGCCCGCGGCCGCACGCAGCCGCTGCGGACCCAGCATTTCCGCCGTGAGCCCGAAGCAGGCGATGCGCTCCGGCAGCGGCAGCCCGCGCGCGAGCGCGGCGCAGGCCTCGCCCATGGCAGCCGAGGTCTGGATGCCGTAGCCGCCCTGTGCCGCCACCCAGAAGAAGCCGGGCACGCCGGGCTCGAAGCCGCCGACCAGGTCGCCGTCGGGCACGAAGGAGCGCAGGCCGGCCCAGGTGCGCGTGGGGCGGCGGATGGAGAGCGTGGTCGCCTCCTCGATGCGGTGCATGGCGATGGCGATGTCCATCTCCTCGGGCTGCACGTCCTGCGGCTCGACCGGGTCGGCATTGGCCGGCGAGCCCAGCAGCATGCCGGCGTCGGGCTTGATGTACCAGCCTTCGTCGGCGCCGAACACCATCGGCCAGTGCGCCACGCTCTGGCCTTCGGGCGGAGCGAAGATGAAGGCAGAGCGCCGGCGCGGCTCGATGCCCAGCGGAGGCACGCCGGCCATGCGGGCGATGGTGTCGACCCATGCGCCGGCGGCGTTGAGAACCACGGGCGCTTCGTAGACTGAGCCGCCGGCTTCGACGCGCCAGCGTTCGCCCACGCGCTCGATGGCCGTCACGCCCGCATCGCACACCAGCCTGCCGCCCGCGCGGCGCATGCCGCGCAGGTAGCCCTGGTGGATGGCGTGCACGTCCATGTCGGCGGCGTCGGGCTCGTACACGGCGCCCAGCACCTGTTCGGGGCGCAGCGCGGGCACCATCTCGCGCGCCTGCTCGCCGCTCAGGCGGGAGGCGCCGGTGTCCATGGCGCGCAGCACTTCCCAGTGGGCTTCGAGCTCGGCCATGTGTTCCGCGCCCGCGACCATCATCGCGCCGCGCGGCGTGAGCAGCGGATGCTCGCTGAAGCCTTCGGGCGGGTGTTCGAGGAAGGCGCGGCTCGCCATGGTGAGGGCGCGCACCTGCGCTGTGCCGTAGCTTTCCATGAAGAGGGCGGCGGACCGGCCGGTGGAGTGGTAGCCCGGTTGCGATTCGCGTTCGAGAAGGATCACGCGTGCGTGCGGAGCGAGCCAGTGGGCCACCGAGGCCCCGGCGATGCCGCCGCCGATCACGAGGAAGTCAGCCACGACGGGCTCTGCAGTGCTTGAAGTCATCGACGAAAAGTGTAGGAACAATTTTGCGGATACGCAAATTGATTCGGTAGCTCCAAGGGGAAACCATGATGCACCGACCTGGTGAAATTTGCGTTCGCGCAATTTGCGTATACGCAACTTCCGGGCCCGCCCAGCGCGGGTCGGCATGGATGAGGCGCGCCCCGGCTGGCAGAATTGCCGGCACCACAAGAGAAAGCCAAGCGTGAATCCACACACAGGGACCAAGACGGGGACGAAGCCCAGGGAAGAGCCGCCCACGCTGGACCGCGCCACCTTCGGCAACCGCCTGCGCAGCGCGCGCAAGCGTTTCGGCTGGACGCTGGCGCAACTGGCGGAGCGCTCGGGCGTGTCGATCACCACCATCTCGCGCGCCGAGCGTGGCCAGCTCGCGCTGGGCTACGAAAACTTCACCGCGCTGGGTCGCGCGCTCGAGATGGACATGAACGCGATGTTCGCCGGCGCAGGCGTCAAGCCCGCGCAGCTCGACGGGCCGGTGGTCACCCGCTCCGGCAAGGGCGTGGTCTACAAGGGGCTTTCCATCGCCTACGAATTCCTCGGCACCACCGCGGCCGGCAAGCAGATGAGCCCCATCGTCGGCACGGTGCATGCGCGCAAGATCCACGGTCCTGAAGACTTCGTGCGGCATGGCGGGGAGGAGTTCGCCTATGTGCTGTCGGGCGAGATCGAGGTGCACTTCGACAACGGCGAGGTGGTGCGCATGGCCAAGGGCGACTCGCTCTACTTCGACAGCCGCCTGGGCCACGCGTACATCAGCGTGAGCCGGCAGCTCGCGCGCATCGTGGGCATGACCATCGGCGAGAGCGGGCACATGCAGTCGGCGCGGGAGGGAGAGGAGCGCCCCATGCCGGCACCAGCCGCCCGGAAGGGCGAGGAGCCCGTTGCGTCGGCGCTGCCCGCGAAGGCGTCGAAGGGGCAGTCGAAGCCCTCGCGGAAAGCCGCGGCGGCAAAGAGCGCGTAGCTGCCCCCGCGCCGTGTCTCCGATTTGCTCGCCGCGCGGGTCCGCATGGCTATGCTGTGCGCCGTCATCCACTCCAGAGAAAAAACCATGACCTCGCGTCTGCCTTCTTTCCCGCTTCGCTCCATGGCACTGGCCTGCGGCCTTGCGCTCGGTGCCGTCGCCGGCGCTCACGCGGCCCCCGATGCGAAGCTGCTCGCTGCGGCCGAGAAGGCGCAGCCCGCGGTGATCGACAACCTCAAGGAGATGGTGCTGATCGAATCGGGCAGCCTCAACGTCGACGGCCTGCTCAAGATGGCCGACGTGGTCGAAGGGCGCCTGAAGGCTGCCGGCTTCAAGACCGAGCGCCGCAAGGCCACGGCCGGCGCGGGTGCCGACATCGTGATCGGCACGCTCAAGGGCACGGGCAAGCGCAAGATCATGCTGCAGGGCCACATGGACACGGTGTACGCGCCGGGCATTCTCAACAGCCAGCCCTACAAGATCGACGGCAACCGCATCTACGGCCCCGGCATCGCCGACGACAAGGGCGGCCTCGCGGTCATGCTGGCTTCGCTGAAGATCCTGGCCGACGCCGGGTGGCGCGACTACGACACGCTCACCGTGCTGATGAACCCCGACGAGGAAGTGGGCTCGGTCGGCTCCGGCGAGCTGATCGCGACCATCGCCGACCAGCACGACACGGTGCTGTCGTTCGAGCCGACGGTGGCGAAGTCGGTGGTCAAGGGCGAATCGCTGCTGCTCGGCGCGGCCGGCATCGCCACCGCCACGCTCGAGGTGAAGGGTCGCGCGTCGCACGCTGGCGCAGCGCCCGATCTGGGCCGCAACGCGCTGTACGAGCTTTCGTACCAGATGCTGCAGACCAAGGATCTCGCCAAGGACATTCCGGGCGTGACGCTCAACTGGACCGTGGCGCGCGCCACCGGCCCGCTCAACCAGATCACCGAGAAGGCGCAGGCGCAGGGCGACGTCCGCATCACCCAGCCCGGTGCCGAGAAGAAGCTGGCCGAGGCGCTGCAGGCGAAGATCGCATCGGGCAAGATGATCCCCGACACCGAGACCACGGTGAAGGTGGAGGTGGGCCGACCGGCCTTCATCGCGGGCGACAAGGGCCGCGCGCTGGCCGAGAAGGCGCAGGCCATCTACAAGGAAATCGACCGCGAACTCGCGCTGACGCCGATGACCGGCGGCGGCACCGACGCGGGCTACGCAGGCCGCTCGGGCAAGGCCACGGTGGTCGAGAGCTTCGGCCTCGCGGGCTTCGGCTATCACGCACGCGACGAGTACATCGAAGCCGATTCGATCGTGCCGCGCATCTACCTCGTCACGCGGCTGCTGACGGAGATCGGCAAGAACTGAAGTCGAAGGGAAGCGGCCCCGCCGCGCCCGTTACTGCTGCCTCGGGTCCCCGGGGCGATGCTGCTGGTGCTGCTGGCGTTCCGCCGCAGCGGCTGCCATGCGTTGCTGTTGTTGCTGCTGAGCCTGCTGCTGCTGGTGCGCCATCTGCTGGGCCTGCTGCTGCGCGCGAGCCTGTTGCTGCTGCATCTGCTGCTGGCGCTGTTGCTGCATGGCCTGCATCTGCTGTTGTTGCTGCTGCTGCATGCGTGCGGCCTGCTGCTGTGCCTGTTGTTGGGCCTGTTGTTGAGACTGCTGCTGGCGGCGCATCTGCTCCTGCTGGGCCATCTGCTGTTGCTGCTGTCGGGCCTGCTGTTGCTGCATCGCCTGCTGGCGCTGAATCTGCTCCTGCTGCCGCTGGGCCTGCTGTTGCGCACGCGCCTGTTGGTCGGCCTGTTGCTGGCGACGCATCTGCTCCTGCTGCGACTGCTCCCTGCGTGACTGGTCGAGCTGGGCCTGCTGCTGGCGTCGCTGTTCCTGAGCTGCCTGCTGTTGCTGTTGTTGCTGGCGCTGCTGCTGTTGCTGAGCGAGCTGTGCCTGCTGCTGGGCTTGCTGTTGCTGCGGCGGGGGCTGCATCAGGCCCCGAGCCTGGCGTGCCTGCTGGTCGCGCGCCTGCTGCTGGGCCTGCTGTTGAGCCTGTTGCTGCCGGCGCATCTGCTCCTGCTGCGCGATCTGTTGCTGCTGGCGGGCCTGGTTCTGGGCCTGCTGTTGCTGCTGCATGGCCTGCTGGCGCTGAGCCTGTTCCTGTTGCCGCTGCTGGGCCTGCTGTTGGGCTCGCGCCTGCTGCTGTTGTTGCTGAGCCTGCGCGAACGCGGCCTGCTGCTGGACGCGCTGTTGCTGTTGTTGTTGCTGCTGTGCCTGCTGCGCTTGTTGAGCCTGTTGCTGGGCGAAGAGGGCCCGCTGCTGCTGTTGCTGCACCTGCTGCATCGCGCCCGGGTTCGCCGCGAAATTGGCAGGCGCTCCAGGGGGCAGTACGCCGCGCGGTCCGGCATTGTTGTTGTAGACGTTGACGTTGCGCACGTTGTTGACCACGGTGGTCGAGCGCGAGATGTAGGTGCTGTTGTTGTAGACCACCGCAGGCCGCGCGAAGGCCGGCTGCGGGCCGGGGCCACGATCGCGATCACGCCAGCGCGGAGCGCCCCAGTTCATGTTCCACGAATGCCAGCCCCAGTCGTGGCGCTCCAGCGCCGCGCCCACGATCACACCGGCACCGAACGCGAGCGCGCCTGCCGCCAGCACCTGGCCGCCGCTGTAGCCCGGCGACGACACCACCTGCACCGGAGGTGCGTAGGCGTAACCCGGATACACCGGCTGCGGCTCGCCGTAGATCACCTGCGGGTCATAGGCGGGTACGTACACCACGTCGGGCTGCACCGGCTCGATGGTGATGAATTGCTGCGGCGGTTCGACCACGACGGGGCCCGCATACACGGGCTGCACGTCGGGGGCCGGCGCGTAGTTCGGTGGCGGCGCGGCGGTGACCACGCGCAGCTTGTCGTTGTTCTTGAGGCGGCCGGCCTTGGCGGCGCGCTGGCGCATGACCTGGATCGCGTTCATCACGTCGGCCGGGTCGTTGTAGTAGGCCTGGCCGAGTGCCTGTGTCCACGGAATGTTGCCGGCCATCTGGTCGACCACGGGACGGAATGCGGTGAGCGACTTCACGCTCGGGTCCCAGGGCTGCTGGTTGGCCGCGTCGGCCAGCGGGCCGGCCTTGAGGTTGCGGTTCTGCGCGAGCCATTCGTGCGCCGCGGTGATCTGGTCAGGGTAGGTGGCGCCGGCCAGGATCTGCGCGACCAGCTTGTCGGGGTACAGCGCGATGGGCGCGACCAGCTGGTAGAGCTGCTCGGCGCTGGGTGGTGTGTAGGCGGCCTGCACGGGTGCGGCGGCAGGTGCCTGCTGCGTCTGCGGCACCGATGGTGGCGGGATGGAGCCCGCAGGGTCCTGCGTCGATGCGAGAGGGGCGGGGGTGCTGGTGGGAGCCTTGTCGCAGCCTGCGAGGACGAGGGCACTGATGCACAGCGAGATCGTCAACAGCCGCGGGGCGGTAGAGAGGTTTTTTGTCATCTGGATTTCCATGAAGACGCCCGGAGGCATACCCGGACTTCTTCAACGGAACTCGGCATCAAGCGATGACAGAGCTTGCGCCGCGGATGCAACGGTCTGTGTCGGTTCCGTGCCGCCAAGCCTGTCGGCGCAGAACCACACGGCGCGGAGGCCGCGGCCTTACTTCGAGCCGCCGGTGTACTTGGTGACGGTGGCCGCGCTCACGTGGTAGCCGCTCACGCCCATCATCGAATCGTTGCGCAGGGTCTGCAGCTTGCCGGTGACCCATACCGTGTCCATAGCGCGGAACTTGGCACCCTTCTGCGGCACCACGTGCAGGATCTGGTTGGCAGGCGGCGGCGGCGTGTGGATGCAGGCGCCGAAGTAGGGCACCAGCAGGAATTCGGTGACCTCGCCCTTGGCTTCTTCGAGGGGCACGATGAAGCCGGGGATCTTGATCTCCGCGCCGTTCATCGCCGGATTGGTCGGTGCGTTGTTCGACACCTCCTGCATCTTCATGAGCAGTTCGTTGGCGCGCGGGTCGCCGTCGTCGAGCGCGCTCAGGTCCATGCCCTTGAACTCCTTGGCCGGGTCCCAGTCCTTGGGCACCAGCTCTTCCCAGGTGATCTGGCGCGGCTGGCCCGGTGCGGCCTTGGAGGCCGCTGCGGGAGAGGCCTTGCCGCCCAGCGGGTTGGCGGCGGTGGTGTCCTTGGGGGCGGGTTCGGCGGCCCAGGCGGCGGCCGCGAGGCCGGCACCTGCGATCAGCATCGAAAGCCGAGTGAAAGCTTTGCTCGTGGACAAGGTCTTCTGTGCGATGGGCATGGTTCAAATCCTCGGTGAGAGGCCGTCTGCAAGAGAGAGTCGATAGGCGCGGATGCCGGGCAAGAGGCTTGCCAGCCAACCGGCGGCCAGCAGGCTCGCCATCAGCAGCCATTCGTTCAGTGTAGGTTCGGAAAGGCTCAATGTCAGCCCGAACTGCGACTGCAGCCATGGCGAGAGCAGGGCGATGCCGAGCACCGCCATCACCACGCCCAGCACCACGCCGAGCACGGTGACCAGCGCACCTTCGAGGGCAAGCAGCGCCAGCACATGGCGCAGGCCCGCGCCCACCGCGCGCAGCACCGCGAGTTCGCGGCGCCGCTCGTTGAGGCCCGCCATCACCACCGACACCAGCCCCGCGAGGCTCACCAGCGCGACCAGTGCCGACATCAGCAGCAGCGCGTTCTCGCCGACGCCGATCACGCTCCACAGCTCGTCGAGCGCCACGCCGGGCAGGATGGCCATCAGCGGTTCGCCGGTGTAGGTCGAGATCCAGCGCTGCACGCCGAACACGGCAGCGCGGTTCTTCAGGCCCACCAGCACGGCCGTCACGTTCTTGGGCGTGAGGTCGAACTTGCGCACCTGCTCGGGCGAGATGTGCACGCCCGGCATCGGCGCGCCTCCCACCCATTCGAGGTGGATGGCTTCCATGGCCGCGAGGCCGATGTGCACCGTGCGGTCGACCGGCGTGCCCGTGCGCGCGAGCACACCGACCACGGTGAAGGGCTTGTCCGCATGCTCGGCCACGTTGAGCTCGCCGCTGCCGTGCGCGAGCGTGATCTTCTGGCCCACGTGGTAGTTGAGCTTGTCGGCCACCTCGGCGCCGACCACCGCGTCGAAGAGTTCGCTGAAGGGCTTGCCTTCGCGCAGCTTCAGCGTCTGCCTGTCGCCGTAGCGGAAGCGGGTGAAGTAGTCGGTGGAGGTGGCCAGCACCGAGAAGCCACGATGCGAATCACCCAGCGACAGCGGCACCACCCAGTCGACGCCCGGGTGCGACGAGAGCGCCTGCACGCTCTTCCAGGAGATGTTGTTGGTGGCCGCGCCGATGCGGAACACCGAGTAAAGCAGCAGCTGCGTGGAGCCCGTGCGTGCGCCCACGATCAGGTCAGTGCCTGAGACGGACGATGCGAAGTTCTCGCGCAGCTCGGTGCGGATGCGTTCCACGCCCAGCAGCAGGAAGGTGGACAGCGCGATGGAGAACACCGTCAGCGCAAGCGTGAAGCGCCGGTTCCAGGCGCTGCGCCATGCAATGGAGAAGAGTGCCTTCATTGGCAGGCCTCCGCGCGTCGCGCCGCGGTATTCGCCTTGGGAGCGGACCGGCGGCTCATGCGTCCACCGCCATCGCGCTGGTGGCCGCGCGGTTGATCTCGGGCAGCAGCACATGCCGCGCGAAGCGTTGGGCGATGCGCTGGTCGTGGCTCACGAACACGAGCGCGCTGTGGTGCTCCGCGCAGGCCGTCAGCAGCACGTCGAGGAAGGCCTCGCGCCGGTCTTCGTCGAGCGCGGAGGTGGGTTCGTCGGCGATCACCACTTCGGGCTGGCCGATGAGCGCGCGTGCCGCGGCCACGCGCTGCTGCTGACCCACGGAGAGCTGCAGCGCCTGGCGGTTCCACAGGTTGCGGTCCAGGCCCATCTGGTCGAGCAGGTGCTCGGCCTCGCCGCGCGAGCTGCCGTTGCGCGACGCATTGGCCTCGCGCCGCTGCGAGAAGCGGCATGGCAGCAGCACGTTGTCGATCACGCTCAGGTACGGCAGCAGGTTGAACTGCTGGAAGATGTAGCCCACGTGCGCCACGCGGCTGCGGTCGCGCTGCGTGCCCGAGAGCTTCGACCAGTCGTGGCCGAGCAGCGTGACGCGGCCTTCGTCGGCCACCAGCACGCCGGCCAGCAGCGACAGCAGCGTGCTCTTGCCGCAGCCGCTCGGGCCGTGCAGGAACACCGATTCGCCGGCCGTGATGCGGAAGGCCTCGATGTCGATGCAGGGGGTCTTGGCCGATGGCCATGTGAAGCGCAGCGCCTCGGCTGCGAGCACGATGCGCAGGGCCGATGAGCCCTGCGCCGAAGGAAGGTCGCTCACGGTGTCACTTGCCCCAGCTCAGGCGCGCGGGCTGCGAGGCCTGGGCGCCGGCGGGGCGCTTGAGCTGGCGCTTGAACTGGCCCTGCGCGGTGGCGATCTGCGAGTCGATCTGGCGCAGGCCCTTGAAGGCGCCGAACAGGTTCAGGTCGATGAACTTCGCGGCGGCTGCGTTGGTGCAGTTGAAGGAGAAGGTGGCGTCGAGGTCGGCGTGGCCGACGGGCTCGTTGGGGTCGGGGTTGCCGAGGCCCAGCGCGCCGGAGCGCAGGTCGACCGGGCCCAGCTTGCAGTTGGCGGCGGGGTCGACGACGAAGAGCTTGTCGGCCGCACGCAGCTGGGCGACCGCGTCTTCCACGATCTTCTTCTCGGCGTCGGTCTTGGGGGCGCGTTCGAATCCGACGATGTTGTCCAGCGGCGATTCCATGTCGATCACCACCGTGGGGCCGTCGACGGCCACGTCGAGCTTGAGCTGGCCGTGCACGTGGGCGTGCTGCTGCTGGGCCTGGGCGGTGAGGAAGGGGGCTGCCGCGAACATCGCGGCGGCTGCGATTGCGAGACCGGTGGTACGTCGGAGTCGGATGTGCTTCATGGTTCGGCGCCTTGCCGGGTCGGCAGCCCCGGCGTGTTGCTCCATTCGCTCCAGCTGCCGGCATAGAGCGCGGTCGTCCCGAATCCCGCGATCTGCATGGCGAGCAGGTTGGGCACGGCGCTCACGCCGCTGCCGCACTGGTGGACGACGGTCGCCGCGTCGCGTCCCGCGAGCAGCGCTTCGAACTCGGCACGCAATTGCGATGCCGGCTTGAACCTGCCGTCGGGACCGATGTTGTCGGCGAAAGGCCGGTTGAGGGCCCCGGGGATGTGACCGGCGATCGGGTCCAGAGGTTCCACCTCGCCACGGTAACGTGCACCGGCGCGTGCGTCGATCAGGTTCTGGTCAGGCTGGCCGAGCCGGCGCAACACCGTTTCAGTGGTGACCAGCTTCGCGATGGGCTCGCCCGCGACGAAGTTCGACTGGAAGCGCGCGGGCTCCTCGCGGCTCGTGACTTCGCCGCCTGCGGCCTGCCATGACTGCAGTCCGCCGTCGAGCACGGCCACCGCGTCGTGGCCCATCCACTTGAGCATCCACCACAGGCGACCGCAGTAGTTGGCGCCGTTGCGGTCGTACACCACCGCCTGCATGTCGTTGGAGAAGCCGACGCTGGAGAGCCAGGCGGCGAACTTCTCGCGGCTGGGCAGCGGATGGCGCCCGCCCGATGCGGGCACGCCGTCCTCCTGCGCCACGACGACTTCGCCATGCGCGCCTGGGGCGCCGTGCTTCGCGCTGAGGTCGGTGTCGAGGTTGGCATAGAGCGCGCCCGGAATGTGTGCGGCCGCATATTGCTGCGCGCCGGCTTCGGGCTTCATGAGGTCGAAGCTGCAGTCGAACACCATGAAAGGCTTGCCGCTGGCCTGCAGCTGCTGCAGTTGTTCGACGGAGATGAGGGTGTCGTACATGGCGCTTGCTCCTTCGGGAATCTGGAAATGCACGCTGCGCGCGTCAGTGTTCCTCGGCCGGGGCCTTGGGCACGGCCCGTTGTCGCAACACGGTTGCAGCAATGCCGCTCGCGATGATAAGGGTCATGCCGGCCCAGCCGGCCGCGTCGATGCGGTCGTCGAACAGCACCACGCTGTAGAAGGCCGCGAACACGATGCCCGAATATTGCAGGTTCGCGACCACCAGCGTGCCGGCCTGCGTCTTCGCGGTGGCGTAGGCGCGCGTCATGCACAGCTGGCCGAGCGCGGCGAGCAGGCCGATGGGCAGCAGCCACAGTGCGTGCTGCCAGGTCCAGGAGCCGCCGCCCGAGAAACCGGTGACCGCCGTGGCGATGCCGCCGGCCACCGCAGAGCCGACCGCGAAGTAGAAGACGGTGCGCAGCTCGGGCTCCCCGATGCGCGAGAGCGCCACCACCTGCATGTAGGCGAAGGCGGCCGTCAGGCCCGAAAGAAGCCCCAGCAGGCCCGCGAAGCCCTCGTTGCCGTTCACCGTGGGCTTGAGCATGAGCACCACGCCCACGAAGCCCGCGAGCACCGTCATCGCCAGCGCGCCCTGCAGCGGCGGGCGCTCCACGCGGCCGTCGCGTCCGGGCACCGGCACCCAGGCCAGCAGCGCGCCGCCGACCAGGAAGGCCGCGACCCACACGCTGCTCATGTAGTTGAGCGTGACGGCGGTGGCCAGCGGCATGTGGGCGATGGCATAGAACCACGCGCCGAGCGAGACCACGCCGATCGTGCTGCGCCACGCGTGCATGCCCGGGTACCTCGTGCCCAGCGGCACGCCGCGGTTGCGCGCCAGCAGCCACAGGAACACGATGCCGATCAGGCCGCGCCCGAGCACCATCTCGCCGCTGTTGAACCACGCCGAGGCGACCTTCACGACCACGCTCATCGTCGCGAACAGGAAGGCCCCCAGCACCATCCAGAGCGCTTGCACTATTGGTTCTCCCTCAGGCTTCGCGCACTTCGTGTCGCTTCTCCCGCCCCCTCGCCGGGGGCAACACCGCAGGCCCGGCAAAGCCGGTTCCTCGGTGTTCCCAGAACACCCGTGGATGCCGCGTTCATCGGCTCAGGCGTTCTGCATCGCGGCGCGGTACCACTCGTGGAACTGCTGCATGCCGTCTTCCATCGGACTCTGGTAGGGGCCGGTCTCGTTGTCGCCGCGCAGCATCAGCGCGCGGCGGCCGGCATCCATGCGCTCGGCGATCTCGTCGTCTTCCACGCAGGTCTCCATGTAGGCGGCCTGCTGGGCCTCGACGAACTCGCGCTCGAAGGCGACGATTTCCTCTGGATAGAAGAACTCGACCATGTTGAGCGTCTTCGTCGGGCTCACGGGGTGCAGTGTCGACACCGTGAGCACGTGCGGATACCACTCGACCATGACGTGCGGGTAGTAGGTCAGCCAGATGGCGCCGTACTTCGGCGGCTTGCCCTCGCGGTACTTGAGCAGCTGCTCCTGCCACTTCTGGTAGACGGGGCTTCCGGCGCGGCCCAGGCGGTTGGCCACGCCCACCGTCTGCACCGAATAGCGCGGCTTGAACTCCCAGCGCAGGTCGTCGCAGGTGACGAAGCTGCCCAGGCCGGGATGGAACGGGCCGACGTGGTAGTCCTCGAGGTAGACCTCGATGAAGGTCTTCCAGTTGTAGTTGCACTCGTGCAGCTCGACGCGGTCGAGCGCGTAGCCGCTGAAGTCCAGGTCGGCCTGCGGGCCGAGGCCGGCCATGTCGGCCGCCACGTCGGGGCCGCAGCCGTCTGCGTTCTTTTCGAACAGCAGGCCGTTCCACTCGGTGAGCGGGTAGTTGTGCAGGTTCAGGCAGGGGTCCTGCTGGAAGTGGGGGGCGCCGATCAGCGTGCCGGTGGTGCGCGGGTCGGCCGCGGCGTAGGTCCAGCGGTGCAGCGGGCAGACGATGTTGCCGCCCGACTGGCTCTCGAGCTTGCCGCGGCCCTGCAGGATCAGGGCCTGGCGGTGGCGGCAGACGTTGGAAATCAGTTCCACGCCCTTGGGCGTGTGGACGAGTGCACGGCCCTGGTGTTCCTGGGGCAGGGTGTGGAAGTCGCCCATCTCGGGCACGGCCAGGCGATGGCCGACATAGCGGGGCCCTCGCGAGAAAAGGTTCTGCATCTCGCGGGCGAAGAGCGCCTCGTCGAAATACGCGGAAACTGGAAGTTGGCTCGCGGCCTGCTGCAGTTGAAGACTTAAATCAGACATGGAGGACCTGACCAAGCTCCCCACAGGGAGGAAAGGAAGAAAAAGAACGGAAGGCGCCGCCGCAAGAGGTGGCTGGGCGGCCCGAAGCGGTGTTGAACGTCGTCAACGAGAGAAGTTCGCATTGTACCCGGGGGGCGCTCGGGGTTCCCCCGAGGCTTTCCATGCCATTTTGCGATGTGCGATGGGCCTTTCGCCGTGGGAAGCGCGCAAGGCGCCGCGGCCGCTCCGGGGAAGGGCGGTCCCGGAAGGGGCGCCATTGTTCCGGTCACGGTCCTAAAATGCCTCGTTTCACCCAAGTTTCGCTTGCATGCCCAAGGTGCCTCCCCCTTCCTCGTCCAGCCCGGCGGCAACGCCCGACACGGGTCCGCTGCCAGCCAGTTACGAAGCCGGACTCCAGGAGCTGGAGCAACTGGTCGCGGAACTCGAGTCGGGCCAGCTGCCGCTGGACCAGCTGCTCGTCAGTTACCAGCGCGGCGCGGCGCTGCTCGCCTTCTGCCGCGACAAGCTGCAGGCGGTCGAAGACCAGATCAAGGTGCTCGATTCGGGCAGCCTGAAGGTCTGGACGCCTGAATGAGCGCCGCCCCGCTGAATACCGCCGCCCACTGGGACGCCCGCACGCTGGCCGGCTGGAGCGAACCCCACCTGGCGAATGTCGAAGCGGCGCTGTCGCGCTGGGTCGGCGTCGACGCCCCCGTACTGCTGGGCGACGCCATGCGCTACGCCGTGCTCGACGGCGGCAAGCGCCTGCGGCCGCTTTTGGTGCTGGCCGCGAGCGAGGCCGTCGGCGGCAACAAGGCCGCCGCCCTGCGTGCAGCCTGCGCCACCGAGCTGATCCATGCCTATTCGCTGGTGCACGACGACCTGCCGTGCATGGACAACGACGTGCTGCGCCGCGGCAAGCCCACGGTGCACGTGAAGTTCGGCGAGGCCGATGCCCTGCTGGCCGGCGACGCCTTGCAGGCCCTGGCCTTCGAGCTGCTCACCCCCGAGGGCGACGAGATTCCCGCCACCACCCAGGCCCTGCTGTGCCGCCTGCTCGCGCGCGCCGCGGGCAGCCAGGGCATGGCCGGCGGCCAGGCGATCGACCTGGCCAGCGTCGGCATCGCCTTGAACGAAGCGCAGCTGCGCGAGATGCACCGCCTGAAGACCGGCGCGCTGCTGCAGGGCAGCGTCGAGATGGGCGCCGCCTGCGGCACCGTGAGCGCTGCTGCGCTGGCCGCGCTGCGCGACTACGGCGCAGCCATCGGCCTCGCGTTCCAGGTGGTCGACGACATCCTCGACGTCACGGCCGACTCGCAGACCCTGGGCAAGACCGCCGGCAAGGACGCCGCGGCCGACAAGCCCACCTATGTGTCGCTGCTGGGCCTCGACGGCGCCCGCGCCCAGGCCCGCCAGCTCCTGGCCGATGCGCTCGCCGCGCTGGAGCGCAGCGGCCTGGACGACACCGCGGCTCTTCGCGCGTTGGCCCACATGGTGGTCGACCGCGACCGATGAAATGAGACCACCCCCGAATCTCCGCGCACTTCGTGTCGCTTCGGATGCCCCCTCGAGGGGGCGCACCCCGATGGCCCGGCAAAGCCGGTTCCATGGGGGCCCCGGCATGGCCTGCTTCGCGGCCTTCGGCTCCGTGGCCATCTACTAGAAGAAGATTTTTCCAATGGCTGCTCCGCTGCTTCCCACACTCCACGATCCCTCGCCCATCCGCAAATACGACCGGGCCCAGCTGCGCCAGCTGTCCGACGAGGTGCGCGCCTGCGTGCTCGACAACGTCTCCCGCACCGGCGGCCACCTGAGCTCGAACCTCGGCACGGTGGAGCTGACGGTGGCGCTGCACCACGTCTTCAACACGCCGCACGACCGGCTGGTGTGGGACGTGGGCCACCAGACCTATCCGCACAAGATCCTCACGGGCCGGCGCGAGCGCATGCCCACGCTGCGGCAGATCGGCGGCATCTCGGGCTTTCCGCAGCGCACCGAGAGCGAGTACGACACCTTCGGCACCGCCCATTCGTCGACCAGCATCTCGGCCGCGCTCGGCATGGCCATGGCCGCCAAGCAGAAGGGCGAGGACCGCCACACGGTGGCCATCATCGGCGACGGCGCGCTCACGGCCGGCATGGCCTTCGAGGCGCTGAACAACGCGGGCGTGTGCGACTGCAAGCTGCTCGTGATCCTGAACGACAACGACATGTCGATCAGCCCGCCGGTGGGCGCGCTCAACCGCTACCTCGCGCAGTTGATGAGCGGCAACTTCTACGCCGCCGCCAAGAACGTCGGCAAGAGCGTGCTGCGCAACGCGCCGCCGCTGTTCGAGCTGGCCAAGCGGCTGGAGCAGCATGCCAAGGGCATGGTCGTGCCCGCCACGCTGTTCGAACAGTTCGGCTTCAACTACGTCGGCCCGATCGACGGCCACGACATCGATTCGCTGGTGCCCACGCTCGAGAACCTCAAGCACCTCGACGGCCCGCAGTTCCTGCACGTGGTCACCAAGAAGGGCCAGGGCTACAAGCTGGCCGAGGCCGACCCGGTGGCCTACCACGGCCCCGGCAAGTTCGACCCGCAGGTGGGGCTCGTCAAGCCGGCCTCCGCGGCGAAGCAGACCTTCACGCAGGTGTTCGGCCAGTGGCTGTGCGACACCGCCGCGGCCGACGGCCGCCTCGTCGGCATCACGCCAGCGATGCGCGAGGGCTCGGGGCTCGTCGAGTTCGAGAAGCGCTTCCCCGACCGCTACTACGACGTCGGCATCGCCGAGCAGCACGCCGTGACCTTCGCCGCGGGCCTCGCATGCGAGGGGCTGAAGCCGGTGGTCGCGATCTACTCGACCTTCCTGCAGCGCGCCTACGACCAGCTGATCCACGACGTTGCCATCCAGAACCTGCCGGTGGTGTTCGCGCTCGACCGCGCGGGCCTGGTGGGTGCCGACGGCGCGACGCATGCGGGCGCATACGACATCCCGTTCCTGCGCTGCATTCCGAACATGAGCATCGCCTGTCCGGCCGACGAGCGCGAGACGCGCCAGCTGCTGACGAGCGCCTACGAGCAGAACCACCCCGTGGCGGTGCGCTATCCGCGCGGCTCGGGTGCCGGAGTGGCGCCGCATCTCACGCTCGATGCGCTGCCCTTCGGCAAGGGCGAGGTCCGCCGCGAGGGCAAGCGCATCGCCATCCTGGCCTTCGGCACGCTGCTGTACCCGGCGCTCACGGTGGCCGAGTCGCTCGATGCCACGGTGGTCAACATGCGCTGGGCCAAGCCGCTCGACGTGGAGCTGCTGCTGAAGGTCGCGGGCACGCACGATGCCATCGTCACGCTGGAAGAGGGCGCGATCATGGGCGGCGCTGGCAGCGCGGTGCTCGAGGCGCTGCAGCATGCCGGCGTGCAGAAGCCGGTGCTGCAGCTGGGCCTGCCCGACCAGTTCATCGAGCATGGCGATCCGGCGAAGTTGCTCGCCGGCATCGGGCTCGATGCGGCGGGTATCGAGAAGTCCATCGTGGACCGCTTCGGCCGCGGCTAATTTGGATTCGCTCCTTCTCCCGCTGGGGGAAGGCTGGGATGGGGGCAGGCGGCGCTGGAGAGGCCGCTGCGGTTCGAAGGCTGCCGTGCCCCCACCCCGACCCTCCCCCCGCGGGGGAGGGAGGAAGACGGCTCAGCTTCCCAGGTAGGCGTCCTGCACCTTCGGATTGCCCAGCAGTTCCCGCCCGGTGCCCGACAGCACGATGCTGCCCGTCTCGATCACATAGGCCCGGTCGGCGATCTTCAGAGCCTGGCGCACGTTCTGCTCCACCAGGAAGATAGTCAGTCCTTGCTTGTTGATCTCGCGCAGCGTGCGGAAGATGTCCTGAACGATGATCGGCGCCAGGCCCATCGAGGGCTCGTCCAGCAGCAGCACGCGCGGCTTGGCCATCAGCGCGCGGCCGATGGCCAGCATCTGCTGCTCGCCGCCCGAGAGGTTGCCGGCCAGGCCGTCGGCCCGGTCCTTCAGCACCGGGAAGAGGCCGTAGATGCGTTCCAGGTCGGCCGCGCGGGCGGCGGCGCCGTCACGGCGCGTGTAGCCGCCCAGCTCCAGGTTGTCGCGTACGGTGAGCGTGGTCAGCGTGGCGCGGCCTTCGGCCACCTGCACCACGCCGCCGGACACGATCCTGTGCGGCGACAGCCCCGTGATGTCCTGGCCGGCAAAGGTCACTCGACCGGACGTCTTCTTCACCAGCCCCGACAGCGCGAGCAGCGTGGTCGACTTGCCTGCGCCATTGGCGCCGACCAGCGTGGTGATCTGCCCTTCGTGCAGCTCGAAGTCGATGCCCTTGACCGCCTGCACATGGCCGAAGTTCACCTTCAGGTCCTGCACCTGCAGCAATGGGGTCGTCGTGCCGGCGCTCATGCAGCGGTCTCCTGGTCGTTCGTGGCTTCGTCGTCTTCGCGGCCGAGGTAGGCCTCGATCACCTGCGGGTCGTTGCGGATCTGCTCGGGGCCGCCGCGCGCGATGATGCGTCCGAAGTTCAGCACCGCGATCTGCTGGCACAGGCCCATCACGAAGCGCATGTCGTGCTCGATCATGAAGACCGTGAAGCCGCGCGCCGCGATGTTCTCGATCTCGACCATCAGCTCGCTCTTCTCGGTGCTGTTCATGCCGGCCACCGGCTCGTCCAGCAGCAGCAGCGTCGGCTCGGTGGCCAGCGCGCGCGCCAGCTCCAGCTTGCGCTGGTCGCCGTACGAGAGGTTGTCGGCCACGTCGTCGGCCTTGTGGTCGAGCTTGACCCAGCTCAGCAGTTCGCGTGCGCGGTCGCGGGCGCGCTTTTCCTCGGCGCGGAACAGGCCGGTGCCCGCCAGCAGGCCCAGGGGGCCGTAGCGCAGCTTGGAGTCCATGCCCACGGTCACGTTCTCCAGCAGCGACATCTCCTTGAAGATGCGGATGTTCTGGAAGGTGCGCGCGATGCCGCCGCGGGTGATCTGGAAGGGCTTGCGGCCCGCCAGGTCCTGGCCCTGGAAGTGGATCGTGCCGCTTGTGGTGGGCAGCAGGCCGGTGATCAGGTTGAACACCGTCGTCTTGCCCGCGCCGTTCGGGCCGATGAGCCCGAAGATGCCGCCCTTGGGAATGTCCAGGTTCACGTCCTGCAGGACCTTGAGGCCGCCGAAGTGGCGAGACACGCCCTTCAGAGTCAGAAGCGTCTGTTCGCTCATGCTGCGCCCCCCTTGCGGCCGAACCACTGGCGGATGCGCGCCGGGTCCCAGATGCCCTTGGGCAGGAACAGCACGATCAGCACCAGGATGAAGCCGTTGACCACGAGGCGGAACGCGCCCAGGCCGCGCAGTGTCTCCGGCAGCAGCGTGAGGATGGTGCTGCCCAGCACCGGGCCGGTGAGGCCGCCGATGCCGCCGAGGATCGTCATCGTCAGGATGTCCACCGCGCGGTTGAAGCCGTATTCGGCCGGGCCGATGAAGAAGGTCAGGTGCGCGTTCAGCGTGCCCGCCAGGCCGGCGATGGCGCCGCCCAGCACGAAGGCCAGCATCTTGTGGCCTGCCACGTCGATGCCCATCAGGCCGGCGGCGGTCTCGTCCTCCTTGATGGCCTCGAAGGCGCGGCCCACCTTGGAGCGGCGGATGCGCCACAGCACCAGCAGCGTGAGGACCAGCGCCAGCGCCACGTGCCACCACTCGGTGGATTGCGGAATGCCGTTCAGGCCCAGCGCGCCGCCGGTGAGCGGCTCGGCGTTGAGCACTGCGATGCGCACCACCTCGCCGAAGGCCAGCGTGGCCATCGCGAGGTACACGCCCGACAGCCGCAGCGTCGGCTTGCCGATGATGAAGGCGACCAGCGCCGGCGCGGCCATGCCGGCGGCAATGGCCACCGGGAAGGGCGCGCCGTAGTTCAGTGTGAGGATCGACGCGGTGTACGCACCGATGCCCATGAAGGCGGCGTTGGCCAGCGCGAGCATGCCGCAGGCCAGCGTGAGCCAGATCGAGAGCGCCAGCAGGCCGTTGATGCCCAGCGAGAGCACCAGGTTGCTGTAGACCGACCAGAAGTTGTCGAAGGCTTCCATCTCAGACGGCCCTCCGCCGGGCAGCCCCAAGGTGGGCCAGCGCCGCAGCGCAGGTGCAGGCGTGGCGGCTCATACCTTGCGCTCCTTGAGCGAACCGAACAGGCCCTTCGGACGCACCAGCAGCACGAGGAACAGCAGGCCGAATGCCACCGCGTCGCGCATGTTGGAGCCCACGTAGGCCACCGACAGCACCTCGGCGAAGCCGAGGAACAGGCCGCCGAGCAGCGCGCCGCGGATGTCGCCCATGCCGCCCAGGATGATCACCGCGATGCCCTTCTCGAGCATCGGCTGGCCCATCAGCGGGAAGAGCGCGTTCGAATACAGGCCGATCAGCACACCCGCCACGCCGCCCAGGCCGGCAGCCACGAAGGAGGTCAGGTAGAACAGGCCCTCGACGTTCACGCCCACCAGGTACGCCGCCTTGGGCGATTCGGCGATGGCGCGCAGCGCGCGGCCCAGTTGCGTGCGCTGCAGCGACAGCATCAGCACGCCCATCAGCACGAAGGACGCGAGCACGATGCCCAGTTCGAGCGCGGTGACATGGATGCCAGCGATCACCAGAGCGTCGTCGGGAATGGTGCCGGGCGGAAAGCGCAGGTTCTCCGCGCCGAAGATGCCCTGGATGCCGTTGTTCAGGATGATGGCCACGCCGATGGTGGCGATCATCGGGATCAGGTGGGGCGCGTTGCGCTTGCGCAGGGGCTTGAGCACCAGCACGTCGATCAGCAGCCCCAGCACGCCGCACAGGACGAAGGCGAAGGGCAGGCCCGCCCAGAGCGGCAGGCCCGACAGGCGCATGAATTCGGCCGCCGCGTAGGCACCCACCATGAACACCGCGCCGTGCGAGAGGTTGATGACGCCGAGCACGCCGAAGATGAGGGTGAAGCCGAGCGCGAAGAGTGCGTAGACGCACCCGAGCGACAAGGCATTGACTAGCTGCTGATCGAGCACGATGGGCTTTCGTCAGGCCGCGACACGGGCGTGCTGCGG
Source organism: Variovorax sp. 22077 (assembly GCF_052044195.1). Classification (NCBI taxonomy): domain Bacteria; kingdom Pseudomonadati; phylum Pseudomonadota; class Betaproteobacteria; order Burkholderiales; family Comamonadaceae; genus Variovorax; species Variovorax sp. 22077. The sequence continues at coordinate 139,270 of NZ_JBQEQC010000006.1, forward strand.
CAAATCAAAAAAGAAAACGGCGCAGTGACTGTCCTGCGCCATGTGGGGAAAGCAAGGCGGGCCGCCCGGCCCGCCATCGAGACGGCTTGCCGTGCTTACTTCTCGATCACGAACGCGGTGCCCTTCGTGACGCTCACGATGGCTGTCTGCTGCGCGTCGTAGCCGGCGGGCTTGCCGGCCTTGTCCTTGGCGCGCGCGAAAGCGAAGGCGCCGGTGGCGCCGGTCCACTTCACGTTGGGCAGCGCGTCGCGCAGCGCGGTGCGATCGGCGGCCAGGTTGCCCGACAGCTTCACGCCCTTGAGCGCCTGGGCCACCACGTACAGGCCGTCGTAGGCCTGCGCGGCGAACTGGTCGGGCGCCATCTTGAACTTGTCGTTGTAGGCCTTCTGGAACTTGGTGTTCTCGGGCGTCGCGTTGCTGGCCGACCAGGGGCTGCCGACGTACAGGTTGTCCGAGCTGCCCTTGGCCAGGTCGAAGATCTTGGTCGAGTTCATGCCGTTGCCGCCGATGACCGGCACGTTCAGGCCGAGTTGGCGGGCCTGCACCATGATCGGCGCGCCTTCGGCCAGCAAGGCCGACAGCACGATGGCGTCGGGGTTGGTGGCCTTGATCTTGGTGAGCTGGGCCTTGAAGTCGACGTCGCCCTTGGCGAAGGTCTCGGTCGTGGTCACGGGCAGCTTCAGGTCTTCGAGAGCCTTCTTGAAGTTGTCGTAGCCGCTCTTGGTGAACACGTCGTCGTTGCCGTAGAGCACCGCGACCTTCTTCACGTTGGCGTGCTTGATGGCCACGCGCAGCGTCTCGGGCAGCACGTCGGCTTCGGTCACGGAGTTGCGGAAGACGTAGTCGCCGATAGAGGTGATGCCGTCGGCGGTGTTCGAGGTGCCGAAGGCCACCGTCTTGGCGGCCTGGGCGATCGGGTCGGCCGCCTGGGCCGAGTTCGACAGCGTGGGGCCGAAGGTCATGAGGACCTTGTCCTGGAAGATCAGCTTCTTGAAGACGTTGATCGCGTCTTCCTTCTTGCCCTGCTCGTCCTCGATGGCCAGGACGATCTTGTCGCCGTTGATGCCGCCGGCGGCGTTGATTTCGTCTGCCGCCAGCTGGAAGCCGTTGCGGATGGCGGACCCGTACTGCGCGGCGCCGCCGGACAGTGCGGCGGCGACGCCGATCTTGATGTCGGCGGCTTGAGCGCCGAGGGCGGTGGCCGCGGCGAATGCGAGCAGCGCGGGCTTGAAGGAATTGGAGAGTCTCATGTCTTGATGTCGAAGTCGGGATATGTGTAAGGCGATTAACATTTTATGCCTCGTCCCCGGATGCGCTGTTTCGGCCGCGCATTCCCTCTTCCCGGCCTTATTGCGGCGCAGGGTAAACCCCCGCCGATCGCTGTAAGCGCGTTTTTACAATTGCCCCGGACTCACGCCAAAGTCCTCAACGCGGTCACAAGCCGCGTTTCGTTTTTTCAAAGAACTCGGAGAGCTATCTAATGGATCGTCGTTCCCTCATCAAAAACGCCGGCATCGCCGGCGTTCTGGCTGCCGGCATCGCCCCCGCGGTTCACGCGCAAGCCGCAGTTCGCTGGCGCCTGGCGTCGAGCTTTCCCAAGTCGCTGGACACCATCTTCGGTACCGCCGAAGTGTTCGCGAAGAGCGTCAGCGACATGACGGGCGGCAAGTTCCAGATCTCCGTGCATGCCGGCGGCGAGCTGATGCCCGCGTTCGGCGTGGTCGACGGCGTGCAGAACGCCTCGGTCGAAATGGCCCACACGGCCCCGTACTACTTCTACGGCAAGGACCCGACCTTCTGCCTGGGCTGCGCGGTGCCCTTCGGCATGAACACCCGCCAGCAGAACGCCTGGATGTACGAAGGCAACGGCCTGAAGCTGATGCGCGCCTTCTACGCCAAGTACAACATCATCAACCTGCCGGGCGGCAACACGGGCGCGCAGATGGGCGGCTGGTTCCGCAAGGAGATCAAGTCGGTCGCCGACCTGAAGGGCCTGAAGTTCCGCACCAACCCGTTCGCCGGCAAGGTGCTCGAGCCCTTCGGCGTGATCCCGCAATCCATCCCAGGCGCCGACCTGTACCCCGCGCTCGAGAAGGGCACGCTGGACGGCCTGGAGTGGGTCGGCCCGTACGACGACCAGAAGCTGGGCTTCAACAAGATCGCCCCGTTCTACTACTACCCCGGCTGGTGGGAAGGCGGCCCCGAGCTGGACTTCTACATCAACACCAAGGCGTGGGAAGGCCTGTCGGCCGAGTACAAGGCGATCGTCGAGGCGGCTGCCGCGCATGCCAACATCACGATGACGGCCAAGTACGACTCGAAGAACCCGATCGCGCTGAAGCAGCTGGTCGGCTCGGGCACCAAGCTGCGCCCGTTCTCGCAGGACGTGATGAACGCCGCCTTCAAGTCGGCCCAGCAGATCTACTCGGACCTGAACAACACCAACCCCGAGTGGAAGAAGATCTACGGCGACTGGTCGAAATTCCTGGCCGACCAGAACGCCTGGTTCCGCTACACCGAAGGCACCTTCGACCGCTTCATGCAGCAGCAGAAGCTGTAAGAGGCTTCGTCTCCTCGCACAGGAAGCCCTGCCGGTCCCGGCGGGGCTTTTTTTCGTCGATGCACCGCTTTCCGATTTCCTGCAGGTCCCGCCCGATGCTCCGAACGTCGTCCTTCGCCACGTTGCTCTTCACGGCCGTGCTTGCGCCGAACGTCCACGCCGCCGGCGGCACGGGCAGCTACGCGCTGCCGTGGAGCACGCACGGCGAGGTGCTCGAATACCGCTCCTGCGGCTGCGGTGATTCATGCTGGGTCGCCGAGCTGCGCGATGCGCGCACCAAGGCGCTGAAGGCCCGGCTGCGCTGCGACTGCGAGCGGCTGCACGCCACGGTGGGGCCGAGGGGCAAGGAGAGGGCGCAGGCTGCGAGCTGTCCGGTGGGCGGAGATGGCATCGACAAGCCGCAGGCCATCGGCGAAGCGATGCAGCGGCTGCTGCGCCGATAGGGTTCGCTACGCCTTCGGCGGCGCGGGCGATATCGTCCGCTTCGCCACCTGCTCGCCGAAGGCGACGAGCACGGCCGCGTCGGCCGAGTGGAACCAGGTCATGCCGCCGAATCGCCGGCGCACCAGCAGGCGCGGCGCGATCACGCGTTCGAGCATGCGGATGTGCACCAGCTTGAGCTGCGCCACGTCCTGCGCGCTCACGCGCTTGTCCCAGAGCCAGGTCTGCACCAGCACGTCGCCTTCGAGCCGGGTGCGGCTGTAGACGATCCAGTAGCCGACCCACACCACGCAAAGCGCCGCGATGCCCATCACCACCAGCGCGCTGGTCGACCAGTCGGCCGAGCGCAGCGAGGGCAGGCTCCAGATGCCGAATGCGAAGAGATCGATGACCAGCACCACCGCCAGCGTGCGCAGCAGCGGCGGGAAGGCGGGGCTTTCGATGATGGCCCTGGCCGTGTCGCCGCCAGGGCTTCGGTCGTCGTCTTGTTGTTGTCGTTCTTCAGCGGGGCCGTGGGCTTGGTCGCTCACGGCTTGGTGGCTTCGCCGGAGGCCGGCGGCGCGTCGGTGGACGGTGGCGGCGTGGAGGACTCGTCCTTCTTCTCGTTGCCGAAGGGGTCTTCCATGTTCACGCCGTTGCTGTCGGGCGAGGTGGGCTGCTCTTCCACCGGCATGTCGAGGTTGACCTTGTCGATGTCGACGACCTTTTCCTTCTCGAGGAACACGGTGACCGTCTGCGGGAAGAAGATCACGATGGCCACCAGCAGCAGCTGCATCGCCACCCACGGCACCGCGCCCAGGTAGATGTCGCGCGACTCCACCTTCTTGGGCAGCGCCCCGTTCTTGAAGAGCGTGTCCGCGATGCCCCGCAAGTAGAAGAGCGCGAAGCCGAAGGGCGGGTGCATGAACGAGGTCTGCATGTTCACGCACAGCAGCACGCCGAACCACACCATGTCGATGCCCAGCTTGTGGGCCACAGGGCCCAGCAGCGGCAGGATGATGAAGGCGATCTCGAAGAAGTCGAGGAAGAACGCGAGGAAGAACACGAAGATGTTCACCGCGATCAGGAAGCCGACCTGCCCGCCGGGCAGGCCCGAGAGCATGTGCTCGATCCACTTGGCGCCGTCCACGCCCTGGAACACCAGCGAGAACACGCGCGAGCCGATCAGGATGAACACCACCATGGCCGTCAGGCGCATCGTGCCTTCCATGGCGTCCTTCAGCAGCTGCCAGTTCAGGCGGCGGTGGACCAGCGCCAGGATCAGTGCGCCCACCGCGCCCATGGCGCCGGCTTCGGTCGGAGTGGCGATGGCCTTGTCCATGAAGGGCAGGCCGCCCATCGAGCCGAGCACCGCGAAGATCAGGATGGCCGAGGGAATGATGCCGCGCAGGCACTTGCCCCACAGCGCCCAGCCGTTGAGCGTGCGCGCGCTGGCCGGCAGGCCCGGCACGTAGCTCGGGTAGATGCGCCCGATCAGGAAGGTGTAGATCGCGAAGATCAGCACCTGCAGGATCGACGGGCCCCATGCGCCCTTGTACATCTGGCCCACGTCGGTGCCGAGCTGGTCGGCCATGACGATCAGCACCAGCGAGGGCGGCACCAGCTGCGTGATGGTGCCCGAGGCCGCCAGCACGCCGGTGGAATAGCGCATGTTGTAGCCGTAGCGCATCATGATCGGCAGCGAGATCATCGCCATCGCGATCACCTGGCCGGCCACCGTGCCGGTGATGGCGCCGAGGATGAAGCCCACGATGATCACCGAGTAGCCGAGGCCGCCGCGCACCGGGCCGAAGAGCTGGCCCATGGAGTCGAGCATGTCCTCGGCCAGCCCGCATTTCTCGAGCACCGCCCCCATCAATGTGAAGAACGGAATGGCGAGCAGCGTTTCGTTGGAGAGGATGCCGAAGACGTTCAGCGGCAGGTTGGCCATGAAGCCGGCCGGGAACCAGCCCATCTCGATGGCGAAGAAGCCGCAGATCAGGCCGAGGGCCGAGAGCGAGAACGCGACCGGAAAGCCGATCAGCATGATCACCACGAGCCCCGCGAACATGATCGGGGCGAAATTTTCCATGTGCATTTCTACTTGTCCTGCGGTGCGGGAGAGGGCGATGGCATGAGGGCGCGGAGAACTGCGCCCGTCACTGCACCGGCTTCTCGTAGTGCGTGTCCATCTCGATCAGGCCGCGCAGGTAGGCGATGCGCTTGATGATTTCCGAGACGCCCTGCAGGAACATCGCGCCGAAGCCCACCGGCATCAGCAGCGCCGCGGGCCAGCGGATGAGGCCGCCGATGTTGCCCGACATCTCGCCCGTGACCCACATGTTCCAGAAGAAGGGCCAGGTCAGGTAAGCGAAGAGGCCCATCACCGGCAGCAGGAAGAAGATGAGCCCGAAGAGGTCGACGTAGACCGGGCCGTAGCCCTTGAGCTTGCCGTAGATGATGTCCACGCGCACGTGCTCGTTGAAGCGCAGCACCACGGGGGCGCCCAGCATCACGGTGGCGGCGAAGAGATACCACTGGATCTCGAGCCAGGCGTTGCTGCTGAAGTCGAGGCCGTAGCGGATGAGGGCGTTGCCGGCGGAGATGAGCGATGCCGCCAGGACGGCGTAGCCGGCGATCTTGCCGAGTTTTTCGCTGATCCAGTCCATGCCGGTCGCGAACTTGAGGAATGCAGACAAGAGGGTGTCTCCCACGAATCCCGATGATGGAGCGCCGGCCCCTGGTGGGGGCTGCGCAAAGCCCGCGATGTTACCCCCGTGAACCTTTGTATTGACTCGCAACAAGGGGCGGGGTTTTCCCGGAATGCGGGCCTGGCGGCAGGCCGCGAAAGCCCGTCCGGCGCGGCGGTCGCCATAATCGTCCATGTCCTCGCGCCTTCCGCCTTCCACGCCCTCGGGCGCCGCCGGCCAGCCCCATTCGATCGATTCGCCCGACATGTGCAGGGCCGGGCGGGAGCTTCTTTCGCTGGCGCTGATCGACGCGCGCAACCACACGCTGCACCTCCTCTCGCTCTACGAACAGGCCCTGGGCGCCCAGGCGCTGGCCCGGCCGCCTGGCGCGGACGACGAGGGCGTGGTGCCCGCCGCCTGGCTGGCCGGCCACATCGGCTGGTTCGCCGAATGGTGGATCGGGCGCAACACCCAGCGAGCCTTCGGCGCCGACTGCCCGATGCGGCCGACGCGGCTGGCGCCCATCGATCCCGGCGCGGACGACTGGTGGAACCCTGCCCATTCCGGCCCCGGCCGCCGCTGGCCGCCCGACCTACCGGACCTGGCCCAGACCAAGGCCTACCTGCTCGAGACGCTGGAAAGCACGTTGGAGCTCCTCGACAACGCCGCCGAGACCGACGCCGGCCTGTACTTCTATCGCCTTGCGCTCTTCCATGAGGACATGCGCGGCGAGCAGTTCGTGGTGATGGCGCAGACGATGGGCCTGCCCCTGGGCGTCGAGCAGGCGCCGATCGCCGTCACGCGCGAGCCGCTGCTGCTGCCGGCCACGCGCTGGGAGCTGGGCATGCCCGACAGCGGCTTCGCCTTCGCGCAGGAGCGTGCCGCGCACCGCCTGGACGTGCCCGAATTCGAGATCGACGCCCAGCCCGTCACCTGGAACCAGTACGTCGAATTCGTCGAGGACGGCGGCTACGACCGCGAGGAGCTCTGGCACGGCGAAGGATGGCGCTGGCTCAACGCGCAGATCGAGGGCCGGCGCGGGCCGCGCCATGTCGAGCAGATCGGCGCGGCGCGCAACGGCACCGGCGGCTCGGTGCTGCAGCAGCGCTTCGGCGCCACCGTGCGCGCGGCCGGGCACCACAGCGCCGTGCACCTGAGCTGGTGGGAGGCCGACGCCTGGGCGCGCTGGGCCGGCCGGCGGCTGGCGACCGAGGTCGAATGGGAGATCGCCGCGCACACGGCGTCGCGGCGCGGCTTCCGCTGGGCCGACGTGCACGAGTGGACGTCGGGCACCCTGCAGCCCTGGCCCGGCTATCGGGCCGATCCATGGAGCGCGGGCACCGAGTTCGATCCGGCCGCAGCCTTCGGAAGGGCGCGCGTGCTGCGCGGCGCATCTTTTGCGACACGTGCGCGCCTGCGCTCGCCGCGCCGCCGCGGCTTCGCGCTGCCGGATCGCGACGACGGCTTCTTCGGCTTCAGGACCTGCGCGCTCTGACCTGAAGGGCGCTCAGCGCTCGCTGCCTTCCTCGGAGGCCAGGGGCGGCGCCACCTCCTCGAGCGGCTTGCGTTCCGCATCGGCCGCATGTCGCAGCGCCAGCAGCCCCGCCACGATGACCAGCCCGGCGCCGATGCTGTAGCCCACCATCACCGCGCCGCGGCTGCCCGTCTCGATCAGCAGGCCGAACAGCAGCGGCGCTGCGAAGCCGCCCGCGCCCATGCCGATCGCATAGAAGATCGCGATGGCGAGCGCGCGCATCTCCAGCGGAAACACCTCGCTCACCGTGAGATACGCCGAGCTCGCCGCGGCCGAGGCCAGGAAGAAAACCGCCGACCAGCACAGCGCCTGACCGCGTGCGTCGAGCCAGCCCTGCATGAAGGCCCACCCGGTGAGCGCGAGGCCGATGCCCGCGAGCACATAGGTCAGCGCGATCATCCGGCGCCGGCCCACGGTGTCGAACAGCGGCCCCAGCAGCAGCGGCCCCAGCACGTTGCCCAGCGCGAACGGAAAGATGTAGAGCGCCACGTTGCCCTCGGGCACGCCGTAGAACCGGGTGAGTACCAGCGCGTAGGTGAAGAAGATCGCGTTGTAGAAGAAGGCCTGGGAAATCATCAGCGCCAGCGCGACCACGCTGCGCTGCGGATAGCGCTTGAACAGCACGCGCGCCACCTGGCGCATCGGCGGGCTCTCGGGACGCGCGGCGGTGTAGTTCACGACGAAGTCCCGCGGGGCCGGCAGCGGGCCGTGCTGCGCCTCGACCTCCGCCTCGATGCGCTCGACAATGCGCCGCGCCTCGTCGGCGCGCCCGTGCGCGACCAGCCACCGCGGGCTCTCGGGCACGTGGCGCCGCACCAGCAGGATGGCCACCGCCAGCACGGCACCCAGTGCGAAGCCTGCGCGCCAGCCCCACACCGGGCCGACCACGCGCGCGTCGAGCAGGACGAGGCTGAGCGCCGCGCCCAGCGCCGCACCGATCCAGAAGCTGCCGTTGATCGCGAGGTTCACGCGCCCGCGCACGCGAGCCGGAATCAGCTCGTCGATGGCCGAGTTGATGGCCGCGTACTCGCCGCCGATGCCCAGCCCGGTGACGAAGCGGCACAGCGCGAAGAAGGCGAAGTTCGGCGAGAAGGCCGTCGCCAGCGTGCCGACCGTGTAGACGGCGAGGGTGATGAGAAAGAGCTTCTTGCGCCCGAGCCGGTCGGTCATGCGCCCGAAGAGCAGGGCGCCGAGCACCGCGCCCGCGACGTACACCGACCCCGACAGCCCGATCTCCCCGGCCGTGAGCCCCAGCGTGTCGGGCCGCTCCAGCACTGCGCCGATGGAGCCCACCAGCGTGACCTCGAGCCCGTCGAGCACCCAGGCCACGCCCAGCGCGATCACCACGCGCCAGTGCCAGCGCGACCATGGAAGTCGGTCGAGGCGGGCGGGGATGTCTGTCTGCAGCGTGGTCATCGGCGGCCCGACAGATTCTGGGAACCTGTGGACCGCCGGGGTGTAGGACCGCGCCGCTCGCGCGGCGACGCCTGCTGCCCCTCAAGGGGGCTGAAAGGGCGCTGAAGGATCAGGCCGTCTCGGCCAGCGCGTCGGCCAGCGCGTTCACCAGGCGGTCGATCTCGGCCTTCTCTGCGATGAAGGGCGGGGCGAGCTGGATGGTGTCGCCGCCGTAGCGCACGTAGAAGCCCTTCTTCCAGCAGTTCATCGCGATCTCGTACGGGCGGCGCGCGGGCTCGCCGGGCAGGGCCGCGATGGTCAGGCCGGCGGCCAGGCCGTAGTTGCGGATGTCGGTCACGTGCTTGCTGCCCTTGAGGCTGTGCACCGCGTTCTCGAAGTGCGGCGCGAGCGCCTGCACGCGGCCGATCATGTCTTCCTTCTTCAGCACGTCGAGCGCGGCGATGCCGGCGGCGCAGGCCACCGGATGGGCGCTGTAGGTGTAGCCGTGCGGGAACTCGAGCATGTAGTCGGGGCCGCCCGCCGCCATGAAGGTGTCGTAGATGTCCTTGCTCGCGACCACCGCGCCCATCGGCTGCGCGCCGTTGGTGATCTGCTTGGCGATGTTCATGATGTCGGGCGTCACGCCGAAGGCTTCTGCGCCGGTGAGCGCGCCGCAGCGGCCGAAGCCGGTGATGACCTCGTCGAAGATCAGCAGGATGTTGTTGGCGGTGCAGATCTCGCGAAGGCGCTTCAGGTAGCCCTTGGGCGGGATCACCACGCCGGCCGAGCCCGCGAAGGGCTCGACGATCACGGCCGCGATGTTCGACGCGTCGTGCAGCGCGATGATGTCCAGCAGGCGGTCGGCCAGCTCCACGCCGTTGTCGGCCATGCCGCGCGTGAAGGCATTGGAGGCGAGCTGCGTGTGCGGCAGGTGGTCGGCCTCCACGCCCTGGCCGAAGAGCTTGCGGTTGGCCGCGATGCCGCCGACCGAGATGCCGCCGTAGTTGACGCCGTGGTAGCCCTTCTCGCGGCCGATCAGGCGGGTCTTGCTGGCCTGACCCTTGGTACGCCAGTAGGCGCGCGCCAGCTTCAGCGAGGTGTCGGCGGCTTCCGAGCCCGAGCCGGTGAAGAAGACGTAGTCGAGGCCGGCGGGCGTCATCTCCTTGATCTTGTTGGCCAGCTCGAAGGACAGCGGATGGCCGAACTGGAAGGCCGGCGAGTAGTCGAGCTTCGCGATCTGGCGGCTCACCGCCTCGGTGATCTCGGGGCGGCCGTGGCCCAGGCCCGAGCACCACAGGCCCGAGAGGCCGTCGAAGATCTTGCGGCCGTCGGCGTCGGTGAAGTAGGCGCCCTTGGCCTCCACGATGAGCCTCGGATCGGCCTTGAAGTTGCGGTTGCCGGTGTAGGGCATCCAGTGCGCTTCGAGCCAGGCGGCGTCGGTGCGCACGGCGGACGTCGGTTCGATGGTGGGCGTGGCGATGGTCATGGCGTTTCCCGCGCGCGGCGGGCTCCGGAGGTGATGGGATGCGCCGATTGTTCGCAAGCCGTTCAGTGTGGAGAATGGCGCAATATCAATGTTCACTTGACGTTTCATGCAAGTAAAGGCGAAAGCCCGAAATGGTGCCTCCGGCACCCGCAACCGCGCCGTCCTGGGGCAGCTCAGCGACATGGACCTGCGCCTGCTCAAGGTGTTCAAGAGCGTGGTCGACTGCGGCGGGATGGCGGCCGCCGAGCTGGAGTTGAACATCGGCACTTCCACCGTGAGCCGCCACGTGAAGGACCTGGAAACGCGCCTCGGCCTCGTGCTGTGCCGGCGGGGCAGGGCGGGCTTCGCGCTCACCGCCGAGGGTCAGCGCGTGTACGACGAGACGCTGCGCCTGCTGGCCTCGGTCGACGCCTTCCGCGGCAGCATCGACGACATCCACAACCGCATGGGCGGCCAGCTCGACGTGGCGCTGTTCGACAAGACGGCCACCAACCCGCAGGCGCGCATCGGCGAGGCGATCGCGCGTTTCACCGAGATCGCGCCCGAGGTGCGGCTGGCCGTGCACGTGGGCTCGATCAACGCCATCGAGCAGGGCGTGCTGGAGGGCAACTTCCAGATCGGCATCATCCCGGCGCACCGCGCCTCCAAGAGCCTGGTGTATGCCGACCTGTTCGACGAGACCATGCTGCTGTACTGCGGCGCGGGGCATCCGCTCTTCGGCGTGCGCCACGACAAGCTCACCTGGGCCAGGCTGCGCGAGCACCATTTCGCGGGGCTGGGCTACCACTCGCCCAACATGGAACTCAGCCACCGAGCGAAGCTGTCGCGCATGGCCACGGGCTTCGACCAGGAGGCGATCGCGACGCTGATTCTTTCGGGGCGCTTCCTGGGCTTCCTGCCCGACCACTACGCGCAGGTGTTCGAGGCGCGCGGACTCATGAAGGCGGTGCTGCCGGCGCGCTTCAACTACGCGTGCCGCTTCGTGAGCCTGCTGCGGCGTTCGCCGAAGCCGTCGCGGGCGGTGCTGGCGTTCCAGGAATGCCTGGAGCAGGCGCACCGGAAGTAGATGAGGTAGCGGGGGAAGTCAGCGCTGCCCGCTCGGCAGCAGCAGGTGTTTGGCGCCGATGTGCGCCTCCATCTCGTGCATGTGCTGCTCGGCGTCGACCATGTGCTCGGCCATCAGCCGGCGCACCTCTGCGGCGTCTTCCCTGCGGTAGGCCGCCAGCAGCTGCGTGTGGTAGTCGACGTTGGCCTCGCCGAAGTGGTGGTGGTCGAGCGCCTTCTTGTAGACCACGAGGTCGCGCAGCAGGTCGTTGAGGAAGCGGCACATGAAGGAGAGCACCGGATTGGGGCAGCTCTCCGCCAGCATGGTGTGGAAGGCCAGTTCGGCCTCGCGCTGGATGCGCAGCTCGTCCTCGCTGGTCGGCTCGACCGTGCACAGCCGCACGTTCTCTTCCAGCTTCTCGAACTGCTCCGGCGTCAGCCGGCCCACCACGCTCACCGCCAGCTCGGGCTCCAGCGCCTTGCGCAGCTGGTAGATGTGGTGGCCGTCGAGATGGTGGAAGTGCAGGAAGTTGCGCAGCGGCTCCGAGGCATGCTCCACCGACACCTGCTGCAGGTAGGCACCGCCGCCGGGGCCGGTGCGGATGGAGATCAGGCCGCGCACCTCCAGCGCCTTGAGCGCCTCGCGCACGGTGCTCTTCGAATAGCCGAAGAGCTCGATCAGTTCCTTCTCGTTCGGCAGCCGGTCGCCGGGCTGCTTGCGCTCCGCCACGATCCATCGCTTGACGTCTTCGACGATGACGTCAGAGAGCTTCTGCCGCTTAGGACGGTTCTGCCCCACTTTCATTCGCTCACCCCCAGGCTTCGCGCACTTCGTGTGGCTTCGCCCACCCCCTCGCCGGGGGCAATGCCAGCGGCCCGGCAAAGCCGGTTCCGCGGCATTTCACGATCAGATGGAGACGAATTCATGCGTTCGGAGCGATGGAAAAACAGAAGGTGACCTGTAAGCAGGTATTGGGCCCCAAGGGGAGGGCAGCAGATTTTGGCACGGCTGTTGCTAGCGGGTTTTTACCAGCATATTAATCCTATTTATCCGCTTAAATTCGCCGCAATCGCTGGCGTCCCTTTTCCTTATTTCCCATCACGACCGGAGAACTCATGCAACGCAGACAACTTCTTCAGCTGGCCGCCCTGTCGGCTGCCCCCGCCTCGCTCCTGGGCGGCCGCGCCGCCTTCGCCCAGTCGGCGGACGCGATCCGATTCGGCTGCCCGGTGCCGATGTCGGGCGCCTTCGCGGCCAACGGCAAGTTCGCCGACCTGGGCATGAAGCTGGCGATCGAGCAGTACGGCAGCGTGCTGAAGCGCCCGCTGGCCTACACGGTGCTCGACACCGAAGGCAAGCCGGCCACCGCCGTGCGCAAGGTGCAGGAAGCCTCGCAGCAGCAGGGCGCGAAGTTCTTCGCGGGCGGCATCCTGTCGTCGGAAGCGCTGGCGATGGGCAAGGAGGCGGAGAAGGCCGGTGGCCTGTTCATCACCACCGCGGGCGCCGACGAGATCACAGGCAAGGACTGCAACCCCGCCACCTTCCGCTGGTCGGTGCCCACCTTCGGTGCGATCGAGCAGACGCTGCGCCCGCTGATCGCCTCCATGCCGAAGGCCAAGCGCTGGTACACGATCACGCCGCAGTACGTGTTCGGCGACGGCCTGCTGAGCGCCGCCAAGAACATCTTCCAGGAGAAGGGCATCGAGCACGTGGGCAACAGCTACCACTCGCTCAACGAGAAGGAGTTCAGCGGCTACCTCACCAACGCCATGGCCGCAAAGCCCGACGTGCTGCTGCTGCTGAATTTCGGCGCGCAGTCGTCGGCCGCGCTGCGCCAGGCGGTGAGCTTCGGCATGCACAAGAACATGACGATCCTCATGGCCTGGGCCTCGGGGCTCGAACAGTTCGACGAGCTGGGCGCCGACCTGTGCGACGGCGTCTATTTCGGCGCGCAGTACTGGCACACGGCCGACACGCCGCTCAACAAGGACCTCGTGAAGCGCACCGCCGACAAGCTCAAGATCGTGCCCAACTACAGCCTCGCCGGCTCGTACATCTGCACCAAGATCCTGATCGATGGCATCGTGAAGGCCGGCTCGGTCGACCAGAAGGCGGTGATCGCCGCGCTCGAAGGCATGAAGTTCGACGGGCTCACCGGCAGCGAGGAGATCCGCAAGGCCGATCACCAGGTCATCAAGGACTACTACCTGCTCAAGGGCAAGGCCAAGTCGAAGATGAAGGACGCGGCGGACTACGTCGACGTGGTCAGCTCGGGCAAGTCCTTCCTCGCCGTGGACAAGACAGGCTGCAAGCTGGGCTGACCCCCAGGCTTGCCCACTTCGTGTGGCCGCCAACCCCCTTGCAGGGAGCGACACCTGCGGCCCGGCGAAGCCGGCTCCGCGGTGTTCCCGAAAGGGAGCGTGCCTGAGCGCCTGCCATTACCTATACCTATGTCCGTCTACCTGCTACAGACCATCAACGGAATCGGCATCGGCATGCTGTATTTCCTGCTGGCGGTCGGCCTGTCCATCGTGTTCGGCCTGCTGCGCTTCGTGAACTTCGCGCACGGTGCCTTCTACCTGCTGGGCGCCTACCTCTGCTTCCAGGCCCTTCAGTGGGGCATGAACTTCTGGCTGGCGCTGCTGCTGGTGCCGCTCTTCGTGGGCGCGCTGGGCTGGCTGGCCGAGAAGCTGCTGCTGCGCCGCGTGTACGCCAAGGCGCACGAGTTCCACATCCTCGTGACGGTGGGCCTCGCGCTCGCGGTGCAGGAGATGGTGATCGTGTTCTGGGGCCCGCTGGGCAACAGCGTCGCCACGCCCGACCTGTTGCAGGGCGTGGTCATGTGGGGCTCGTTCGTCTATCCGAAGTACCGGCTCTTCGTGATCGGCTTCACCGCCGTGCTCGCGGTGCTGCTGTGGTGGGTGCTCGAGGGCACGCGCCTGGGCAGCGCGGTGCGCGCGGGCAGCGAGTCGACCGAGATGGTGTCGCTGCTCGGCATCAACGTGTTCCGCGTGTTCAGTCTGGTGTTCGCGCTCGGCGCGGCCACGGCGGCGCTGGCCGGTGTGCTGGCCGCGCCCATCCGCGGCGCCGAGCCCTTCATGGGCGTCGAGGCGCTGGCCGTGGCCTTCGTGGTCGTGGTGATCGGCGGGCTCGGCAGCTTCGGCGGTGCGCTCGTGGGCGGCCTGCTGATCGGCATCGTGCAGAGCCTCATGAGCACCATCTGGCCGCCGGGCGCGAGCCTGATGATCTACATCGCGATGGCGGCCGTGCTGCTGCTGCGCCCCCACGGCCTGCTCGGCCGAAGCGTATGAGCCACCCCGACTCTCGCCCACTTCGTGTGGCCCGCATCCCCCTCGAGGGGCGCACCCGGCGGCCCGGCAGAACCGGTTCCGCGGGTGCCTGCGAACGGACCCGTTCCCGGCCGCGCATCGCTCTGCCCGTTTCGGGGCCGATGCGCCGGAACATGAACCATTGAAGGAGGGATCCATCGTGTCCCGCAATACCACTTTCCTCTTGGCGCTCATCGCGGTGCTCGGCCTGCCGCTGGTGCTGAGCTCGGGTTCGCTCGCGAGCGAGGTGCTGATCTACGCGCTGGCCGCGCTGGGCTGCAACCTGCTGCTGGGCTATACCGGGCTGCTCTCCTTCGGGCAGGGCATCTTCTTCGGGCTGGGCAGCTACACCATCGCCATCCTGCTCACGCGGCTGAGCCTGCCGATGCCGCTCGCGCTGCTCGCCGCCGTGGCGATGGGCGCACTGGGCGCGGCGGTGGTGGGCTGGGTTGCCATCCGGCAGCGCGGCACCTACTTCGTGATGCTCACGCTGGCCTTCGCGCAGATGTTCTATTTCATCGCCTACACCGCCACCGGCCTCACCGGCGGCGACAACGGCCTGCTCGACGTGCCGCGCCCCGGCTTCATGGACACGCCCTGGAAGTACTACGCCTTCGTGGCCGTGGTGTTCCTCGTCGCCTTCGGCCTGCTGCTGCGCGTGACCGACTCGGTCTTCGGCCGCACGCTGCTGGCGATCCGCGACAACGAGGACCGCGCCGCCGCCGTGGGCTACGACCTCAAGCGCTTCAAGCTGCTGGCCTTCGTGATCTCAGGCGCCGTCACCGGCCTCGCGGGCGGGCTGCACGCCATGATGACCGGCATCGCTCCTCTGTCGAACGCCGAGTACCACACGAGCGAGATGATCCTCGTCATCACCGTGATCGGCGGCACCGGCAATCTGTTCGCCTCGGTGCTGGGCTCGGCGTTCTACGTGCTGCTGGCCGACTGGCTCTCCACGCTGTGGCCGCGCTGGCTGCTGCTGCTGGGGCTGCTGCTGATCGGCGTGAGCATCGGCATGCAGCGCGGGCTCTGGGGGCTGGGCGAGAGCGCCTGGAAGCGCATCTTCCGCAGGTCACCGGCGGCCCCGGCCGCGCCTGCTGCAGCTGTCTCGCCTGACGCGCAAGGAGAAAAAGCATGAGCGACGTTCTCATCGAAGCCGTCGGCGTCACCAAGCACTACGGCAAGTTCGCGGCGCTCGGCGGGGTCGACCTGAAGATCCGGCGCAACACGGTGCACTCGGTGATCGGCCCCAACGGCGCGGGCAAGACCACGCTGTTCCACATGCTCACCGGCACCGGCATGACCACCGGCGGACGCATCCTGTTCGACGGCCATGACGTCACGCGCGAGCCCGACCACAAGCGCGTGCAGCGCGGCATGGCGCGCTCGTTCCAGGTCACGGCACTGTTCGCGAGCCTTGCGGTGCGCGAGAACCTGCGCGTGGCGGCCCAGGGCGTGTCGCCGCGGCAGGCCATGAACTGCTGGCGCGCACCGGTCGGCGAACTCGCCTGCACGCGGATCGTCGACGAGGTGCTGCAGCGCATCGGGCTGGAGCGGCTGGCGGACACGCCGGCCGGCGAACTCTCGCACGGCCAGCAGCGCCGGCTCGAGGTTGGCATGGCGCTTGCGGCGAGGCCGAAGGCGATCTTCCTCGACGAGCCGACATCGGGCATGGGCATCGACGACCTCGACGACATGAAGCAGCTGATCCGCGGCCTGCGCGACGCGCACACCGTGGTTCTCATCGAGCACAACATGAACATCGTGATGGACATCTCCGACACTGTCACCGTGATGCAACTGGGCCGCGTGCTGGCCGAGGGGCTTCCGGGCGACATCCGGGCCGATGCGCGCGTGCGCAGCGCCTACCTGGGCAACATGATCACCGGAGGCAAGGCATGAGCGGCGCCCGCGACAACATCCTCGAAGTCGAGAAGCTGCACGCCCACTACGGCAAGAGCCACGTGCTGCAGGGCGTGTCGATGACCGTGGGCGAGGCCGAGCTGGTCACGCTGCTTGGGCGCAACGGCGCGGGCAAGTCGACCACGCTCAAGAGCATCGCCGGGGCGGTCACGCCCACCAGCGGGCGGGTGCGCTTCCAGGGTGCGGACATCGCCGGCATGCCGGCGCACCGCATCGCCACGCGCGGCGTGTGCCTGGTGCCCGAGCACCGCGGCATCTTCAAGCTGCTGACGGTGGAAGAGAACCTGCTGCTCGGCCTGCGGCGCCAGTCGCCCTGGCAGCTGGACGACATCTACCGGATCTTCCCGCGCCTGAAGGAGCGCCGGCGCAACGGCGGCGGGCAGCTCTCGGGCGGCGAGCAGCAGATGCTGGCCATCGGCCGGGCGCTGATGAACCATCCGCGCCTGCTGATCCTCGACGAGCCGGTCGAGGGCCTGGCGCCCGTGATCGTCGAGGAGATCGTCGCGCAGCTCAAGACCATCAAGGCCGCGGGCGTGGCGATCCTGCTGGTCGAGCAGAACCTCGAGGTCTGCGTGCAGCTGGCCGACCGCCACTACATCGTGGAGCAGGGCGTGATCGTGCACGAGGCCGGCAATGCCGACTTCATGGCCGACCACGAAGTCAAGGACCGCTACCTGGGTGTGGGCCTCGCCTGAGCGCCCTCCCTACGCAACGCATCAAACGTTTTCGAAAGCCATGAAGAACTCTCACAACGAACTCCGCATCGACGGCCAGCGGCTCTGGAACTCCTTGATGGAACTGGCGCAACTGGGCGCCACCGAGAAAGGCGGCGTCTGCCGCATCGCGCTGACCGATCTCGACCGCCAGGGCCGCGACCTGTTCTCGCGCTGGGCCCGCGAGGCCGGCTGCGAGGTGCGCGTCGACGCCATCGGCAACATCTTCGCGCGCCGCGCCGGCCGCAACAACGCGCTGCCGCCGGTGGCCACGGGCAGCCACATCGACACCCAGCCCACGGGCGGCAAGTTCGACGGCAACTACGGCGTGCTCGCCGGGCTGGAGGTGATCCGCACCCTGAACGACGCCGGGGTGCAGACCGAGGCGCCGCTCGAGGTGGCGGTGTGGACCAACGAGGAAGGCTCGCGCTTCGTGCCGGTGATGATGGGCTCGGGCGTGTTCGCCGGCGCCTTCACGCTGGAGCATGCGCTGGCGCAGCGCGACAACGATGGCATCAGCGTCTCCGAGGCGCTGGCCGCCATCGGCTATGCGGGCAGCGCGCCCGTCTCGGCAGAAGCGTCGCCGGTGGGTGCCTACTTCGAGGCGCACATCGAGCAGGGCCCGGTGCTCGAAGCCAACGAGCGCGTGATCGGCGTGGTCGAGGGAGCGCTGGGCCAGCGCTGGTACGACGTGGTGGTGCAGGGCATGGAAGCCCATGCCGGTCCCACGCCGATGGAGCTGCGCAAGGACGCGCTGCTGGCCGCTTCCGAGCTGGTGATCGAGGTCAACCGCATCGCGCTGGCCCACGCGCCGCACGCGCGCGGCACGGTCGGCTGGATCGACGCGTACCCGAACTCGCGCAACGTGATCCCGGGCCGGGTGAAGCTCAGCGTCGACCTGCGTGCGGCCGACGACACGGTGCTGTCGGCGCTGGACGCCGCGCTGAAGGAAACCGTGCAGCGCATTGCCGCGAAGGCCAAGGTCGAGATGTCGGTGGAGCAGGTCGTGTACTTCCCGCCGCAGCCCTTCACGCCCGGGCTCGTGGCGGCCGTGCGCGACGCCGCGCAGGCGCAGGGCCTGAGCTGGATGAACGTGATCAGCGGCGCGGGCCACGACGCGGTGTACCTCGCGCGCGTCTGCCCCACGGCGATGATCTTCGTGCCCTGCCGCGACGGCATCAGCCACAACGAGATCGAGGACGCGCAGCCGGATCACCTGGAGGCCGGCTGCAACGTGCTGCTGCAGGCGATGCTGCAGAGCGCGGGAGCGGCGCAATGAAGGTGCTGATCGCGCGTCTGAACCACGAGACCAATACCTTCTCTCCGGTGCCTACGCCGCTCGCGGCCTTCGGGCCCGACGGTCCCACCTTCGGCGAGCAGGCCTACCGGGACAACAAGGGCATGCGCACCGCGATGTCCGCCTTCATCGATCTCGCCGAGCAGGCGGGCGCGACCGTGGTCACGCCGGTGTCGGCCTCGGCCAACCCGAGCGGCCCGGTCGATGCGCAGGCCTACACGCTGCTCACCCAGTGCATCGTCGACGCGGCCCCGGGCTGCGACGCCATCCTGCTCGACCTGCACGGCGCGATGGTGGCGCACAACAGCGTCGATGGCGAAGGCGACCTGCTGCTGCGCCTGCGCGCGGCGGCGCCGGGCGTGCCCATCGGCGTGGCGCTCGACCTGCACGCCAACGTCACGCCCGCGATGGTGGAGAACGCCGACGTGATCGTCGGCTTCAAGACCTACCCGCACGTCGACATGTACGAGACCGGCGAGCATGCCGGCCGGCTGCTCTTCGACATGCTCGCCGGACGCAGCAAGCCGCACATGCGCTGGCACCGGCTGCCGCTGATGGCGCACACGCTGCGCAGCGCCTCCTTCACCGGCGCGATGAAGCAGGCCATCGAGGCGGCGCGCGAGGCGGAGGAGTCGGAATCGCTGGCGGTGTCGATCCTCGCGGGCTTCTCGCTGTCGGACATCGAGGCGCCTTGCATGAGCGTGATCGCGGTCGACGCGCATTCGCCCGAACGCGCACAGGCAACGGCCGACCGCATCGCGGCGCAGATGTGGGCGCAGCGCGAGGCCTTCGTCTACCGCAGCGAGCCGCTGGCGGAGTCGATCGCGCGCGCGAAGCTGATCGCCGAAGGTGCGACGCGGCCGGTGCTGCTGCTCGACCATGGCGACAACTGCATGTCGGGCGGAAGCTGCGACACCATGGACGTGCTGCAGGAGGCGCTGGCCCAGGGCCTGCACGGCATCGGCGTCGGTCCGCTGTGCGACCCCGAGGCGGTGGCGCAGCTCGTCGCGGCGGGCGAGGGCGCGCAGGTGACGGTCGCGCTGGGCAACAAGGTCTCGCTCGCGGGCATCGGGCTCGAGAAGACGCCGGTGCGCCTGACGGGCATCGTGCGCACCATCGGCAACGGCGAATACGTCATCACCGGGCCCACCTACACCGGCCAGCGCAGCAGCATGGGCCGCACGGTGCTCTTCGACATCGGCGCGGCGCGCATCGTGGTGACCGAGCGCACGCAGGAGCCGTGGGACATCGGCGTCTTCGAGTGTGCGGGGCTCGATCCGCGCAAGGAGCGCTTCCTGCTGCTCAAGTCGCGCATGTACTGCCGGCCGGTTTTCGAGCCGCTCTCGGCGGCGCTGGTGGAGTGCGACAGCCCGGGGGTCACGAGTTCGGACTACGGGCTGTTCCCGTTCGGCAAGGTCAGGCGGCCGGTGTTTCCGCTCGACGCGATGTGACTGCCTGGAACGGGGAGCGGGCGGCCGGACGCGGAGGGCGCGGAGGTTTCGCGAGGGGCTGCGTTCGGCTGCCCGATCCCGCATCTCATGACCTGCCACGTCATCGACGCGCATCGCGTGCGGCGCGACCATTCCTTCACCCCGCGATGTTGCGGGTCGACACCCGGAAAGGAATGGTCACCATGAACACTGCCACACACGATGCCACCGCCATTGCCCAACACTACATCGCGGTCTGGAACGAAACCGACGCCGAGCGCCGCGCCGCGCTGATCGAGGCCGGCTGGACCGCCGACGCGCGCTACGTCGATCCGCTCGCCCAGGCCATCGGCCGAGAGCAGATCAGCGCGCTGGTGGGGGTGGTGCACCAGCGCTATCCGGGTTTCCGCTTCAACCTGCTGGGCAAGGCCGATTCGCACGGCGACCATCTGCGCTTCTCGTGGACGCTGGGTCCCAGCGGCGCAGAAGACCTGATCCAGGGCACCGACTTCGCGCAGGTCGATGCGGGCAAGCTGCGTTCTGTGACGGGCTTCTTGGACAAGGTGCCGGTTGGCGCCTGAGCGCCGCAGTCTGAACGAAGGCTGAACGGACTGGCGGTGTTTCAGTCCGGCGCGCCGGCAGGCCGCCCGCGCCACAGCTTGCGATAGACGGTCGCGCGGCTGATGCCCAGGGTCCGCGCGGCCTCCGCCACGTTGCCGCGGGCATCGGCCACGGCCTTGCGGATCAGCGCGGTTTCCACGTCGCGCAGCCTCGGCTTGTTGTCGGGAGACGGGCTCGCGGAAGCCGCCGCGCCACTGCCGCCGGGCTGGGGCCGTACCTGCACCCGCAGGCCGGACCACAGCGGCACCTCGAGCACCGCATCGCCGCGACGGGCCGCGTCGAACATCATGTGCAGGGGCAGCGCGAAGAGGTCGTTGAAGTTCAGGGTGTGCCCGCCGTGCGGCAGCGGCTGGTGCAGCATCTGCCGCGCCGCTGCGTTGGCGCCGGTCACGCCGCCCACCGCGTCGATGCACAGCAGCCCTTCCGTTGCCTCGCCGCCCGAACTGCCCGGCCACGCCAGGCGCAGCAGCAGTTCGCAGGGCTCGCGCTTGACCAGCATGTTCTCGATGTTGCGCGCCGACAGGGTCGCCAGGTGACGCAGCTCGGGGCGTTCGGCCACGTGCACCCCGGTCAGGTCGAGCATGCCGATGCAGTCGCCCCGGGGGCCGAAGAGCGGCGCGCCGGCGCAGCTGTAGACGCTGGTGTCGTCGAAGAAATGTTCGCCGCGGTGGAGCCAGACCGATTCCTGCTCGGCCAGGGCGGTACCGATGGCGCTGGTGCCGATGGCGCGCTCCGACAGGTCGACGCCGATGCGCCCGATGTCCCGCGCATAGCGGCTGGCAGCATCGGTGCCGTCGGGCAGGTTGCCCACGTCGACCACGATGCCCTCTGCATCGGTCAGTACGGCGAAATAGCGGGTGTCGGCGATGGCGCGGGAGAGCTGCTCGATCACCGGGCGGGCCGCGGCGACCAGCGCGCGGTTGCGCTCGACGATGTCCTTGCCGGCCGAGCGGCTCACGGGGTCGAACTGGACGCGCTGCTGCGGCCGGCGGCCGGCCTCGATGCAGCGCTGCCAGGAGCGGGTGATCCAGGAATCGATGCGGGCTGCCCCCCGCGCTCTTTGGGGTGACTCGCCTTCTATCAGTTCGCGGCGGGCTTGGGCGATTGCCAGGGAACGCTCAGGAGGCTGCGAAACGATTGATACAGACATCGTGGTTTTTCGCGCATGTATGCAGGCTTTTCCCGGCCCGCCGGACGGCAGGCTGTTTCATTTTGAGAATTTCGCGCGCTCTGTGCAAGTGTCAAGGGTTTTGCCTAGGATAGTGCGAAAGGCCGGCATCCAAGATGCTTTTGCTCAAACAGCCATCACCTTTTACGGAGACAGCCAAATGCAGGTCGCTTTCAAGGTCAACGGCCGCCCGGTCACGGTCGACGCTCCCCCCAACACCTTTCTCGTACACGCTCTGCGCGAGCATCTCCATCTCACAGGCACCCACGTCGGCTGCGACACCGCCCAGTGCGGCGCCTGCACCGTCCACCTGAACGGCCGGGCCGTCAAGTCGTGCAACATCCTGGTGGCGCAGGCGGCCGGCGCCGAAGTCACCACCATCGAGGGCATCGCCGAAGCCGACGGCACCATGCACCCCATGCAGGCGGCATTCAAGGAGTGCCACGGCCTGCAGTGCGGCTTCTGCACGCCGGGCATGGTCATGAGCGCCATCGACCTGTGCACCCACCATCCCAAGTCGAGCGAGACCGAGATCCGCGAGCTGCTCGACGGCAACCTGTGCCGCTGCACGGGCTACCAGAACATCGTCAAGGCAGTGAAGATGGGCGGCGAGGCCATGGCCTCGGGCACTCCCGTCAAGGCAACGGCAACGGCCTGAGGAGAGCGACATCATGGGCGCTTCCGATTTCTCGAACCTGCCGCACATCGGCGAGGCGGTCCGCCGCAAGGAGGACTACCGATTCCTCACCGGTTCGGGCAACTACACCGACGACATCACGCTGGCCAACCAGAGCCATGCGGTCTTCGTGCGCTCGCCGCACGCCCACGCCGTCGTCAAGTCGGTCGACACCGCCGAGGCGCTGAAGATGCCCGGCGTCATCGGCATCTTCAGCGGCAAGGACATCGAGAGCAAGATGGGCGGGCTGCCCTGCGGCTGGCTCATCAACAACCCCGACGGCACCCCGATGAAGGAGCCGATGCACCCGATCCTGGCCATCAAGAAGGTGCGCTACGTGGGCGACCACGTGGCCATGGTGGTGGCCGAGACGGTGGAGCAGGCCAGGAACGCCGCCGAGGCGGTGGTGGTCGACTACGAGGTGCTGCCCGCGCTGGTGAGCGTGGCCGACGCCGCGAAGAAGGCCGGCGGCGTCACGCTGCACGACGAGGCCCCCGACAACCAGTGCTACAAGTGGGCGCTGGGCGACAAGGCGGCGGTCGATGCGGTGTTCGCCGGCGCCGCGCACGTGACCAAGCTGGACCTCGTCAACAACCGGCTGGTGCCCAATCCCATCGAGCCGCGCGTGGCCATCGGCAGCTACAACCGCGCCGGCGACGACTACACGCTGTACGTCTCCAACCAGAACCCGCACGTCGAGCGCCTGCTGATTACGGCCTTCGTGCTGGGCCTGCCGGAGCACAAGGTCCGGGTGATCGCGCCCGACGTGGGCGGCGGCTTCGGCTCCAAGATCTTCCTGTACGCGGAAGACGTGTGCCTGACTTGGGCCGCGAGGCAGCTCAACCGCAACATCAAGTGGACGGCCGACCGTTCGGAATGCTTCCTGTCGGATGCGCACGGGCGCGACCACGTGAGCCACGCCGAGATGGCGATGGACAAGGACGGCAAGTTCCTCGCGATGCGCGTGCACACCGACGCCAACCTGGGCGCCTACCTGTCGACCTTCTCGACGGCGGTGCCCACCATCCTCTACGCCACGCTGCTGGCCGGCCAGTACACCACGCCGCAGATCTACGTCGAGGTGGATGCCTGGTTCACCAACACCGCGCCGGTGGATGCCTACCGCGGGGCGGGGCGGCCCGAGGCCACCTACCTGCTGGAGCGGCTGGTGTCGCGCTGCGCCTGGGAAATGAACCTGGGGCAGGACGAGATCCGCAAGCGCAACTTCATCACCGCCTTCCCGTACCAGACCCCCGTGGCGCTGCAGTACGACACGGGCGACTTCCATGCCTGCATGGACAAGGCGCGCGTGCTCGCGGAAGTCGATGGCTACGCGGCGCGCAAGGCCGCGAGCGAAGCCAACGGCAAGCTGCGCGGCATCGGGTATTCGAGCTACATCGAGGCTTGCGGCATCGCGCCGTCGAACATCGCAGGCGCCCTCGGCGCACGTGCGGGCCTGTTCGAATGCGGCGAGATCCGCGTGCACCCGACCGGCAGCGTGACGGTGTTCACCGGCTCGCACAGCCACGGCCAGGGCCACGAGACCACCTTCGCGCAGGTCGTGGCGGCACGGCTGGGCATTCCGGTCGAGAACGTCGACGTGGTGCACGGCGACACCGGCCGAGTACCCTTCGGCATGGGCACCTACGGTTCGCGCTCCATCTCGGTGGGCGGCGCGGCCATCATGAAGGCGCTCGACAAGATCGAGACCAAGGCCAAGAAGATCGCCGCGCACCTGATGGAAGCCAGCGACGCCGACGTCGAGTTCGCCAACGGCGAGTTCACGGTCAAGGGCACCGACAAGAAGATCCCGTTCGGCCAGGTGGCGCTGACGGCCTACGTGCCGCACAACTACCCGCTAGACAAACTGGAGCCCGGCCTGAACGAGACCGCCTTCTACGACCCGACCAACTTCACCTTCCCGGGCGGCACCTACATCTGCGAGGTCGAGGTCGACAAGCAGACCGGCGAGGTCCGCGTCGACCGCTTCACCGCGGTGGACGACTTCGGCACCATCATCAATCCGATGATCGTCGAGGGCCAGGTGCACGGCGGGCTGGTGCAGGGCATCGGGCAGGCGCTGCTCGAGAACTGCGTCTACGACAAGGAAACCGGCCAGCTGCTCACCGGCAGCTTCATGGACTACGCCATGCCGCGCGCCGGCGACTTCCCTCAGTTCAAGCTCGACACCGTGTGCACCCCTTGCACGCACAACCCGCTGGGCACCAAGGGCTGCGGCGAAGCGGGGGCCATCGGCTCGCCGCCGGCCGTGATCAATGCGGTGCTCGACGCGCTGGCGCCGCTGGGCGTCAAGGATTTCGACATGCCCGCATCGCCCGCCCGCGTCTGGGAAGCGATGCAGGCTGCAGCCGCCAACCACTGAACTAGAACAAAGAAGGAACCACACCATGTACGCCTTCACACTTGAACGGCCCGCCTCGGTGGCCGACGCGGCAAGACTCGTGGCCTCCGGCGCCAAGCCGCTGGCCGGCGGACAGACACTGCTGGCTTCCATGAAGCTGCGGCTTTCGGCACCCGAGCAGCTCGTGGACCTGAGCGGCATCAAGGAGATCGCCGGCATCACGAAAAGCGGCGACACCATCACCATCGGCGCCATGTCGCGCCACCTGGACGTGGCGAACAACGCCGACGTGAAGGCCGCCTACCCGGCGCTGGCCGACCTGGCCTCGCGCATCGGCGACCGGCAGGTGCGCGCGATGGGCACCATCGGCGGCTCGGTGGCCAACAACGACCCGGCCGCCTGCTACCCCAGCGCCGTGCTGGCCTCGGGCGCGACCATCGTCACCTCCAAGCGAGAGATCGCGGCCGATGACTTCTTCCAGGGCCTCTTCACCACTGCGCTGGAAGAAGACGAACTCATCACCGCCATCCGCTTTCCCGTGCCGAAGCGTGCGGCCTACGAGAAGCTGCGCCAGAAGGCGTCGCACTTCCCGCTGGTCGGCGTGTTCCTCGCACAGTACGACGGCGGCGTGCGCGTGGCTATCACCGGCGCGGGCAATGGCGTGTTCCGTCATGCAGGGCTGGAAGATGCGCTCAACAAGAGCTTCACCGCCGCGGCTGCCGCCGCCGTGAAGATCGACGCGAGCGACCTGAACAGCGACCTGCACGCATCGGCCGCCTACCGGGCGAACCTGATCAGCGTGCTGACGCAAAGGGCCGTGACCAAGGCGCTGGGCTGACGCAGTCGGGCGCGGAGGGTTCGGACCGACCGGACACGTGAAGGGCGCGAAGGTTTCGCGAGAGACGCAAAGGAACAGCCAGGAATTTTTTCGGTTTCTCTTTCGCGTTCTTCGCGCGATCCTCGCGCCCTTCGCGTCCGGATGTCCGCCTCCGCCTTCGCAACGGCCATCCATTACCCTAGGCCATGATCTTTCCCAGCATCGACTCCCTCTCCGCCGGACTCATGCAGGCCGGCTATTTCGCCGACCGGCGACTGGCCACGGCCGTGTTCCTCGCGCTGAAGCTGCAGCGTCCCCTGCTGCTCGAAGGCGAGCCCGGCGTGGGCAAGACCGAGCTGGCGAAGGCGCTTTCGACGGCGCTGGGGCGGGAGCTGCTGCGGCTGCAGTGCTACGACGGCCTGGAGCAGCGCGAGGCGCTCTATGAATGGAACTACGCCGCGCAGCTGCTGCACATGCGCGCCGCCGAGGCGACGGGCGCGGCCCGCGACGTGGAGGCCGAGGTCTACCAGCCGCACTACCTGATCCGCCGTCCGCTGCTGCAGGCGCTGCAGACGCCGCTGCCGGGTGCCGTGCTGCTGATCGACGAGGTCGACCGCGCCGACGAGCCCTTCGAGGCCTTCCTGCTCGAGTACCTGGGCGAATACCAGGTCAGCATTCCTGAGCTGGGCACGGTGCGCGCGGTGGTGCCCCCGGTCACCATCCTCACGAGCAACCGCACGCGCGAGCTCAACGATGCGGTCAAGCGCCGCTGCCTCTATCACTGGCTCGACTACCCCGAGCGCGAGCGCGAGCTGGCCATCGTGCGTGCACGTGTGCCCGAGGCCGGCGAGAAGCTGTCGGCGCAAGTCGCCGCCTTCGTCGCGCGGCTGCGCGAGGCACCGTTCGCCAATGCCTTCCAGCGCGCGCCCGGCATTGCCGAGAGCGTCGAATGGGCGAGGGCGCTGATCGCGCTCGACACAGTCGAACTCGACCCCGAAGTGGTGGTCGACACCGCCGGCATCCTCTTCAAGCAGCGCGACGACGTGGCTGCCCTGACGCAGGAGCTGGCGTCGGACCTGCTCAAGCCGGAGGCGTGAACTGTCGATGGCCACCACCGGCGTGCAGCAACTCGGCGACGTCCGCAGCGGAAAGCTCGCGGGCAACATCACCGCCTTCGGCCGTGCGCTGCGCCGCGCGGGCGTGCGCACCGACGCGATGCGCATCGCCCTCGCGGCCGAGGCCGCTTCGCTCGTGGGCGTGGAAGACAGGCTCGACCTGAGCGCCGCCATGGAGGCGGTGATGGTCAGCCGCGAGCAGGACCGCATGGTGTTCCGCGAGCTCTTCGACGCCTGGTTCCGCGACCCGGAGCTTGCGAACAAGCTGCTGGCCCAGATGCTGCCGAGCGCCGAAGGCAAGGCCGAGCCGTCCAAGCGCCGGCCGCGCGTGCGCGAGGCCCTGAGCGCACCGCGCGCGCTCGCCAGGCCGGTGGAGCCGGCCAAGCCCGATCGCGAGGTCGAGTTCGACGCCGCCATGACGTCGAGCGACAGGCAGCGCCTGCAGCATGCCGACTTCAACGCGCTCGGCGCCGCCGAGTACCGCCTGGTGGAGCGGCTCGCGCGCGACATCCGCCTGCCGATTCCCGAACTGCCGTCGCGCCGCCTGCGCGTGGCCGGCGAAGCGGGCCGCCAGCATGCGCGCATGCACTGGCCGGGCGTGCTGCACGAGGCGGCGCGCACCGGCGGCGAGATCATGCGGCTGCCCCGGCTGGCCCGGCGCGAGCAGCCGCTGCCGCTGCTGGTGCTGGTCGACGTCTCGGGCTCGATGGAGCGCTATGCGCGCCTGCTGCTGGCCTTTCTGCATGCCGCGACGCGCCGTGCCGGCCGCCGCGACGTGTTCGCATTCGGCACCCGGCTGACCGACCTGACGCCCGCATTCCGGCTGGCCGACACCGACGAGATGCTCGGCGCCGCCAGCCTCGCCATCGACGACTTCGCAGGCGGCACCCGCTTCGGCGCCTCGCTGGCCGAGCTGAGGCGTGCCCATGCCCGCCGGCTGACCGGCCGCCGCACGCTGGTGCTGGTGATCAGCGACGGGCTCGATACCGGCGAGCCCTCGCTGCTGGAGCATGAGCTGCTGTGGCTCAAGCGCCATTCGCGCCGGCTCCTGTGGCTCAACCCGCTGCTGCGCTTCGAGGGCTACGCCCCTCTGGCGCGTGGGGCCGCCGTGCTGCACCGGCAGGCGGACGCGATGCTGGCGGTCCACAATCTCAGCGCACTCGAACAGCTCGCCGCGAGCCTCGCCGCACTGATGCGGTCCGGCCGCTAGCGGCGCCCAGGAAGGAAGACAAAGGAACCCCACCATGGAAATGCTCGGAAACCGCCGCCTAGGCATCACCCAACAACAGGCATGGGAAGCGCTCAACGACCCCGAGACGCTGAAGAAGTGCATTCCCGGCTGCGACAAGTTCGAGCTCACGGGCGAGAACCAGTACAGCGTCGCGCTGGCCCTGAAGATCGGCCCGGTCTCGGCCAAGTTCAACGGCAAGGTGCAGCTCTCGGACATCTCCGCGCCCCATGGCTACAAGCTCACCTTCGAAGGGCAGGGCGGCGTGGCGGGCTTCGCCAAGGGCTCTTCGAGCGTCACGCTCAAGCCGGTCGCCACGGACGCGGCGGCAGCCTCTGCCGGTGATGCCGTCGTGCACGAGGCCGATGCGGCGACGCCGCCTGACGCGGCCCCCGCCGGCTGCGAACTCGACTACACCGTGCAGGCCCAGGTCGGCGGCAAGATCGCCCAGCTGGGCCAGCGGCTGATCGACGGCGCGGCCAAGTCCACGGCCGACGATTTCTTCAAGCGCTTCGAGGCCGAGATGCAGAGCCGCTACGGGCCGCCGCCTGCGCCTGCCGAGGAAGCCGCCGAGGCGCCTGCCGAGAAGAGCGGGATGATGTCCGGCCTCATGAAGAAGATCGGCCTCGGCAAGAAGGACGACAAGGACGCGCCCGCCGCTCCCGGCGGCGACGCGGCCTGAATCCGGGACTGCAGCGTCATGGAAAACCTCGACGTCATGGTGCTGCGCACGCTGCGCGACTGGCGGCGTGCCGGCAAGCGCGCGCTGCTGGCGACGGTGGTGCGCACCTGGGGCTCGTCGCCCCGGCCGGTGGGTTCGATCATGGCCCTGGCGGAAGACGGTGCGGTGGTCGGCTCGGTCTCTGGCGGCTGCATCGAGGACGACCTGATCGCGCGCTACAGCCATGCCCACGGCAAGGCGGAAGACGTGCCGCTGGGTGCGCCGCCCTCGCTCGTGAAATACGGCATCACCGCCGACGAGGCGCACCGCTTCGGCCTGCCCTGCGGCGGCACGCTGGAGCTGCTGCTCGAATACGCGCCCGACGCCGGCTCGCTCGAGCAGCTGGTGGCGCAGCTGGAGCAGGGCAAGCTGATGCAGCGCACGGTGACGCTCGCCACCGGCGCGGTACGGCTCGCCGAAGCCAAGGCACCCGACGAACTCACGGTGAACGACACCGAGCTGACCAACACCTTCGGCCCCGAGTACCGCATGCTGCTGATCGGCGCCGGCCAGCTCGCCGAATACCTGGCCACCATGGCCAAGTTCAGCGGCTTCGCCGTCACGCTGTGCGACCCTCGCGCCGAGTACCGCACCGCATGGTCGCTGCCCGGCGTGCACATCACGACCGAGATGCCCGACGACGCCGTGACCGCCTTCAGGCCCGACCGCCGCAGCTGCGTGGTGGCGCTCACGCACGACCCCAAGCTCGACGACCTCGCGCTGCTGGAGGCGCTCCAAAGCGACGCCTTCTACGTCGGCGCCATCGGCTCGCGGCGCAATGCCGATGCGCGGCGCGGTCGCATGATCGAGCACTTCGACCAGACCGAGGAGTCGCTCGCGCGCCTGCGCGGGCCCATCGGCATCTACATCGGCAGCAAGACGCCGCCGGAGATCGCGGTGAGCGTGATGGCGGAGATCCTCGCGGTGAAGAACGCGGTGACGCTGCCGCGCGAGATGGAAGTGGCGCAGGCCAAGGAGCGGCTGCTGTCCTCGTGACCTTCGTGGCCTCGGTGCCCCTCGTGACCCGTATGACCGGTTTGACCGCGCGGCTCGATCAGCCCTCGTAGGGCGGGATCGGCCCCTGGTCCGATGGTGCCGGCGGCGGCACGTCGCCGTTCTTCTGGCGTTCCCGGAACAGCGCGGCGCGCATCAGGAAGATGGTGGTCACAGGCGTGGTCAGCGCCACGAACAGCACGATCAGCACCGCGTGCATGAAGAGGCTGTGGCCCTGCGCCGAGAAGTACACGATGGTAGCGACCGTCATCGACCACACGCCGCCGGTGGCACCCAGCGTGGGCGCATGGATGCGTCGGAAGAAGGTCGGCAGCCGCACCAGCCCGAAGGAGCCGATGGCGGCGAAGGCGGCGCCCAGCACCGCGAAGACGGCGGTGACGATCTCGGCCCACAGCGGCATCGGGCCCACGATGAAATCGCTCATCGGAATATCTCCGTGCTTCGCACCGCGGTGCGAGCCTGCTTGGGGCGGCCCGGCGCGGCGCTCATTCGATCACCTCCCCGCGCAGCAGGAACTTGGCCATCGCCGTCGAGCTCACGAAGCCGAACAGCGCGATCAGCATCGCGGCGGCGAAGTACACGTCGCTCGCGTAGACGATGCCCAGCACCAGCATCATCAGCATGCCGTTGATGTAGAGGCAGTCCAGCGCCATCACGCGATCTTGGGCGGAAGGGCCGATCAGCAGGCGCGCGACGGCGCAGAGCATCGCCACCGCCAGCAGGAACAGCGCGAACTTGAGCGACCAGAAAAGGATGGGCGTCATGATTCGAAGATCTCCATCAGCGGACGTTCGTAGCGGCTCTTGATCTGCGCGATGAAGGCTGCTTCGTCGTCGAGGTCGAACACGTGGATCAGCAGGGTGGTGCGATCGAAGGCCACCTCGCCCCAGGCGGTGCCGGGCGTGAGGCACATGATCATCGAGAGCACCGCGAGGCCGTTGGGGTCGCGCAGATCGAGCGGTATGCGCAGGAAGCTCGCATGGATGTTCTCGCTGCGGCGCGTGAGCAGCGCACGCGCCACCGCGAACACCGACACCGACATGTCGTAGAGCACGATGCAGCACAGCCGCAGCGCCACGCCGGGCCGGCGCATGCGTACCGTGGCCGGCCGCAGGCCCTTGGTCAGCAGCGGCACGGCAATGGCGAGCAGCACGCCCGAAAGCAGCGTGCTTGCCTCGAGCGACTGGTTGAGCAGCAGCCAGATGACGAACAGCGCGAGCGACAGCGGCGGAGATGGGATCAGGCGTCTCATTGCGCGCCTGCCTTTCCTTCGGCCTTGGCGGCGGGCACCGGGTTCGGAACCTGCCGCGCTTCCATCACTGCAGCGCGATAGGCCGTGGGCGTGCGCAGGCCCTCGGCGGTGGCCATCGCGTGGCGCATCACCGGTTCGGCCCAGATCGTGAGCGCGATGCCGGCGACGATGAGCCCCGCCACGGGCAGCACTTCGAGCGCCGGCAGCGAGGGCAGGTTGCCATGCGGCTGGGTCCAGAAATGGCGGATGCCGGTGCGGCTCAGCGCGATCAGCGCGAGGAAGCCCGAGGCGATCAGCAGCACGAGAAAGGTCCAGCCGGCCATGCCGACGGCACCGCTGCCGTTCATCAAGCCGGAGAGCATCGCGAACTTGCCGACGAAGCCCGAAAGCGGCGGCAGGCCGGTCAGCAGCAGCGTGCAGATCATGAAGCTCAGGCCGAGAAAGGCGACGCCTGCCGGGATGGCCCGGCCGTAGAGCGCCTGCGCGTCGTCGTCGAGGTTCACGTCGCTCAGCGCGCTCAGGTCTTCGGCCAGGAAGGGCGCCGTGCCCGCGACCTCGTGCGGCGCCACGCTCATGCCGGCATTGCGCCAGCGCTCGATCATGTCGGTCAGCAGGAAGAAGGCGCTCACCGCGAGCGTGGAGCTCAGCAGGTAGAAGAGGGCGCCGGCCCACACGGCCGGTTGGCCCAGCCCGACCGCGGCGAGCAGCGTGCCGGCCGACATCAGCACGCTGAAGCCCGCAAGGTTGGAAAGCCGCTGCGTGCCGAGGATGCCCAGGGCCGCGACGAAGAGCGTGGCGATGCCCGCGCCAACCAGCACCGGCTGGCCGAAGGCGGCCGAGGCGCCGGTGTCGGGCGCGAACAGCACCGTCCACAGCCGCAGCACGGTGTAGACGCCCAGCTTGGTGAGCAGCGCGAACACCGCGCCCACCGGAGACACCGCCGCGCTGTAGGCCGGCACCAGCCAGAAGTTGAGCGGCCACGCGCCCGCCTTGGCGAAGAAGGCGGTGAAGAGGATGGCCGTGGCCGCGTGCACCAGCCCGCGGTCGCCCGGCGAGAGCTCGGCGATGCGCATGCCCAGGTCGGCCATGTTGAGCGTGCCGGTCACGCCGTAGAGGATGGCCGCGCCGATCAGGAACAGCGAGGAGGCCGCGAGGTTGATCGCGATGTAGTGCAGCCCCGCCTGCACGCGCAGCCGGCCCGAACCGTGCAGCAGCAGGCCGTAGGAGGCCGCGAGCATCACCTCGAAGAACACGAACAGGTTGAACAGGTCGCCGGTGAGGAAGGCGCCGTTCAGCCCCATGAGCTGCAGCTGCAGCAGCGGATGGAAGTGCACGCCCGCGCGGTCCCAGCGCGAGGTGGAGTAGATCGACGCCGCGAAGGCGATCACGCCGGTGAGCGCCACCATCATGGTCGAGAGCCGGTCGGCCACCAGCACGATGCCGAAGGGCGCGCGCCAGTTGCCCGGCAGGTAGACGCCGATGGAGCCGGGTCCGCCGCCCGTGTCGGGCGCGTTCACCCAGCGCAGCAGCGCCAGCGCGGCCAGCAGGCCGACCAGGCCGGAGATCACGCTCAGGGCCGACTTGGCGCGCCGGCGGTTCTCGCCCAGCAGCAGCATGAGCGCGGCCGTGAGCATGGGCACGAGGATCGGCACCGCCACCAGGTGCGGCATGCTGAACTCGAGCAGCTGGTCGAGCAGGTGGAAGATCTCTTTCATCGGCCTTCCCCCGGGCTTGCCACAGCGTGTGCTGCGCCGACCCCCTCAAGGGGGCGCGTGCCTTCGGGCGCTTGCGCGTCGCTCATTCCGCCTCCTGCCGTTCTTCACCGTCCACGTGGTCGGTGCCGGTGAGGCCGCGCGAGGCGAGCATCACGACGAGGAAGAGCGCCGTCATCGCGAAGCCGATCACGATGGCGGTGAGCACCAGCGCCTGCGGCATCGGGTCGGCCGTGTTGGCCAGCGTGGCGGTGAGGCCCTTGACGAGCACCGGCTCGCTGTCGACCTTGAGCCGCCCCATGCTGAAGATGAAGAGGTTGACCGCGTACGAGATCAGCGTCAGGCCCATGATGACCTGGAAGGTGCGCGGGCGCAGCAGCATGTAGACGCCAGAGCCGGTGAGCACCCCGATGGCGAGTGCGAGCACGATTTCCATCAGGCGGCCCCTCCCTCGGAGGTGGCGGCGGCGGTCGTCTCCGCGTCTTTTTCTTTTTGCTCGTCGGCCCAGCGGTGGCTTCGTATCGACTGGTGGGCCAGCGCGGTCAGGATCAGCATGGTGGCGCCGAGCACCAGCGCAAACACGCCGGTGTCGAAGAAGAGGGCGCTGGGCACGTGCACCTCGCCCAGGATCGGCAGGTGCAGGTGCGCGGTGTGCGTGGTCAGGAAGGGGTAGCCGAGGAACACCGCACCGGCGCCGGTGGCAAGCGCCAGCAGCAGGCCGATGGCGATCCAGCGGCGCGGGTAGATGCGCAGGTGCTCCTCCACCCATTCGGTGCCCGAGACGATGAACTGCAGCACCAGCGCGACCGACATCACCAGCCCCGCGACGAAGCCGCCGCCCGGCGCGTTGTGGCCGCGCATGAAGAAGTAGACCGACACCAGCACCGATACCGGCAGCAGCAGGCGCACCAGCACGGCCGGCACCATCAGGTAGCCGACGGCCGTGTCCTTGGCGCGGCGCGGGTTCAGCAGGTCGCTGCTGCCGTCGTCGGCCTGCAGCCGCTGCTGGATCGGCAGGGCCATCGATTCGATGGCCGGGCGGAAGCGCCGCAGCAGCGCATATACGGTGAGCGCGACGATGCCGAGCACGGTGATCTCGCCGAAGGTGTCGAAGCCGCGGAAGTCGACCAGCATCACGTTGACAACATTGGTGCCGCCGCCCTCGGTGAGCGCGCGTTCGAGGAAGAAGGGCGAGATGCTCTGCGGAAAGGTGCGCGTCATCATGGCCCAGGCCAGCGCGGCCATGCCGCTGCCGGCGATGGCGGCGATCAGCAGGTCTCGGCCGCGCCGGCCCCAGGGCTTGAGCCGTGCGCGCGCGGGCTGAACCACGTCCTTGCTGCGCATAGGCAGCCAGCGCAGGCCCAGCAGGATCAGCACGGTGGTGACGGCCTCGACCACCAGCTGCGTCAGGGCGAGGTCGGGCGCAGAGAACCAGATGTAGGTGACGCACGAGACCAGCCCCGCGGCCGCGGCCAGCATCAGTGCCGCCAGCCGGTGGAACTTGGCCTGCCACGCGGCGGCCACCGCGCAGGTGCCGCCGATGAGCCAGGTCATGGCGAACATCGGCGAGAAGGGCAGCAGCTCGCGCGTGCCGGGCGCGGCGGGCGTGAGCTGCAGGGAGGCTGCCGCGCCCGCCACCGCCACGACCACCAGCAGCAGCAGTTGCCACTGCATGCGCTTCGTGCCGAAGAGACGGCGGCTGCGCCGGCCGGCCTCGCTCAGCAGCGCGATCAGGTGCTCGAAGATGACCTGGCCGTCGAAGCGGTGCAGCAGGGGCGTGTTCTCGAGGCCGCCGCGCGCGCGCTGGCGGCGTTGCAGCAGGTACAGCGCGGCGCCGCCGGCCAGCGCCACGAAGCTCATCAAGAGCGGCAGGTTGAAGCCGTGCCACACGGCCAGGCTGTACTCGGGCAGCGTGCCGCCGACCACCGGCGATGCAGCCGCGGCGAGCATCGGCCCGACCGACCACGCTGGCGCCACGCCCACCACCAGGCACACCAGCACCAGCAGCTCGACCGGCACCCGCATCCAGTGCGGCGGTTCGTGCGGATGCTTGGGCACCTCGTCGCCGCAGGGCGGGCCGAAGAACACGTCGAAGACGAAGCGCGCCGAGTAGGCCACGCTGAAGATGCCGGCCAGCGTGGCGATCAGCGGCAGGCTGAGGTCGACCCACGGCGTGGCCTGGATGAACACCGTCTCCGCGAAGAACATCTCCTTCGAGAGGAAGCCGTTGAGCAGCGGCACGCCGGCCATCGATGCGCTCGCGATGATGGCCAGTGTGCCGGTGATCGGCATGAGCCGCATCAGGCCGCTGAGCTTGCGGATGTCGCGCGTGCCCGTCTCGTGGTCGATGATGCCGGCTGCCATGAAGAGCGACGCCTTGAAGGTGGCGTGGTTCATCACGTGGAAGACCGCCGCCACCGCCGCGAGCGGGCTGTTAAGTCCCAGCAGCAGCGTGATGAGCCCGAGGTGCGAGATGGTGGAGTAGGCCAGCAGCGCCTTCAGGTCGCGCTGGAACATCGCGATGAAGCCGCCGAGCAGCAGCGTGATGGCACCGGCACCGCCCACCATCCAGAACCACTGCTCGGTGCCCGAAAGCACCGGCCACAGCCGCGCCATCAGGAACACGCCCAGCTTCACCATGGTGGCCGAGTGCAGGTAGGCCGACACCGGCGTGGGCGCTGCCATGGCGCGCGGCAGCCAGAAGTGGAAGGGGAACTGCGCGCTCTTGGTGAAGGCGCCCAGCAATATCAGCGTGAGAGCCGTCGGATACAGCGCGTGCGAGCGGATGAGCTCGCCCGAGGCCAGCACCGTGTCGAGCTCGTAGCTGCCGGTGATGCGGCCCAGCACCAGCACGCCCGCCAGCAGGCACAGCCCGCCCGCGCCGGTGACCGTGAGCGCCATGCGCGCGCCGCGCCGCGCGTCGCGGCGGTGGTGCCAGTAGCCGATCAGCAGGAAGGAGAACAGGCTGGTGAGCTCCCAGAACAGTACCATCTGGATCAGGTTGCCCGAGAGCACCACGCCCATCATCGCGCCCATGAACGCGAGGAAGAACGAGAAGAAGCGAGGCACCGGGTCGGAGGCCGACATGTAGTAGCGCGCGTACAGCACCACCAGCGCGCCGATGCCCAGCACCAGCATGCAGAAGAGCCACGCGAAGCCGTCCATGCGGAACACGAGGTTCAGGCCCAGTGCGGGCAGCCATTCGATCTGCTGCCGCAGCACGCCGCCGTTGGCGATCTTGGGGAAGAACCATGCGGCCTGGATGGCGCAGCCCAGCGCGACCAGCCCCGCCAGCGTCGACTCCCTGTTGCGCGCGTTGGAAGGCATCAACGCGGCCAGCACGCTGGCGATGAAGGGGAGGGCGACGAGAAAGACCAGGGGCATTGGGGTCGATTCTATCGGGCGACCCTATGGAACGCCTTATCTATAACCGCAAGACATAAGGCAGTTTTTCACCCTGCTTTCATGCGATTCAGGAGGAGAAGGCCTGCACCGTGCGCAGCCCCAGCCATGTCATGCACAGCGAACCGCCCAGGTGCAGCGCGATGGTGCCCATCGCGAGGCCGAGGCGGCCGCTGGTCAGCATGCCCACCACTTCCGCCGAGAAGCTCGAGAAGGTGGTGAGCGTGCCGAGGAAGCCGGTGATCACCATCAGCCGCCACGCGGGGTTGATGTCCGGCAGGCCGCTGAAGACGCCGATGGCCACGCCGATGAGGTAGCCGCCGATCAGGTTCACCGCCAGCGTGCCCCAGGGAATGATGCCGCCGGGGTTGAGCCAGAGGGCGAAGCCCCAGCGCATGAGGGCGCCGACGCATGCGGCGAGGCAGATGACGATGGCGTTCAGCAGCATGGCGGCGATTATCCGCATGCCGCCGGGCGGCACGGTCGCGCTACTTCTCCCTGCCCATCACGACGTCCGGCAGGATCGTCACGATGCTCGGGAACAGCGTGATCAGCACGATGCACAGCACCAGGCAGAAGAAGAACGGGATCGCCGCCTTCGCGATCACGTTGCTGTCCTTGCCCGTCATGTTCTGCAGCACGAAGAGGTTGAAGCCCACCGGCGGCGTGACCTCGGCGATCTCGACCAGCAGCACGATGAAGATGCCGAACCAGACCAGGTCGAAGCCAGCCTTCTGGATCATCGGCAGCACCACCGCGCTGGTGAGCACGATCATCGAGATGCCGTCGAGCGCGGTGCCCAGCACCAGGTACACCAGCACCAGTGCGCCGATCAGCGCATAGGGCGACAGGTGCATGCTGTCGACCCACTCCGCCAGCTCGCGCGGAATGCCGGTGAAGGCCATGGTCTTGGTGAGGAAGGCTGCGCCGGCCAGGATGAACATGATCATGCAGCTGGTGCGCGTGGCGCCCATGATGCCGTCCTTGAAGTTCTTCCAGGTCAGGCTCCGGCCCCAGGCCGCGATGGCCAGCGAGCCCAGCACGCCGAAGGCCGCGCATTCCGTGGCGGTGGCCCAGCCGGCCACCAGCACCCAGACGATGAAGACGATCAGCAGCGTGCAGGGAATGAGGTTGCCCGACAGCCTGATCTTCTCCATGAAGGTGGTCGGCGGATCGGCCGGCGGCACCTGGCCCGGATTGCGCAGGCTCCACCAGCCGATGTAGCCCGAGAACAGCAGCATCAGCAGCAGCCCAGGCAGGAAGCCGGCCAGGAAGATGCGGATGATCGAGGCGTCGGCCGCCACCGCGTACACCACCATGGTGATCGACGGCGGAATCAGGATGCCCAGCGTGCCCGCCGTGGCGAGCGAGCCGATGGCCAGCTTCTCGTTGTAGCCGCGGCGCTTGAGCTCGGGCAGCGCCACCTTGGCGATGGTCGCGCAGGTGGCGGCCGACGAGCCCGAGACCGAGCCGAACACCCCGCATCCGAGGATGGTGGTGTGCATCAGCCGGCCCGGCACGCGGTTGAGCCAGGGGCGCAGGCCCTCGAACATCTCCTCGCTGAGCTTGGTGCGAAACAGGATCTCGCCCATCCATATGAAAAGCGGCAGCGCGGCGAGCTCCCAGCTCGCGTTGCTTTCCCAGAAGGCGGAGAACAGGTTCTTGCCCGGCAGAGTGTTGGTGAAGAAGGCCTGGCCGACCCAGCCGACGATGGCCAGTGTCATCGCGATCCATACGCCGCCCGCCAGGAGCAGCAGCATGATCGCGAGCAGCAGCGCGCCCATCCAGAGGTTTTCGAACATCGGGTGTCTTTGTCGCTGTTGTTGTTCAGACGTCGGAGGAGAAGTCGCCCGCCGCGTGGCGCTCCTCGATGGCGCGCTGGTAGCTGGGCTTCTCGCCGCGCACCACGCCGACCAGCTCGTCGACCATCGCGATCAGCAGCAGCCAGCAGCCGATCACGAAGGTCGATTGCGGGATCCAGATCGGAATGACGACCAGGCCCGTCGCCATCTCGGCGAACTCGTAGCTCTCGTAGGTGAAGCTGGTGGCCCAGTAGGTCAGATAGGCCACCGACACGGCTGCGACGAGCAGGCAGCTCACGTCGAGCACACGCCGCATCCTCGGCGACACCGATTCGAGCAGCAGCGTCACGCGCACGAAGTCGCCGTGGCGGAACGCATGCGCCATCGCGAAGAACGCGGCGGCGGCGCACAGCCAGGCCACCACGTCGTTGAGCCCGCTCACGCGCCAGTTCATCTGCCGGCCCACGCCGGCGACGATCATCAGCACGAAAATCAGGAACACGCAGAGCGCACCCAGCGCGCCTGCACCGTCGTACAGGCGGTCGAGGAAGCGGCGCATGGTCAGGTCTCCCGCCGGGCAGCGCCGAGGGAGGGCTGCACGCTCTTGGCGGTGAGCGGCGCGCGAAGCGATGAGCGGGGGTGCTTCATCACTGCTTCTTGTAGGCGTCGACGATGGCGGCGCCGTCCGCGCCCGCCACCTTCAGCCAGTCGGCCTGCATGATGCCGCCGACCTGGCGCATGTCGGCGTCGAGCTTGGGCGAGGGCTTGTGGATCTTCATGCCGCGCTCGGTGAGTAGGCGCTTGTATTCCTCGTTCTTCTCCTGCGCCACCTTCCAGCCGCGCGCTTCGGCGTCGGCGGCGGCCTTGGTGACGGCCGCCTTGGTGGTGGCGTCGAGCGCGTCGAAGGCCTTGGCATTCACCAGGATCGCGTTCTTGGGGATCCAGGCCTGCGTGTCGTAGAAGTTCTTGATGTGCTCGTAGGTCTTGGTGTCGTAGCCGGTGGAGCCCGAGCTCATGTAGCTCTCGATCACGCCCGTGGCCATGGCCGCGCTGAGTTCGGCCTGCTGGATCTGAACCGGCTGCGCGCCGATCAGCTCGGCGATCTTGGCCGTGGCCGGGCTGTAGGCGCGCCACTTGATGCCGCGCAGGTCGGCCACCGAGCCGATCTCCTTCTTGGTGTAGATGCCCTGCGGCGCCCATGGCACCACGAACAGCACCTTGATGCCCTGCGCCGCGAGCAGCTTCTCCATGGCGGGCTTCGATGCGTCGTAGAGCTTCCTGGCCTGCGGATAGGTGGTGGCGAGGAAGGGCACGCCGTCGAGCGCGTAGATCGGGTTCTCGTTCGCGAAGTTGGCCAGCAGGATCTCGCCGGCCTGTGCCTGGCCGCTCTGCACGGCGCGCTTGATCTCGGGCGCCTTGAACAGCGACGCGTTGGCGTGCACCGTGATCTTCACCTTGCCGCCGGTGGCCGCGTCCACGTCCTTCGCGAACTGCGTGATGTTCTCGGTGTGGTAGTTGGTGGCCGGGTAGGCCGTGGGCAGGTCCCACTTGGTCTGGGCGAAGGCCGCGGCGCCGAGGGTCAGGCCCGCGAGGGCAATGCCGAACTTGTGATTCATTGACTCGCTCCGGAATGTGTTGAAAGCAAAACGAAAGGAAGCTTACGTGCAAATTCCGGGCCACTTGCTGAGGCCTTTCCCTGCCATCTCCCCGGACGTCTCCCTGACATGGCGCGCATGAAAAAGCCGCCCGAAGGCGGCCTTGCATATTTCTACCGGAGCGAGATCAGGGCTTGGAGGCCTTCGCTTCCTTCGTTCCTTTGGAGGAGGCCGGTGCCGCGTCGCCGAAGCCCTTGCCATTGACCGTCAGGCCTTCGGCGGACAGCTTGGCCGCCTTCTTCTCCTTGACGCCCTTCACGCGCTGCATGAAGTCGGGCCAGTCCTTGAACTCGCCCTGCTTGCGCGCGTCGAGGATGCGCTTGGACATCGACGGGCCGACGCCCTTGATGCCGTCGAGATCGGCTTCCGTGCCCTTGTTGACATCGACGGCCGCGGATGCGGCGATCGCGAACAGCATGGCGGTGGTGGCCAGGATCTTCTTGAACATGATTGTTAACTCCCTCTATTCGTTGATGAATGACAGCCGACGCAATCGTCGGCCCGCGCTCAACGAGGTAGTGAAAGAGGGCGTTGACCTATGAAGGCCCCGCAGGCCTTCATGTGACCATTGTTCAGGAACGTGATCAGAGTTCTTCGACGCGGCGAGGCGGATAGCTGTCCCAGGCCTGGCAGCCGGGGCAGTGCCAGAAGTACTGGTGCGCCTCGAAGCCGCAGGCCGCACAGCGGTAGCGCATGAGCGGCCGCGTGGCCTGGTCGAGCGCGCGCTGCACCTGCGGGTGGAACTGCTCGTGCTCGAAGCGTTCGCCCGCGAGCCACCGCGAGGCGGCGACCAGCGAAGGCTGCTGCGCGAGGTGGGCGATGTAGCCATCGCGCGGCGTCGGGTTCGGCTCCTCGGCCGTGGCGCTCGGCTTGCCGCCCAGTGCCATCAGCGCCTCGAGCACGTCGATGGACGGCGACTCCACGTAGCGCCGCTGCAGCAGTTCGAGCGCGTCGGCTTCGCGGTGCGCGGCCACAGCGGCCTGCTGCAAGGCGGCGGCATAGAGCGGCAGCGCCAGCGGCGCGGTGTCGCTGAGCGCCACGAGCGTGTCGAAGGCCGCGCTCGCCTCGCCCTTTCGCAGCTGCAGGTTGGCAGTGTCGATGGCCGGGCGTGGTGCCTGCGGTGCCAGCTCGACGGCTTGCGCCAGCAACTTTTCGGCGCCGGGCAGGTCGCCCGCCGCCACGCGCTCCGTCGCCTGTTCGCAGAGATGGTGCGCGCGGCGCGTGCTGTAGCTGGCCTGGTCGGACTCGTCGAGCTTCTGCGCCACGTCGGCGGCCTGCGCCCATTCGCGCGAGCGCTCGTAGATGGCCAGCAGCGCGAGCCGTGCCTCGTTCTCGTAGCGCGTGCCCTCGAGCTTCTGCAGCGCGGCTTCGGCGCGGTCGAGCAGGCCGGCGCGCAGGAAGTCCTGCGCCAAGGCGTGCTGCGCGCGCTCGCGGTCGCTGCGGCTGAGGTCGCCGCGGCCCAGCAGGTGCTCGTGCACGCGCACCGCGCGCTGGTACTCGCCGCGGCGGCGGAACAGGTTGCCGAGC
Organism: Variovorax sp. 22077; assembly: GCF_052044195.1. Lineage (NCBI taxonomy): Bacteria > Pseudomonadati > Pseudomonadota > Betaproteobacteria > Burkholderiales > Comamonadaceae > Variovorax > Variovorax sp. 22077. Next base: position 180,164 of record NZ_JBQEQC010000006.1, read on the forward strand.
GCGAAGTGCAGCTCCTGCGTGTCGGGGTCGTTCTGCACGGCCTCGATGAAGGCGTCGATGGCCTGGTCCTGCTGCTCGTTGAGCAGGAAGTTGAGGCCGCGGAAGTAGGCCTTGGGTGCCTGGCGGTTCTCGAGCTTGAGTTGCCGGATGTCGAAGCGCGATGCGAGCCAGCCCAGCACGAAGGCGACGGGCAGGCTGATCAGCAGCCAGCTGGGATCAAAGTCCATGTTGACGTACGGCGGGGAGGTCGGTGGCGGAGATGGTCGGTGCTGCGGTTGCCACCGCAGCGGCCGTGGCAACAGGTGTTGCGGGCGACTGGGCTTCGCTTGCGGCCGGCATCTGTGCCGCCGCGGCGACGCGGTGCTTCCACCAGCCCGGCAGCATGCCCAGCGCTCCCACCACGAGGCCGCCCGCGAAGGCAGCGAGCACGACCAGCACCAGCGGTGCGCGCCAATAGGTACCGAAGAAGAAGTAGACGGTCGCGTCGTGCTGGTTGTTCAGCGCGAAGGCGAAGAGCGTAAAAAAAATGGCTGCCTTGAGCAGCCACAGGAGGTATTTCATAGCCGTTCCCGTTGCCGGGAGCATTCTACGTTTGCGGGCATTCCGATCGTCCGCGCGTCAGGCCTTGCGGCCCTTGGCTTCCTTGCCCGCGTCGAGCTCGGCCGTCTTTGCGTCGACGGCTTCGCGCAGCGCCTTGCCGGGCTTGAAGTGCGGCACCCGCTTCTCGGGGATCTGCACGCTCTCGCCCGAGCGCGGGTTGCGGCCGATGCGCGGCGGGCGCCGGTTGACCGAGAAGCTGCCGAAGCCGCGGATCTCGATGCGGTGGCCGCGCACCAGCGCGTCGCTCATGGCGTCGAGGATGGTCTTGACGGCGTATTCGGCATCGCGGTGCGTGAGCTGTGCAAAGCGGGCTGCGAGTTCTTCGACGAGGTCCGAGCGTGTCATAGGCCAAACATAAACGAAAAACGTGGGCGAAAAAAAAGACAGAGCGGCCCCAGGGCCTGCTCTGTCTTCCGGTTCAGCTTACTTGCTGTCGTTGTTGTCCAGCTTGGCGCGCAGCAGGGCGCCCAGGCTGGTCGTGCCCGCGTTCTCGCGTGCCGACTGCTGGCTCAGGCTGGCCATGGCGCCTTGCTCGTCGACCATGTCCTTCTGCTTGATCGACAGCTGGATGTTGCGGGTCTTGCGATCCACGTTCACGACGATGGCCGTGACTTCGTCGCCTTCCTTCAGCACGTTGCGGGCATCTTCGACGCGGTCGCGCGAGATTTCCGAAGCACGCAGGTAGCCGACGATGTCTTCGCCGAGGTCGATTTCAGCGCCACGGGCGTCGACCGTCTTGACCTTGCCGGTCACGATCTGGCCCTTGTCGTTCACCGTGGTGAAGGTGGTGAACGGGTCGCTGTCGAGCTGCTTGATGCCCAGCGAGATGCGCTCGCGGTCGACGTCGACTGCCAGCACGATCGCTTCGACTTCCTGGCCCTTCTTGTAGTTGCGAACGGCGGTTTCGCCGGCTTCGTTCCACGAGAGGTCGGACAGGTGAACCAGGCCGTCGATGCCGGCAGCCAGACCCACGAACACGCCGAAGTCGGTGATCGACTTGATCGGGCCCTTGACGCGGTCGCCGCGCTTGGTGTTCTGCGCGAATTCCTGCCACGGATTGGCCTTGCACTGCTTCATGCCCAGGCTGATGCGGCGCTTGTCTTCGTCGATTTCCAGGACCATGACTTCGACTTCGTCGCCCAGCGAGACGATCTTGTTCGGAGCGATGTTCTTGTTGGTCCAGTCCATTTCAGAGACGTGCACCAGGCCTTCGATGCCGGGCTCGAGCTCGACGAACGCGCCGTAGTCGGCGATGTTCGTGACCTTGCCGAACAGGCGGGTGCCTTGCGGGTAGCGGCGCGAAACGCCCATCCACGGGTCATCGCCCATCTGCTTCAGACCCAGCGACACGCGGTTCTTCTCGGTGTCGAACTTGAGGATCTTGGCGGTGATTTCCTGGCCGGCCTGAACGACTTCGCTCGGGTGGCGGACACGGCGCCATGCCATGTCGGTGATGTGCAGCAGGCCGTCGATGCCGCCGAGGTCCACGAACGCACCGTATTCGGTGATGTTCTTGACCACGCCGCGCACCACTGCGCCTTCCTTCAGCGTTTCCATCAGCTTGGCGCGTTCTTCGCCCATGCTGGCCTCGACCACGGCGCGGCGCGACAGCACGACGTTGTTGCGCTTGCGGTCCAGCTTGATGACCTTGAATTCGAGGGTCTTGTTCTCGTAGGGGGTCAGGTCCTTGATCGGACGCGTGTCGATCAGCGAGCCCGGCAGGAATGCGCGGATGCCGTTGACCAGGACCGTCAGGCCGCCCTTGACCTTGCCGCTGGTGGTGCCGGTGACGAAGTCGCCCGATTCCAGCGCCTTCTCGAGGGCCAGCCACGAAGCCAGACGCTTGGCGGTGTCGCGCGAGAGGATGGTGTCGCCGTAGCCGTTTTCAACGCTGCCGATGGCAACGGAAACGAAGTCGCCGGCCTGCACTTCGAGTTCGCCCTTGTCGTTCTTGAACTCTTCGATCGGCACATACGCTTCGGACTTCAGGCCGGCGTTGACGACGACGTGGTTGTGTTCGACACGCACGACTTCGGCGGTGATGACCTCGCCCGTGCGCATTTCGGAACGCTTCAGGGACTCTTCGAACAGATCGGCAAAAGATTCAGACATTTAGTTTCCTTCCGTCAGGCAGGGTTGGCAGGCGCTCTTGCGAAATTGCGTGCGGCTGCTGTGGGTCTGTAGACGGCGGTTTGGTGGGCGTGAGCCCGGTTGGTTGAACAACCAGCAGGCCGGTGCGCTGTCGCGCGGAAGGAGCCTGCTGGAGCGGTATGCACCTACGGATATGCCGTCGGGCGCCAGCTTTTCAAGCGGACCTGAAAGGCTGTCACTTCAAGCCGCTCAAGCGGGCTTGAACGGCTGAATTTCCTGCCACCAGGCCAACACCGTGTCGATCGATTGCTCGATGGACAACTGCGAGTTGTCGAGATGGCGGGCGTCCTGCGCCGGCTTCAGGGGGGCGACGCTGCGGGACGAATCCCTGGCGTCACGGGCCTCCAAGTCGGAGCGAAGACTGTCGAGTGTAGTCGAAATCCCCTTTGAAATCAACTGCTTATGCCGCCGTTCGGCGCGCTGGGCGGCGCTGGCCGTGAGGAAGACCTTGAGCGCGGCATCCGGGAAGATCACCGTGCCCATGTCGCGGCCGTCGGCCACCAGGCCCGGCAGCTGGCGGAAACGCTGCTGCAGGGCCAGCAGCGCCTCGCGCACGGCCGGCAGCGCGGAAACGCGGGAGGCGTCCATGCCGGCGGCTTCGGTGCGGATCTCTTCGCTCACGTCCTCGCCGTCGAGCAGCACCTTGCCTTCGGTGAACTGCAGGGGCAGGGCGGCCGCCAGGGCGGCGACGTCGGCCTCGTGTTCCAGGTCGGCGCTCAGGCCCGCGCGGCGCACTGCCAGGCCGGTCACGCGGTAGAGCGAGCCCGAATCGAGATAGTGGTAGCCCAGCAGGCGCGCGACTTCGGCCGCCAGCGTGCCCTTGCCCGAGGCGGTCGGGCCGTCGATGCAGATCACCGGCACCTCGGTGGCCTGCGCCACGGAGAAGAGCGTCTCGAAGTAGTCGGGGAAGGTCTTGGCGACGCAGTGCGGATCGAGGATGCGCACCGGCACGCCGGCCGGGTTGAACGCCGCCAGCGAGAAGCACATGGCCACGCGGTGGTCGTCGTAGGTGCGGATGCTCGCGGGGCGCCAGCCGGCCTGTGCCAGCGGATGCACCCGGATGAAATCGGGCCCGGCCTCGACCGTGGCGCCGAGCTTGCTCAGCTCGTTGGCCATGGCGTCGATGCGGTCGGTTTCCTTCACGCGCCAGCTCGCGATGTTGCGCAGCGTGGTGGGGCCGTCGGCATAGAGCGCCATCACGGCCAGCGTCATCGCGGCATCGGGGATGTGGTTGGCGTCGAGGTCTATGGCCTTGAGCGGCCAGGCGCCCCGGCGGATCTCGAGCCAGTTGGGCCCGCTGTCGACCAGCGCACCCATCTGGCGGGCGGCGTCTATGAACCGGATGTCGCCCTGGATGGAGTCGGCGCCCACGCCTTCGATGCGGATGCCCTCCTTGCCGGAAACGCCGGTGGCGATGGCGCCGAGCGCGATGAAGTAACTGGCGGAGGAGGCATCCGCCTCCACGTGGATCTCGCCGGGCGAGCTGTAGCGGCTGCCCGCGGGGATGGTGAAGCGCTCCCAGCCGTCGCGGTGGACCTGGATGCCGAAGCGCGCCAGCAGGTTCAGCGTGATCTCGATGTACGGCTTGGAGATCAGCTCGCCGACCACCTCGATCACGATGTCGTTGGCCGCGGCCAGCGGCAGCCCCAGCAGCAGGGCAGTGAGGAACTGGCTCGACACGTCGCCGCGCACGCGAATCGGGGCGTCGAGCGCCAGGTCGCCGTGCGGCACAGGATGGATGCGCAGCGGCGGATAGCCGGGGTTGCCGAGGTAGTCGATGCGGCAGCCGAGCTGCGTCAGCGCATCGACGAGGTCGCCGATGGGGCGCTCGTGCATGCGCGGAACACCGCTGAGCTCGAATTCGCCGCCCAGCAGCGACAGCGCCGCCGTCAGCGGGCGCATCGCCGTGCCGGCGTTGCCGAGGAAAAGCGGCAGCAGCGTCTCGCCGGACTTGAGCCGTCCGCCCAGCCCGGTGACGCGCAGCGTGCTGCCCGCCTGTTCGATGCCGCAACCCAGGGCGCGCAGCGCGTCGAGCATCACGCGGGTGTCGTCGGAATCGAGCAGGTCGTGGATGGCGGTGGTACCGCTGGCGAGTGCCGCGAGCAGCAGCACGCGGTTCGAGATGCTCTTGGAGCCCGGCAGGCGCACCGTGCCGGCCGCGCCGGCGAGCGGCGGGAGGTCGAGGAAGGTCGTCGAGAACATCTCAGTTGTCCTGCTGCTGCGACGCGCTGTCGGCGGCCGGCTTCCAGGCCGCCCGCGTCTTGCTGGCTGCGGCGATCGACAGCTCCAGGCCCTGCAGGTCGTTGGCGGCCATCAACGCCTCGAAGTCGTCGAGCGCCTTGCGGAAAGCCCGAGACTGCTCCAGTACATGCTCGCGGTTGGCCAGCAGCACGTCGCGCCACATGACCGGATCGCTCGCGGCGATGCGCGAGAAGTCGCGGAAGCCCGGGCCCGCAAGGCTCAGGAAGCGCTCGCCCTGCGGCTGCGCGGCCAGGCCGTTGATGTACGCGAATGCCAGCAGGTGCGGCAGGTGGCTCACGGCGGCGAAGGCGCCGTCGTGCTCCTCGTGCGTCATCGTGACGACGTTGGCGCCGATGCCGCTCCACACCTGGGTGGCCCGCTGCACGTTGGAGCGCAGCGTGGTCTTCACCGGGGTCAGCACGACCTGGCGTCCGGCGAAGAGCGACGCCTCCGCGTGCTCGATGCCCGAGAGCTCCTTGCCCGCGATGGGGTGCGCCGGCACGAAATTCGCGAACTGGCGCTGCAGGCCGTTGCGCGCGGCCTCGATCACGTCGCCCTTGGTCGAGCCCACGTCCATGACCAGCGTCTCGCTGGAGATGCCGTGGCGGATGGCCTTGAAGGTGGCTTCGGACGCAGCCACCGGCACCGCCAGCAGCACGATGTCGGCGCCCGACACCGCCAGCAGCGCCGAGGGCGCCGCCACGTCGATCACGCCGAGCTGGCGCGCCCGCTCGGTGGTGGAGGGCGACTTGCTGTAGCCCACCACGCGTTTCACCAGCTTCGCGCGCTTGAGTGCGAGCGCGAAGGAGCCGCCCATCAGGCCGCAGCCGATCAGTCCCAGTTGTTCGAACATGCTGTCTCTGTGTGTCTGCCTGCCGGTCAGGCCTTGACGGGGTAGGCGCCGAGCACCTTGTAGAAGGCGCAGAGGCCGCGCAGCTCGGCCAGCGCGGCAGCCACGTTGGGCTGCGAGGGATGGCCGTCGAGGTCGATGTAGAAGTAGTACTCCCACTGGCCGGTGCGCGCGGGGCGCGACTCGAAGCGCGTCATCGAGACGTTGTTGAGCTTCAGCGGTACCAGCAGGTCGTGCACTGCGCCGGGCCGGTTGGGCACCGAGACGATCAGGCTCGTGCAGTCGCGGCCCGATGCCGGCGGCATGGCCAGCGTCTGCGGCAGGCAGATGACCGAGAAGCGGGTGCGGTTGTACGAGTCGTCCTGGATCGCGTGCGCCACGATGTGCAGGCCGAAGCGCGTGGAGGCGCGTTCGCCCGCCAGGGCGGCCCACTTGGGATTGGTGGCCGCGAGGCGTGCGCCCTCGGCGTTGCTCGAGACGGCACGCCGCTCGGCATTGGGCAGGTGCTTGGACAGCCAGGTCTGGCATTGCGCCAGCGCCTGCGGATGGGCCAGCACCGCCTCGACGCCTTCGAGCGAATTGCTGCTGCGCAGCAGGTGGTGGCGGATCAGCAGGCTGACCTCGCCGACGACGTGCGTGGGCGAGTGCAGGAACAGGTCCAGCGAGCGCGTGACCACGCCCTCGGTCGAGTTCTCGACGCCGACCACGCCGTATTGGGCGCTGCCCGCGGCGGTGGCATGGAACACCTCGTCGAAGCTGGCGCAGTAGATCAGGTCGGCGGCGCCGCCGAAGTATTCGATGGCGGCCTGCTCGCAGAAGGTGCCTTCGGGGCCGAGCACGGCAACGCGCTGCGGCGACTCGAGCGCCAGGCAGGCCGACATGATCTCGCGCCAGATGGCGGCAACGTGGAGGTCCTTGAGCGGACCGCCATTGCTCTTCTGCATCTTGTCGATGACCTGCGCCACGCGGTCGGGGCGGAAGAACGGCGTGCCCTCGCGCTTCTTGACCTCGCCGACCAGTTCGGCCACGTGGGCCCGCTCGTTGAGCAGGCTCAGCAGGCGCTGGTCGAGCGAGTCGATCTGCACTCGCAGATCGGCCAGGCTTTCGGAATTGTCGGGAGAGGAGGAGGGCGGTGTGGGTGCGGAGGCGGTCATCGGTGCGAGCGGCTGGGCATGCGCCTAGGCATGCGATCGCTCGAATTCTCGCATGTAGGCCACCAGAGCCTGCACCCCTGCCAGCGGCATGGCGTTGTAAATGCTCGCGCGCATGCCCCCGACCGACTTGTGGCCCTTGAGCTGCAGCAGCCCTGCTTCGCGAGCGCCGGCGAGGAAGGCCTCGTTGCGGCTCTCGTCAGCCAGGAAGAACGGCACGTTCATGCGCGAACGGCAGCCCGGGTCGATGCGGTTGGCATAGAAGTCGGAGCCGTCGATGAAGTCGTACAGCAGCTTCGCCTTGGCGATGTTGCGCTGCTCCATGGCGGCGACACCGGTGTACTCGCCCTCGGTCTGCTCCAGCAGCCACTTGAACGTGAGCCCTGCCATGTAGATGCCCCAGGTCGGCGGGGTGTTGTACATGGACTGGTTGTCGGCCACGGTCTTGTAGTTGAAGGCGCTCGGGCAGATCTCTAGCGCATGGCCGATCAGGTCGTCACGGACGACCACGATGGTCAGCCCGGCGGGGCCGAGGTTCTTCTGGGCGCCGCCGAAGGCCAGGCCGACGCGGCTCCAGTCGACGCTGCGCGAGGCGACGTGCGAGGAGAAGTCGATGACCAGCGGCGCGCTGCTGCCGAGAGCGGCCAGATCGGGCAGTTGCTGGAATTCGATGCCGTTGATCGTTTCGTTCGAGCACACGTGCACGTACGAGGCATCCTTGGAGAGCTGCCAGGTCGCGGGATCGGGCAGCTTCGTGTGCTGGTTGTCGGCATTGCTGGCGGCCACGCGCGCATTGCAGTAGCGCTGGGCTTCCTTGTGCGACTTGGTGCTCCAGCTGCCGGTGATGACGAAGTCGGTGGTCTTGCCGCGCGAGAGGTTCAGCGGAACGATGGCGTTCTCGCCAAGCCCGCCGCCCTGCATGAACAGGATGTGGAAGTTCGAGGGAATCGCCAGCAGCGTGCGGAGGTCGGCTTCGGCCTGCGTGCAGATCGAACCGAACTCCTTGCCGCGATGGCTCATCTCCATCACGCTCATGCCGCTGCCCTGCCAGTCGAGCATTTCGGCGGCGGCGCGTTGCAGCACCGCCTCCGGCATGGCAGCCGGACCGGCCGAGAAGTTGTAGGGGCGCTTGCCGGCCGGCGTCTGCTGCTGGGTCACGTTTCTCTTACTTCTTTGCTGGGGCCTTGGCAGGTGCCTTGGCGGGGGCTGCGCCACCGTCGGTCGGTGCGCCGAGGGCCTTGGCGACGGCGGTGTCGAGCGCCTGCATCTTGGGCTCGACCGTGGCACGCGTCTCGGACACGAGCTTTTCCGTCAGGGCGGTCTGCATCTTGGGATTCAGTTCCTGGTACTTCTTGCTCAGGGGCGAGTTGATCCAGGCCAGCAACTGCTTGAGCTCGTCTTCGCTGAAGTTCTGTTCCATCAGCGGGGTCAGGGCGCCGGGGGCCAGTTGCACGGCCTTGTCGCGGACGATGGGGTAGGTCTCGTCGAAGTACTTCTTCAGCTCGGCGTCGGCGGCCTTGGCGGCGGCTTCGCGCTTGGCCTCGGGCACTTGCGTCTGCAGGTACTGCGAACCCGCCTGCGCGATCGGGGCACTCGACTGCTCGACCAGGCCACGAGCCAGCGACTCGATGCCGGGGCGCTGGATGTCGATGAACTGCTTGATGAGCGTGGCCTTGTCCTGGGCCAGGGCGGCCATCGAGCTGCTTGCCAGGGCGACCGTCAGAAGTGCGAGTTTGATTTTTTTCACTGAGGATTCTCCGTTGAAGATGAGGAAGTATCGTCTGCTTCAGGCTCGGATTCGCCGTTCGCGTCGTTTTCGACGATACGTTGTAGCCCGCTGAGTTTGGCGCCTTCGTCGAGCCCGATCAGCGTGACGCCTTGCGTCGCGCGACCCAGTTCACGAATCTCGGCAACCCGGGTGCGCACCAGCACGCCCTTGTCGGTGATGAGCATGATCTCATCATCCGCATGCACGAGAGTGGCGGCAACGACCTTGCCATTGCGCTCACTCTGTTGAATCGCGATCATGCCCTTGGTTCCCCGCCCATGACGGGTGTATTCGGTAATGCTTGTTCGCTTTCCGTAACCATTTTCCGTGGCCGTGAGCACGCTCTGCTGCTCGTCCTCGGCCACCAGCATCGCGATCACGCCCTGTCCGGCCTCGAGCGACATGCCGCGCACGCCGCGTGCATTGCGGCCCAGCGGACGGACGTCCTCCTCGTCGAAGCGCACGGCCTTGCCGCCGTCGCTGAAGAGCATCACGTCGTGCTTGCCGTCGGTGAGTGCGGCGCCGATCAGGTAGTCGCCCTCGTCGAGGTTGACCGCGATGATGCCGCCCTTGCGCGGGTTGCTGAACTCGTCGAGCGCGGTCTTCTTGACCGTGCCCATCGACGTCGCCATGAACACGTACTGATCGGCCGGGAAGTTGCGCTTCTCACCGGTCAGCGGCAGGACCACGTTGATCTTCTCGCCTTCCTGCAGCGGGAACATGTTGACGATCGGTCGGCCGCGGGAGCCGCGCGATCCCACCGGCACCTCCCAGACCTTGAGCCAATAGAGTCGGCCGCGGTTCGAGAAGCAGAGGATGTAGTCGTGCGTATTGGCAATGAAGAGCTGGTCGATCCAGTCGTCGTCCTTGGTGGCGGTGGCCTGCTTGCCGCGGCCTCCGCGCTTCTGTGCCCGGTATTCGCCGAGGGGCTGGCTCTTGATGTAGCCGCTGTGCGAGAGCGTGACCACCATGTCGGTCGGCGTGATCAGGTCCTCGGTCGAGAGGTCGTAGGCGCTGTGCTCCACCTGGCTGCGGCGCGCGCCGATCTTCGATTGGCCGAACTCCTGCTTGAGGGTGCCGAGTTCATCGCCGATGATGGTCGAGACGCGCTCGGGCTTGGCCAGGATGTCGAGCAGGTCGTCGATCTCGGCCATCACTTCCTTGTACTCGGCGACGATCTTGTCCTGCTCCAGGCCGGTCAGGCGCTGCAGGCGCATCTGGAGGATTTCCTGGGCCTGCGTCTCCGAGAGGCGATAGAGACCGTCGCTGCCCATGCCGAACTCGCGCTCGAGGCCCTCGGGACGGTAGTCGTCGGCGTTGACCACACCGCCGTCGGCGCGCGTGCGCGTGAGCATCTCGCGCACCAGCTTGCTGTCCCAGCTGCGCGTCATGAGCTCGGCCTTGGCGACCGGCGGAGTGGGCGATTCGCGGATGATGCGGATGAACTCGTCGATGTTCGCCAGCGCCACCGCCAGGCCTTCGAGCACGTGGCCGCGCTCGCGCGCCTTGCGCAGGTTGAAGACCGTGCGGCGGGTGACCACTTCGCGGCGGTGCTGCAGGAAGACCTCGATCAGGTCCTTCAGGTTGCAAAGCTTCGGCTGGCCGTCGACCAGCGCCACCATGTTGATGCCGAAGGTGTCCTGCAGCTGGGTCTGCTTGTAGAGGTTGTTGAGCACCACCTCGGGCACTTCGCCGCGCTTGAGCTCGATGACCAGGCGCATGCCCGACTTGTCGGACTCGTCCTGGATGTGGCTGATGCCCTCGATCTTCTTTTCGTGCACGAGCTCGGCCATGCGCTCCTGCAGCGTCTTCTTGTTGACCTGGTAGGGGAGCTCGTCGACGATGATCGCCTGGCGCTGGCCGCGGTCGATGTCCTCGAAGTGGCACTTGGCGCGCATCACGACCTTGCCGCGGCCGGTGCGGTAGCCGTCCTTCACGCCATTGATGCCGTAGATGATGCCGGCGGTGGGGAAGTCGGGGGCGGGGACGATCTCCATCAGCTCGTCGATGCTGGCTTCGGGGTTGCGAAGCAGGTGCAGGCAGGCGTCCACCACCTCGTTCAGGTTGTGCGGCGGGATATTCGTGGCCATGCCGACCGCAATACCGCCGGAGCCATTGACCAGCAAATTCGGCAGCTGGCTCGGCAACACCTTGGGCTCTTTTTCGGAGCCGTCGTAATTGTCCTGAAAGTCGACGGTTTCCTTGTCGATATCGGCCAGCATTTCGTGCGCAATTTTCGCCAGCCGGATTTCCGTATACCGCATTGCGGCCGCGTTGTCTCCATCGACGGACCCGAAGTTGCCTTGGCCGTCGACCAGCATGTGGCGCATGGAGAAGTCCTGGGCCAGGCGGACGATGGTGTCGTAGACCGACTGGTCGCCGTGCGGGTGGTACTTACCGATCACGTCGCCGACGATACGGGCCGACTTCTTGTACGGGCGGTTCCAGTCGTTGTTCAGCTCGTGCATCGCGTACAGCACCCGGCGGTGCACTGGCTTGAGGCCGTCGCGGGCGTCGGGGAGTGCTCGGCCCACGATCACGCTCATGGCGTAATCGAGGTAGCTGCTGCGCATTTCCTCTTCGAGACTGATGGGCAGGGTTTCTTTTGCGAAGGAGGTCATGAGCAAGGGACTGGCGGCAGGAAGGCGAAATTTTACGCTGTGAGGGGTGTCGCACCGCCGCAACACAAGGCGCCTATTCCGCCTCCGTCCTACGCTTCCGGGCCGTCCCGCGGGCTGTTTGCCAAAGACCCTATGGCACAATCGCCTCAACGTTTTGGGTGGTGGTCACTTAAAGCGTCCTTGATTCGCAGCGCGGCTGCGGCTTTTTCCCCAAGAGGAGAACCATGAAGAAACTGAATAAAGTGGCGATGATGTTTGCAGTCGCTGCGCTCGCCACTGCCGCCGGCGCGCAGACCCGTGTCACCGCTGCGGACGGCGGTCCTACGATCGACAACTGGCAAAACGGCACCGGCGAACTGGTTTGGAAGAACGGCACGAACGAACTGTGCTGGCGCGATGCCAACTGGACGCCTGCTACGGCTGCCGCTGGTTGCGACGGTGCTCTGGTTCCTGCAGCTCCGGTTGCTGCCACCCCGACTCCTGGCGCCCCGACCCCCCCGCCCGCTCCGCAAGTCGCCGCTTCGAAGGTGACCTTCGCTGCTGACGCCTTCTTCGACTTCGACAAGTCGGTTCTGAAGCCCGAAGGCCGCGCCAAGCTGACCGACCTGGTCGAGAAGATTCGTGGCGTGAACCTGGAAGTCATCATCGCTGTCGGCCACACCGACTCGATCGGTACCGACGCCTACAACCAGCGTCTGTCGGTGCGTCGCGCCGAAGCCGTCAAGGCCTTCCTGGTCTCGAAGGGCATCGAACGCAACCGCGTCTACACCGAAGGCAAGGGCAAGAAGCAGCCTGTGGCTGACAACCGCACCAAGGAAGGCCGCGCCAAGAACCGTCGCGTGGAAATCGAAGTGGTCGGCACCCGCGCCAACTAATCGATCGATTCCATCGACAATGAAACCCCGCTTCGGCGGGGTTTTTTTATGGCTGCCGAATTCGCGATTGATCTTCGGCAAAGGCTTGCGGTGTTTATCGGACATCGACCGTTTCATAATCGCTTCATGACAGAAAACCTGAATGCCGATCCGGCCGAACTGGCCAAGTTTTCAGAACTCGCACATCGCTGGTGGGATTTGGAAAGTGAATTTCGGCCGCTGCATGAAATCAATCCATTGCGTCTGGAATGGATTGACGGTATTGCGCCGATTTCGCAGCGTCGTGTGCTCGATATCGGCTGCGGCGGCGGAATCCTGGCGGATTCGATGGCCCGCAAAGGGGCTGACGTTCTGGGCATCGATCTCGCCGGCAAGGCGCTCAAGGTCGCCCAGTTGCATGCGCTCGAGGCTGGCACCCGGGGAGTGAAGTACCGGGAGATCAGTGCGGAGGCGCTGGCTGCCGAGCAGCCGGGCAGTTTCGACGTCGTGACCTGCATGGAGATGCTCGAGCATGTGCCGCAGCCGGCTTCGGTGATCCAGGCCTGCGCTGCGCTCGTGAAGCCGGGTGGATGGGTGTTCTTCTCGACGATCAACCGCAACCTGAAGTCCTTCATGCTGGCGATCGTGGGAGCGGAATACGTGCTCGGCATGCTGCCCCGCGGTACCCATGAATATGCAAAGCTGATCCGGCCCAGCGAGCTGGCCGGGTACTGCCGGGCGGCCGGCCTGGATCTTCGCCATACGCGAGGGATGGAACACAACCCCCTGACCCGCCGCTACTGGCTCAGCGACGACACCAGCGTCAATTACATGTTCGCCACGCAAAAGCCTGGGCCGCAGGAATGATCGGCCGCGAAACAAGGGCCGTGCTGTTCGACCTGGATGGCACCCTGATCGACAGTGCACCCGACCTCGGCGCCGCCGCCGACAAGATGCGCACCGACCGCGGCCTCGATTCCTATCCGCTGGAGCGCTATCGTCCCATGGCCGGGGCAGGGGCGCGCGGCATGTTGGGCGTGGCGTTCGGCATCACGCCCGAGTCGCCGGAGTTCCCCGAGCTGCGCGAAGAGTTCTTCGTAGCCTACGAGCGCCGCATGCTCCTCAATACGCAGGTGTTCGATGGAGTGCAGGCGCTGATCGAGGCGCTGCGGGAGCGTGGCCTTCTGTGGGGCGTGGTTACCAACAAGTCGATGCGCTTCACCGATCCGCTGACCCAGGCCCTTCCGCTCTTCGCCACTGCCGGCGCGGTCGTGAGCGGCGACACCACGCCGTTCGCGAAACCGCATCCCGAGCCTTTGCACGAGGCTGCACGCCGGCTCGGCGTGCCTTCCGACGCCTGCATCTACGTCGGCGACGACGAGCGCGACATCATCGCGGGCCGCGCCGCGGGAATGCGCACGGTTGCGGCAACCTACGGCTACATGGGCTCGCAGGCCGATTCGACGCTTTGGCAGGCCGACGCATCGATCTCTTCACCCCTTGAGCTCTTGAAGTTGCTCATTAGCGCCTAAAATACGTTCTCCAGGGGCTGCACTGGTTTCGACGTGGGTTCGGAGTCGCAGCGGGGCATGTCGAGCTGAATGCGCTCGTAAAACAGATTCAAACAAACTAACTGCAAACGACGAACGTTTCGCACTCGCTGCTTAATTGCCAGTGAGCCTTGCAACAGTTGGCCGATGGGCTGGGCAAGGGGGTCTGGAGCAATCCTGACCTCCCGGCTGCAAGGATAACTACATGGGCTGGCTCCGATCCGGGTACCTTGGGTCGGGGCGAGAAAATAGGGTACTGGCGTCCGGTTTAGCGTGTGACTGCGCGACTCCGGAAGCGAGACTCAAAACAGATCACTAAACATGTAGAACTGCGCGATGAAGGCTTGCGGACGGGGGTTCAAATCCCCCCAGCTCCACCAACATGACGTCCGAGGGCGTTCACCGAGGTCCGGTGAACGCCCTTTTCACTTGGACGTTCTCCCTCGGCTATTTCGCCTCTGAATCTTCTTTTCCGTGCCCCCGCCGGCGGCGTTCGGCACGGGTGCGCTCCAGCGTCGCGTGGCTTTTCCTTGCCGCTGCTTCGCACTTCTGGTGCAGGACGCTCAGCTCCTGATCGGTGAGCTTCTCGATGCCCATGAATTCGTCTTGGGCGTCGGACGAGCGGATGAGTTCGTCGAGCTTGGTCTGCAGCGCCACGCCGTCGCGGTTCTGGGTGTTCTGGATCAGGAACACCATCAGGAAGGTCACGATGGTGGTGCCGGTGTTGATGAGCAGCTGCCAAGTCTCCGAGAAGCCGAAGAACGGTCCCGAAATCGCCCATGCCACGACGATGGCCACGCACGCCAGGAAGGTGATCGGACTTCCTGCGATGTGGGCGATCCGATTGGCGAAGCGGGCGAAGAGCTGGTCCATGGTCCTTCAAGTTGTTATGCGTTTTGCCGCGAAGGTTGACCGCATCGGCGGCGCCCGTGCGTCGGCCGGCGCCGCAGAAGTTGCTCAGGTAAAGCCGAGATGTTCGTCAGTTCGAGCCGTTGCCTTCCAGCGGTCGCGCCATGCAGGGCGCACGTTGCCGGAGTCGGATTTGTCCGACACCGCGGGCACGAACCTTGTCGTAGATTCTGGCTCCCTGCGGTCTCCCCGTAGGCTTGCTGTAAACCTCAGCCCGGCCCGAGCGGCCGGGCTTTTTTCGCGTGGGTCATCGTCCCTGCACGGCCTTCGTGCTTGGGCCCGGGCGTCGAGAAATTCCCTCTTGAAAACGGCGAGGCGCCGCCTATCTTCACCTCCGTCGGAAATTGGTCGACCGAAAAGGAGGTAATGCAATGACCATGAACTTGCTCAAGCAAATCGCCGGCTCCCGCCTACCTGTCACGTTCTATCGCACTGAAGACATCGACCAGGTCAGGGTACTGCGCGCCGCCGGGCTCGTCGTCGCCCTCGTGCCGTCGCCTTCGGATCCTCTTTCCCTGTCTGGTGCGGCCTCGGCTGCGCAGGTGCTTGCCATCACCCAGAAGGGACGCGAGGAACTGGCGAAATTCAACTATCCGGACTCACGCGCTCCGCGCTGGCGAAGCCGTTCGCCGCGCTTCACCGCACGGCTGCGCTCGTTCGCCCGCGGCTCCTCGCAGGCTGCCAGCGCTTCCCGCCTGCCCCAGTGAGGGCTCCGGCCCTTCCCCAGGTTTTCACAGGTTCCAGATTTTTGGAGGTTCAGCCATGTACCGAGCTTTCTTCCCGCGCGACATGCTCGCGGAAATGGACCGTCTGCAGCGAGACATGCGGCAGGCATTCGATCTTGCACCCACCATCCGGGGCTTCGGCAGCAACGGGTTTCCCGCGCTGAATGTCGGTGCGACGCCGCAGGCGGTGGAAATCTATGCCTTCGCTCCCGGCGTCGATCCGTCCACGCTGGAGGTCCATCTCGAGCGCGGCCTGCTGACCATCGCCGGCGAGCGCAAGAGCGTGCTGCCCGAAGCGGATGCGAAGGCGGCCGTGCACATCAACGAACGCTTCGAAGGTTCGTTCCGCCGCATGTTGACGCTGCCCGACGATGCGGACCCCGAGGCGGTCGATGCCAAGCTGCGCGACGGCTTGCTGCACATCACCGTCCGCCGCCGCGCATCGGCCCAGCCGCGCCGCATCGCCGTCCAGTGATCGCTGTCCAGTGATATCGAGGAGATGAACACCATGAGCAACGACATCCAGACCCGTTCCTCCGGCATGCCGGAGAACCACGAGCCGAAGAAGGCTCCGCGCTATGGCAGCGCCGCGCTGACGCCTCCTGTCGACGTGATCGAAGATGCGGGAGGCATCACGCTCTATGCCGACCTTCCAGGGGTTTCGCGCGAGAACCTGAACCTCCACGTTGAAGCGGAGACCCTGACCATCGAGGCCGAGTCGAGCCTGACCGTGCCCGAAGGCCTGAAAACCAGCCATACGGAAGTCGGCCTCGGGCGGTTCCAGCGCGTCTTCACGCTCAGCAAGGAGCTGGACACCGAGAAGGTGTCCGCGGAGCTTGCGCAGGGCGTGCTGAAGCTGCGGATCCCCAAGGCCGAGCACGCGAAG
Source organism: Variovorax sp. 22077 (assembly GCF_052044195.1). NCBI lineage: Bacteria > Pseudomonadati > Pseudomonadota > Betaproteobacteria > Burkholderiales > Comamonadaceae > Variovorax > Variovorax sp. 22077. The sequence goes on from NZ_JBQEQC010000006.1 coordinate 196,470, forward strand.
CCCAGGCGCATCAACGTCGAGGTGGCTTGAGCGATGGTGGGCGGGGCGGTTCGCTGCCCCGCCGAGGTGGACCCGACGCAGCTCAAGCAGGTCTTTCGCGATCGTGCGTCGCAATGCGCTGCCGCTGCGGCGGCCCGCTATCGGAAGGCGCTGAAGGCACCGAATCCGCCGGGAGTGCGCGGGTGGTCGAGCGCCAGGCTGAGGGCGCCCAGCGCAACCATGACCAGATCAAGGCGCTGCGGGACGAGCTGCGCGAACGGTCTTGAGTTCGTATGTGCCCAGCGTGACGACCAGGCACTTGCTGGTAGGCATCGATCGGGAGATCAGGCCAGAACGGCTGGCCCCCGGTCGGGGCCGATCGGGGAGCTTATGGTTGTTGGTTCGACCGGCTGTACGTCGAGCGGATCACAAGGGCTGCTGATCTGGTTTCCGTCGAATTTCACTCGCAGGAACCTTCCGTTCGCGCCGGCTACAGTGCCGAGCCTGCCGTCACACAATACGCGGCTTCCTCGCTCGAGATTGAGCCCGTGCAGCCGGCAAATCTCCTTGATGGTCATCTTTCTTGCTCACGGCGTAGTTGTCAGCAAATTGTTTTCGGATGACAGGGAGGCGTCTTCTTCCGGGATTCGTCCGCTTGTGTAGAACGGGCGCGTGGGCGCTTGAAGTCGTGCGCCGCGTCCGGCGACGTCAGCTCAGGCGGGCGCTGCAGGCGCTGTCAATAGCACTGGAAGAGGACGCCCTGTTCCGCAGGAGCCTTGCCCAGCCAGCGCGGCGTCTTGTCGCGCGCATCGCAATAGTCTGATGCCTGGACATAGGTCATGGCGCGCAGCACGCCTTCACGGACTTGCGTCACCTCGTTCGGGGGAGTGGAACAGCCGGCGACGAGGACCAGGGTGAGCGGAAGCAGTGTGCGCCAAATCATCGGGGCATTCTAAGACCGGGGATCGTTGGAGCTGCGCCCGCGGCCCGGGTAGAGATACCTGAAGTACTCGCCCGACCGGCCGAACAATTGCCTGGCGAGCTGGACCGGATCTTCGTCCTTGTGCTTTTCGTAGAGCACGGGTCCCCAGATGATGAAGCCGTCGATGCTGAGGCTCCTGGGTGAAGGCTCGATGGCCTTCCATGCATGTGCGAACTTCGAGATCCAGGCAAGCGCTTCCTTGAGCGGGTAGTTCGGCGGTGGGGTCGTTTCGTCGGTCGCAGGCATGGCGGACTTCCTTGTTGAAAAGACTGTATGAATATACAGTAAACTACGCCCATGGAAAACATGCCCGCCACTCTCTGGATCGCCGCCTGCGCGCACCGGCTGCAGCAGCGGTGGCACACGGTGGACGCCCTCGAGCTCGAGGACGTCGCACGAACCCTGTGGCGCGACGCGCGCCTGCGTGCGATGTGGCCTGAAGACGCCGCGGCAGACTGGCTCCGCCCGGTGGCCCGCCCCGAGGAATGCGGCGAATGTTCTTCCGGTCCCGGTCCTTCCCATCCCAGTTTCTCCTTGACGGGTAAACCGTCCCCCGCTGGTCAACCTGTGCGGGGGCCTTGACGCAATGCCAAGCAGATAGGCTTTTCACGCCCGGCCATTTGGCCGGGCTTTTTTATTGCGCGATGGCCTGTGGTCACGGCTATAGTCGGCGAGCACTGTCACATCGCAGTCACCGTCTGTGATCGTCTCTGCGCTCCTTCCTGCCACCTGCCCAGATCCCGAAGAAAAAGGACGCCCGTGCCGGACTCCCTGACTTCCGAGTTGACCAGCTACTACGACACGGTGCCCTACGACTCGCATCCGTTTCCGCAATCGGCGATGGAGCACCTGGAAGCGCTGGCCTTTCTCTTCGGTCTGGACGTTCCTCCTCCCGCGACGGCCCGCGTGCTGGAACTCGGCTGCGCCGCCGGCGGTAATCTGATTCCCTTCGCGGCGCGCCATCCCGAGGCGCGCGCGGTCGGCGTCGACCTATCGACGGTGCAGGTGGCCCAGGGCGCTGCCGCCATCGCGCGCGCGGGGCTTTCGAACATCGAACTCAAGGCGTTCAACCTGGCGGAGATCGACGCCTCGTTCGGGCAGTTCGACTACATCGTCTGCCACGGCGTCTACAGCTGGGTGCCAGGCGAGGTGCAGGACGCGATCCTGCGCATCTGCAGCGAGAACCTCGCGCCCAACGGCGTGGCCTACGTCAGCTACAACGTTTACCCCGGCTGGAAGGCGCGCGAGATCGTGCGCGACGCGATGATCCTGCGCGGCGGCCCGCGCGATACGCCGGAAGAAAAGCTCTCCTATGCGCGAGGCATGCTCGACTTCCTCGAGCAGTCGGCTCGTGCCGACAGCGTGCTCAAGAAGACGCTCGAAGAGGCGATGCCCATCGTGCGCAACGCCAACAGCTCCTACCTGCTGCACGAGTTCCTCGAGCCATGCAACGCGCCGTGCTATTTCAAGGAGTTCGTTGCGCGCGCGCAGACCCGCGGCCTGGCCTACCTGTGCGACGCCGAGCCGTCGACGATGTTCGTGCAGAACTACGGCGAGAAGGTGCGCGATCCGCTGCTGCGCGAGTGCGGGGGCAGCCAGGTGCTCATGGAGCAGTACCTCGATTTCCTCGTCAATCGCACGTTCCGCCAGACGCTGCTGGTCGGGCAGGCCCACGCCCAGGGCGTCCGCTACAGGCTGGAGCCTGCGCGCATCCGCCAGCTCGAGCTCGCGGGTGCCTTCAAGACGGAAGACGGTTCTGCGCTCGCGCTCGATGCGCGCGAGCAGCCCTGCAATGCGCAGCGCGGCCTCAAGGTGACGCTGCGGCTGCCGGTGCACAAGGCGGTGGCGCATCTGCTCGACACGCGCTATCCGGCCTCGATGTCCGCCGGATCGCTCATCGAGGCGGTGGCCGCGCTGGTGGGGCAGCCTGCGGCGGCGGTCGAGCCGGCCGTGATGGCCATGGTCGAGGAACTGCTGATCCTTGGCGCCCTGCGGTTCAGGCGCTCGCCGGTGCGCACCGCCGAAACGGTCTCCAGCCTGCCGCAGGCCTTGTCCGCGGTGCGAAGCGCGGTGGCCCTCGTGCCCGGTGCCAGTCCCGCCGCCAGCACCTGCAACCAGTGGCATGAGCATGTGACGGTGTCGCTGCTGGAACGCAGCCTGCTGCCGCTGCTCGACGGCACCCGTTCGCACGAGGCGCTGGCAGAGCATCTCGAAGCCGAGGTGCGCAGCGACAGGCTGCGCTTCGTCAAGGACGAAAAGCCGCTGACCGATCCGGCGGCCGTCAGGGAGTTCGCGCGCCAGCAGGTTGCGGTCGCGCTCGACGCGCTTCGCCGCAAGGGGCTGCTCACGGCATGACTGCCGGCAGGGCACCACACCAAAGATTCTTCAACACGCTCTAGAGGAGACTTCAACATGCAACAAATCCACTGGACTCCCAAGCTGAGGGGCGCCGTCGCGGCGGTGCTCGCGCTGGCCGCGGCCGGCGCGACGCACGCGGCGTCGGTGGCGCCCGTCGCCGCCGAGAACGGCATGGTCGTGAGTGCCCAGCACCTGGCCACCAAGGTCGGCGTTGACGTGCTCAAGCGCGGCGGCAACGCAGTCGACGCGGCGGTGGCCGTGGGCTATGCGCTGGCGGTGGTCTATCCCGCGGCGGGCAACCTCGGCGGCGGCGGCTTCATGACCGTGCAGCTGGCCGACGGCCGCAAGACCTTCCTCGATTTCCGCGAGAAGGCCCCGCTGGCCGCCACGGCCAACATGTACCTCGACAAGGACGGCAACGTCATCAAGGGCCTGAGCACCAAGGGCCACCTCGCCGTGGGCGTGCCCGGCAGCGTCTCGGGCATGGAATACGCGCGCGAGAAGTACGGCACCATGAAGCGCGGCGAGCTGCTCGCCCCGTCGATCCAGCTGGCGGAGAAGGGCTTCGCGCTGGAGCAGGGCGACATCGACCTGCTCGCCACCGCCACGGCCGACTTCAAGGAAGACCCGGCCACGGCCGCCATCTTCCTGAACAAGGGCGAGCCCTACAAAGTGGGCGACAAGCTGGTGCAGAAGGACCTGGCCAAGACCCTGCGCGAGATCAGCGCCAAGGGCACCGACGGCTTCTACAAGGGCTGGGTCGGCAACGCCATCGTGGCCTCCAGCCAGGCTGGCAAGGGCCTGATCACGCAGGCCGACCTCGATCAGTACAAGACGCGCGAAATGGCCCCCGTGGAGTGCGACTACCGCGGCTACCGCGTCGTGTCGGCGCCCCCGCCGAGCTCGGGCGGCGTGATCATCTGCGAGATGCTCAACATCCTCGAGGGCTATCCGCTCAAGGACCTGGGCTACCGCTCGGCACAGGCCGTGCACTACCAGATCGAGGCCATGCGCCACGCCTACGTGGACCGCAACAGCTACCTGGGCGACCCCGACTTCGTGAAGAACCCGCTCGACCGGCTGCTCGACAAGGGCTACGCCGAGAAGATCCGCGCCGTCATCGACCCGAAGAAGGCCGGTGTCTCCAAGGACATCAAGCCCGGCGTCGCACCGCATGAAGGCAGCAACACCACCCACTACTCGATCGCCGACAAGTGGGGCAACGCGGTCTCGGTGACCTACACGCTGAACGACTGGTTCGGCGCCAAGGTCACGGCCGCCAAGACCGGCGTGCTGCTGAACGACGAGATGGACGACTTCACCTCGAAGGTGGGCGTGCCCAACCTCTACGGCCTGGTGCAGGGCGAGGCCAACAAGATCGAGCCGGGCAAGCGCCCGCTGAGCTCGATGAGCCCGACCATCGTGTCCAAGGACGGCAAGCCGGTGATGGTGGTCGGCACCCCGGGTGGCAGCCGCATCATCACCGCGGTGATGCTGACCATGATCAATGCCATCGACTACGGCATGAACGTGCAGGAAGCCGTCGACGCGCCGCGCTTCCACCAGCAGTGGCTGCCCGACGTCACCAACGTCGAGACCTACGCGCTGAGCCCCGACACGCGCAAGATCCTGACCGACATGGGCCACAACCTGGGCGTGCCGCAGCCGGCGAACCACCTCGCCGCGATCATCGTCGGCGCGCCCTCGCTGGGCGGCAAGCCGGTGGGCAACAACCGCTTCTACGGCGCCAACGACCCGCGCCGCAACACGGGCCTGGCGGCAGGCTACTGATCCTGCGGCAAACTCGAAGGCGGTCGTGCCCTTGACGGCGCGGCCGCTTTTTTCATTTCCCATGCACCTGCAAGACATCCTATTCACCCAGGGCTTCGGCACGCGCCGCGTGTGCGCGGGCCTTGTCCAGCAAGGCCTCGTGACCATCGACGGCAAGGCGGTGATCGACCCCTTCGCCGATCTCGACCCCGAGGGCCTTCAGTACACAGTGCAGGGCACCCCGTGGGAGTACCACGAGAAGGCCTACCTGATGCTGCACAAGCCCGCCGGCACCGAGTGCTCGCAGAAGCCCTCGACCTATCCGAGCATCTACACGCTGCTGCCGTCGCCGCTGCGGTTGCGGCCCAACAAGGGCGCAGTGCAGGGCGTGCAGGCCATCGGCCGGCTCGATCAGGACACCACCGGCCTGCTGCTCCTGACCGACGACGGCCAGTTCATCCACAAGATGGGCTCGCCCAAGCACCACGTGCCCAAGGTCTACGAGGTGACGGCCAAGCACCCGGTGGACGAGGCGCAGATCGCGAAACTGCTGGCCGGCGTGGTGCTCGACGACGATCCGAAGCCGGTACGCGCCGCCGCCTGCGAGTCCGACGGCCCGCTGCACCTGCGGCTCACCCTCACCGAGGGCAAGTACCACCAGGTCAAGCGCATGCTGGCGGCGGTCGGCAACCGGGTGGAGGGGCTGCATCGCTCGCGCATCGGCGACCTGGCGCTGCCAGCCGACCTCGCGCCCGGGCAGTGGCGCTGGCTGACGGCCGACGAGGTCGCGGGCCTGCGCGCACCGGCCAGGCCCGCCAAGGCATTGAAGTAGAAGGGGAAAAACGCAGGGAAACGAGGGAAAAGGGCACGATTCCGGTCAGCCAGTCTTAAGGGCCGGCCGTTAACATTCCGAACTCTCTCCCGGAATCTTCCCTTGCGACTCCCTGCCCGACCGAACGGCCGCCTTGCGGCTTTCCTGCTTGCCTGCATGACGGCCTTCGCGGCCCACACCGCCGCCGCAGCGCCGGAACCCCCTCCGATCTTCGTGCTCAACTCGCTGGACGCGAACGTCAGCGTGATCAATCCCGTCGACTGGACGGAAAAGCTGCGCATTCCCACCGGCAAGGAGCCGCACCACATCTACATGACGCCCGACGAGAAGTCGGTCATCGTGGCCAATTCGGCGGGCGACTCGCTGACCTTCCTGAACCCCCGCACGGCGGAAGTCCAGCGCGTGGTCTACGGGATCATCGATCCGTACCAGCTGCAGTTCTCGCGCGACATGAAGTGGTTCGTGACGGCCGGCAACCGGCTGAACCACGTCGACGTCTACCGCTGGGACGGCAAGGACCTGAAGCTGGCCAAGCGCATCGCCAGCGGCAAGACGCCCAGCCACATCTGGATCGACAACACCAGCACCATCGCCTACGTGACGATGCAGGACAGCGACGAGATGATCGCCGTCGACCTGCCCACCCAGACCATCAAGTGGCGCGTCGCCACCGGCGCCATGCCGGCCGACATCTTCGGCGTGCACAACGACAAGACCCTGCTCGTCGGCCTGACCGGCAGCGATGGCGTGCAGGTGTTCGACGTGGCGGGCGCCGAGCCCAAGCTGGTCGGCAAGATCCCCACCGGCAAGGGCGCCCATGCCTTCCGGTCGGCCGGCGACGGCAAGACCGTGTTCGTGAGCAACCGCGTGGCCAACACCATCAGCCGCATCGACCTGGCGACGCTGAAGGTGGTCGCGACCTACCCGGTGCCCGGCGGCCCCGACTGCATGGACGTCTCTGCCGACGGCAAGACGCTCTACGTGACCTCGCGCTGGGCCAAGAAGCTCAGCGTGGTCGACCTGGCCAGCAACAAGGTCGTGCGCCAGGTCAACGTCGGACGCTCGCCGCACGGCGTGTGGACCCTGGACCATGCGAAGCGCATCTAGGCGCGCCGGGGTCGCCGCTGCGGCCTCCATGGTCGTCCTGGCGGCGGCGCTCGCGCCCGGCGCCTGGGCGGCGCAGGAGCCGGCCGCCTGCGAGAAGCCCGTCTACCTGACCTTCGACACCGGCCACATGGGCATCGCGCCCCTGGTGGCCGACGTGCTCAAGCGCCAGGACGTGCGCGTCACCTTCTTCGCCGCCGCCGAGCGCACCCAGACCGACGGCGACAGCCTCGACGACCACTGGGCGCCCTGGTGGAAGGCGAGGGCGGCCGAAGGCAACGAATTCGGCTCCCACACCTATGACCACGCCTATTGGCGCGGCGACGTGAAGGGCACGCCTCCCAGCTTCCGCATCAGGCCTTCGGCCGGCCCGCAGAACGGCAAGGAATCGACCTGGAGCGCGGCCGAGTACTGCGCCAACATCAGGAAGGCTTCCGACCGGCTGGCGGCGGTCACCGGCAAGAAGCCACTGCCGCTGTATCGCGCGCCGGGTGGCAAGACCTCGCCCGCGCTCCTGGCTGCGGCCGAGGGCTGTGGTTACAAATACGTGGGCTGGGCGAGTGCCGGATTCCTCGGCGACGAACTGCCGAGCGAGAAATTCAGCAACGCGAAGCTGCTGACGCAGGCGCTGGACACCATCCGCCCCGGCGACATCCTGCTCGCCCACCTGGGCATCTGGTCGCGCAAGGAACCGTGGGCGCCCGCCAACCTCGAGCCGCTGATCGTCGGCCTGAAGGCCAAGGGCTTCTGCTTCCGTACGCTGCGCCAGCATCCGGACTTCAAGGGCTGGATCGCCTCCCATCCCTGAAAAACTGAACGACGAGTTTTCCCGATCGTGATCGACTGGCTGACAGACGCCTTTTCCGCCCTGCAGGGCTGGTTCTTCGAAACCGCCGTACAGCCGCTGGTCTACGCCGTGGGCCTGGGCGGCTGGACCGAGGATGCCTTCGACGCCACCGGCTGGCTGCTGGTTGGGCTGATCCAGATCCTGGTGCTCATCGCCGTCATCGGGCCGCTGCAGCGCTGGCGCTCGGTGGAACCGGTGGCGGACCGCCATGCGATCCGCATCGACATGCTCTACACGCTGATCCACCGCCTCGGCCTGTTCCGGCTGGCGATCTTCTTCACGCTGCAGCCCTTCTTCGACGACGCCATGGGCGCGCTGCGCACGGCGGGGTGGGGCACCTTCCACCTCGACGAGGTGTGGCCCGGCGTCACCGACATCCCGTGGGTGGCCTTCGCCATCTACCTCGTCGTGCTCGATTTCGTCGGCTACTGGATCCACCGAGGCCAGCACCAGTTCAACTGGTGGTGGGGACTGCATTCGCTGCACCACTCGCAGCGCCAGATGACGATGTGGAGCGACGACCGCAACCACCTGCTCGACGACATCATCCACGACGCGCTGATCGTCATCGTGGCGCAGCTCATCGGCGTGGCGCCGGGGCAGTTCATCGCGTTCGTCGCCTTCACCCAGCTCAGCGAGAGCCTGCAGCATGCCAACCTGAGGCTGAGCTTCGGCGCCATCGGCGAGCGGCTGTGGATCAGCCCGCGCTTCCACCGGCTGCACCACAGCATCGGGCTAGGCCATGAATCGAAAGGCGCCAGCACCCTCGGGGGCCACAACTTCGGCGTGCTGCTGCCATGGTGGGACATGCTCTTTCGCACCGCCAACTTCGAGGACCGCTACGACCCGACCGGTATCCGCGACCAGGTCGAACCCCGTGCCGACGGCCACGTGCGCGACTACGGCCGCGGCTTCTGGGCCCAGCAATGGCTGGGGCTGAAGCGAATGGTCGGTCGCGGCTGAGGGGCTACGGCGCCTGAAGGGCGCTCCCCAGAGGTTATCCTCGCTGCCTCATGCGCCTGCTCCTCGACTCCTTCTGGCGCGCGGTCGCCTACTGCATGCTGCCGCGCGTGATCGTGCTGTCGCTGCTGCCGTTGGGGCTGATGATCGTGCTGGCCGCGGCGCTGGGCTACTTCTACTGGGACGCCGCCGTGGCCTGGACCCGCGGCGCACTCGACGCCTGGCCGCTGCTGTCGAGCTTCTGGTCGTGGATCGGCCGTCTCTTCTCGGGTGACGTCACTTCCGTGCTGGCATCGCTGGTGGTGGTGTTCGCCGCCACGCCGGTGATCGTGGTGGTCTGCCTGCTGATCGTGGCCGGGTTCATGGCACCCGCCCTGACCAGGCTGGTGGCCGAGCGGCGCTTTCCGGGGCTCGAGCAGAAGAAGGGCGCTTCCTTCTTCGGCAGCGTGGCGCGCTCGCTGGGGGCCACCGTGCTGGCGGTGATCGCGCTGGTGGTGTCGATGCCACTGTGGCTCATTCCGCCGCTGGTGCTGATATTGCCGCCGCTGATCTGGGGCTGGCTCACCTACCGCGTGATGAGCTTTGATTCGCTGGCCGAGCACGCCAGCCCCGAGGAACGCGTCGCGCTCATCCGCGCACACCGGCTGCCGCTGCTGTGCATCGGCGTGCTGTGCGGCTACCTGGGCGCTGCGCCAAGCATCGTCTGGGCGTCGGGCCTGCTGTTCGCCGCCGCTTTCTTCGTGCTGATCCCGATCGCCATCTGGATCTACACCCTGGTCTTCGCCTTCTCGGCCCTCTGGTTCGCCCACTACTGCCTCGACGCGCTCGCGCAGCTGCGCGCCCTGCGTGCGGCCGCGGAGGCCTCGGCGGCAGCCGGCGTGCCCGCCATCGAGGCCGACGAGGCCAGCAAGGCCGCTCTTTCCCAATGGGGTTCACCATGACTCGCACATTCGGTCTCATCGTCGTCGGCGACGAGATCCTTTCCGGCAAGCGTGCCGACAAGCACATGGCCAAGGTCATCGAGCTGCTCGCCGCGCGCGGCCTGCAGCTGAGCTGGGCCGAATACGTGGGCGACGAGCCCGCGCGTATCACCGCGGCGCTGCAGCGCGCCTTCGCCTCGGGCGACATCGTCTTCTCGACCGGCGGCATCGGCGCCACCCCCGACGATCACACCCGCCAGTGCGCCGCCAAGGCGCTCGGCGTGCCGCTGGCGCTCCATCCTGAGGCCGAACTGCTGATTCGCGAGCGCATGCAGGACACCGCGCGCGAGCAGGGCCTGCCCTATGAGCCCGACCGGGCCGACAACGTGCACCGGCTCAACATGGGCGTCTTTCCGCAGGGCGCCACGCTCATCTACAACCCCTACAACAAGATCCCGGGCTTCAGCGTCGGCGACGTGCATTTCGTGCCGGGTTTTCCCGTCATGGCCTGGCCGATGATCGAATCCGTGCTCGACGGCCGCTACGCCGGCCTGTTCGCCACCAACGCCGTCGCCGAGAAGTCCGTGATCGTTTTCGGTGCCATGGAGGCCACCCTGACCCCGCTCATGGAGGCCATCGAGGCCACCCACGCAGGCGTCAAGGTGTTCAGTCTGCCGAGCGTCGATCACCCCACCTACGGCCGGCATATCGAGCTGGGCGTCAAGGGTGAGGCCGCCCGGCTCGACGCCGCCTATGCCCAGCTGATCGAAGGCCTGCACACTTTCGATGCCAAGCTTGGCCCCGAATTGGTGCGCTGAAATCAATTGCACCAAAATAGTGATTTTCTGCCTTCATTTGGGCTGCCAGACTGCCATCAAAGCCTCACCGGGTGAGGTGACAATGGCACAGAAACTGCATCCCGCATCCCCGCATTCCTAACCACCATCCAACTCAGGAGAAACTGATGGCAAAGACCGTCGCCGATGTACTCAAGCTCGTCAAGGAAAACGAGGTCAAGTTCGTCGACTTCCGCTTCACCGACACCCGCGGCAAAGAGCAGCACGTGACCGTGCCGGTCTCGGCTTTCGATGAAGACAAATTCACCTCGGGCCACGCATTCGACGGCTCGTCCATCGCCGGCTGGAAGGGGATCGAAGCTTCGGACATGCAGCTCATGCCCGACCCGAACACCGCCAACATCGACCCGTTCTTCGAAGAAACGACGCTGATCCTGACCTGCGACGTGATCGATCCCGCCGACGGCAAGGCCTACGAGCGCGACCCCCGTTCGCTCGCCAAGCGCGCCGAGGCCTACATGAAGGCATCGGGCCTGGGCGACACCGCCTACTTCGGTCCGGAACCCGAATTCTTCGTGTTCGACGGCGTGCGCTGGAAGAACGACATGTCGGGCTGCTTCGTGAAGATCGAATCCGAAGAAGCCTCGTGGAACACCGACAAGGAATTCGAGCACGGCAACACCGGCCACCGTCCCGCGGTCAAGGGCGGCTACTTCCCGGTTCCCCCGGTCGACAGCTTCCAGGACATGCGCTCGGAAATGTGCCTGGTGCTCGAATCGCTGGGCATCCCGGTCGAAGTGCATCACCATGAAGTGGCCAACGCCGGCCAGATGGAACTGGGCACCAAGTTCAGCACGCTGCTGCAGCGCGCCGACTGGGTCCAGCTGCAGAAGTACGTGATCCACAACGTGGCCCACGCCTACGGCAAGACCGCCACCTTCATGCCCAAGCCCATCGTCGGCGACAACGGCTCCGGCATGCACGTGCACCAGTCGGTCTGGAAGGACGGCAAGAACCTGTTCGCCGGCGACGGCTATGCAGGTCTCTCTGACTTCGCCCTGCACTACATCGGCGGCATCATCAAGCACGCCCGCGCCCTGAACGCCATCACGAACCCCGGCACCAACAGCTACAAGCGCCTGGTGCCCGGCTTCGAAGCCCCGGTGAAGCTGGCCTACTCGGCCAAGAACCGCTCGGCCTCGATCCGCATCCCGTTCGTGGCCAACCCGAAGGGCCGTCGCGTCGAAGCGCGCTTCCCCGATCCGCTGATGAACCCGTACCTGGGCTTCTCGGCCCTGCTGATGGCCGGTCTCGACGGCGTGGAAAACAAGATCCATCCGGGCGAAGCCGCCAGCAAGGACCTGTACCACCTGCCGCCGGAAGAAGACGCGCTGATCCCGACCGTCTGCCACAGCCTCGACCAGGCCCTGGAATACCTGGACAAGGACCGTGCGTTCCTGACCAAGGGCGGCGTGTTCACCGATGCCTACATCGATGCGTACATCGAACTGAAGATGCAGGAAGTCACGCGCTTCCGCATGGCGACCCATCCGGTCGAGTTCGACATGTACTACTCGTTGTAATTGGTTCGCCCCCAGGCTTCGCGCACTTCGTGTCGCTTCGCCAACCCCCTTCCGGGGGCGACACCAACGGCCCGGCAAAGCCGGTTCCGTGGTGTCCCCCGCGAAGAGGTTGGTGGCTTGTAAGCCTGATGGGTTATGAAGGACGGCTTGGCCGTCCTTTTTCTTTGGGGCGGAACATCTGGTCACTGTTCGCGTCGAATTGCACGAAAATGCAGCCCTGTTGCCGCCCTCTACCGATACATATGAAGACTGCTTCCCTCATTTTCCTGGCCGGTTCGTTGCTCGCGTTGCCGGCGCTTTCGCAGGAGCGCGTCTGGCGTTGCGGCAACGAGTACACGAACAACGCGACCATCGCGCAGCAGAAGGGCTGCAAGGTCATGGAAGGCGGCAACGTCACGGTGGTGCAGGGCACGAGGGCTTCGGGCGGTGGATCGTCTTCTTCTTCCTCGTCGTCGGGCGGCTCGTCCGCTGCGCGGTCGCCTGCAGGCAGCCCGCGGGTCGAAGGCGTCGACCAGCGTGCCCGTGACGGCGAGGCGCGCGCGGTGCTCGAAGCCGAGCTTCGCAAGGCCGAGGCGCGGCAGGCCGAACTGCAGAAGGAATACAACAACGGCGAGCCCGAGAAGCAGGGCAGCGAGGGCCGCAACTACCAGAAGTACCTGGACCGGGTCGCCGAGATGAAGGCGGAGCTCGCACGCAACGAGAGCGACATCGCCGGCATCCGCCGCGAGCTTGGCCGCCTGCCGGCCAAGCAACAGTAGTCGTCGTCATCATGGTGTTCGGGAAGAAGGCGGTCGGCGCCAATTCGCGCTTTCAGTCCTTCGACCTGTTGTCCACGCTGATCGCGGTGGTCGACAGCAAGGGCTCGGTGCTGTTCGCCAACGCAGGGCTCGAAGACGCGCTCGGCACTTCGCGCCGCACGCTCGAGGGTTCGCAGTTCGGTGCGTGCTTCCACGAGCCGCAGGTGCTGCGCACTGCCATCGACGGCGCGAGCAGCAACGACTTCGCCACGCTGCGCTACGAGGCCTTGCTGCGCCGAGTGAACCACGAGCTGATGCCGGTGCAGGTCTCGCTTGCGCAGGGCGAGAAGAAGGGCGAGCTCATCATCGAGATGTCGCCGCTGGAGCAGCAGGTGCGGCAGGACCGCGAGGAGCGCCTCATCGACCAGGCGCAGGCGAACAAGGAACTCATCCGCAACCTTGCGCACGAGATCAAGAACCCGCTGGGCGGCATCCGCGGCGCGGCGCAGCTGTTGCAGATGGAGGTCGAGTCGCGTGACCTCATCGAGTACACGCAGGTCATCATCCACGAGGCCGACCGGCTGCAGACGCTGGTCGACCGCCTATTGGCACCGCACCGCCGCCCGCACGTGGTGGGCGACGTCAACATCCACGAAGTCTGCGAGCGCGTGCGCTCGGTCATCCTCGCGGAGTTTCCGCGCGACCTGCACATCGAACGCGACTTCGACGTCTCCATTCCCGAGTTCCGCGGCGACCGGGAGCAGCTCATCCAGGCCACGCTGAACATCGCGCACAACGCGGCGCAGGCGCTGGCCGAGCGCCGCGCGGCGGGTGACGCGCAGATCACTTTCAAGACGCGGGTGGCCCGCCAGGTGATCTTCAACAAGCAGTGGTATCGACTGGCACTGGAATTGCATGTAATCGACAATGGACCGGGTGTGCCGGACACGATCAAGGACCGCATCTTCTATCCGCTCGTATCGGGCAGGGAAGGCGGGACAGGGCTGGGATTGACGCTCGCACAAACTTTTGTGCAACAGCATCACGGCGTGATCGAGTGCGACAGCGTCCCGGGCCGAACCGATTTCAAGATATTGATACCGCTGCCCTAGCGCAGCCACCGGCAACAGAGGAGATGCATGAAGCCGATCTGGATAGTTGATGACGACCAATCGATTCGCTTCGTGCTCGAGAAGGCTCTGCTGCGCGAAGACCTGCCCACGCGCAGTTTCACCAATACGCGCGAGGTGCTGGCAGCACTCGAACAGGCCGCCGACGACGACCAACTCGCACCCCAGGTCCTGGTAAGCGACATTCGCATGCCCGGCGGTTCCGGGCTCGACCTGCTCGACAAGATCAAGGCCATGCATCCGGGCCTGCCCGTCATCATCATGACGGCGTTCTCCGACCTCGACAGCGCGGTCTCAGCCTTCCAGGGCGGCGCCTTCGAATACCTGCCGAAGCCCTTCGACCTGCCGCGCGCGGTCGAGCTCATCCGCCGCGCGGTCGACGAAAGCCAGCGCGAGGAAGTGGCGGAGGAGCGCATGGTCGCCGCACCCGAGATGCTCGGCCAGGCGCCCGCCATGCAGGACGTGTTCCGTGCCATCGGACGGCTCTCGCAGAGCAACGTCACGGTGCTCATCACCGGCGAGTCGGGCTCGGGCAAGGAGCTGGTGGCGCGCGCGCTGCACAAGCATTCGCCCCGCGCCAACGGGCCCTTCGTGGCCATCAACACCGCCGCGATCCCCAAGGACCTGCTGGAGAGCGAACTCTTCGGCCACGAGCGCGGCGCCTTCACCGGCGCACAGACCATGCGCCGCGGCCGCTTCGAGCAGGCCGAGGGCGGCACGCTCTTCCTCGACGAAATCGGCGACATGCCCTTCGACCTGCAGACGCGTCTGCTGCGCGTGCTGAGCGACGGCCATTTCTACCGCGTGGGCGGCCACAACTCGGTGAAGGCCAACGTGCGCGTCATCGCGGCGACCCACCAGGACCTGGAGCAGCGCGTGAAGCTCGGCGGCTTCCGCGAAGACTTGTTCCACCGCCTCAACGTGATCCGCCTGCGCCTGCCCGCACTTCGCGAGCGCGGCGAGGACGTGCCCGCGCTCACGCGCCACTTCCTGCAGGTGAGCGCGCGGCAGCTCGGCGTCGAGCCCAAGCGCATCTCAGATGCGGCGCTCGCCAAGCTGGCGGCCTTCAACTTCCCCGGCAACGTGCGCCAGCTGGAGAACATCTGCCACTGGCTCACGGTGATGGCGCCGGCCCAGCTGATCGAGGCGAAGGACCTGCCGCCCGAAGTGATGATGGCCGGTGGCACGACCGCCGAGGCGCATGCCGCAGGCGAAGCGCCGGCACTCGCGTCGAACGTGACGGCGGCACATCAGCCGGCCCCCTCGCTGCCCGCCACGGCAAGCGGCGAGGCGATGCCATCGGGGCACGTCTTCTCCGAGCCTGCGGAGGCCCACGCCCCCGCAGCTCCAGCCAGCGTCAGCAACTGGGAGAGCGGCCTCGAAGCCGAGGCCCAGGCCCTGCTGGCCGCCGGCCGCACCGACGTGTGGGATGTGCTCTCGCGCCGTTTCGAGTCGAGACTGATCCTCACCGCGCTGGCCAACACGCGGGGCCGACGCATCGAGGCGGCACAGAAGCTCGGCATCGGCCGCAACACCATCACCCGGAAGATCCAGGAACTCGGCATCGAATGAAAAAGGCCCTCTCAGGGCCTTTTTCTTTTCCCGCTCTTTCAGCGGCTTCTCTGCCCCTGCGTCAGCGAATCGATCTGGAACTTGTCGCTGCGGTCCCAGAGCCAGGTGTCCACGTAGGTGTGGGCGCCGAGCTTGCCCGGATTGGGCAGCGGCGACGCGGCCTTGATCATCTCTGCGATCTTCGGCGCCACTTCGGGCGCATGGCTGGGCGTGCGGCTGAAGGTGACGTTTACCACCTTGCCCGTCGCATCGATGTCGGTCTCCACCACCACGACCGCGTAAACGAGCGGCGGCAGCTTGCCCTTGTAGATGAGGTTCGCGTACTTGTTGTAGATGTGGCGAGCGCCGATCTTCCGGTAGGCGCGAACCACGGGCGTCTGCGCGGTGATGAGGCGCACCGTCGCCACCTCGCGGCCATCGGTGGCGGTTTCCCCGGCGGGCGCGGCGACGGTCCCCTTGTCGCCTTCCTCGGCCTTGTCGGCCGGCTTCAGCAGCGAGCAGGCCGAGAGCGACAGCGCAATGGCGATCAGCGCAAGTTTGCGCGCGACCATGGTTCAGCCACCCCGGTCGAGGTCGAGCACCACCGGCGCATGGTCGCTCGGCTTTTCCCACTTGCGCGGCACGCGGTCGATGACGCAGCCCTTCACGCTGGGCACCAGGGACTCGCTCACCAGGATGTGGTCGATGCGCAGCCCGCGGTTCTTCTGGTAGCCCAGCATGCGGTAGTCCCACCACGAATAGCTCTTCTCGGGCTGCTCGAACATGCGGAAGCTGTCCTTCAGGCCCAGGTCGAGCAGCGCCTTGAAGTGGTTGCGCTCTTGCGTCGTGTGGTGGATCGTTTCCTTCAGGCCCACGGGGTCGAAGCTGTCGCGGTCCTCGGGCGTGATGTTGAAGTCGCCCAGCAGCACGAGGTCGGGATTGGCCACCAGCTCCTGGCGCAGCGAATCGCGCAGCGCGTCGAGCCACTTCATCTTGTATTCGAACTTGTCGGTGCCCGGCGCCTGGCCGTTCACGAAGTAGCCGTTGACCACGCGCAGCGGACCCGAGGGCGTCTCCACCGTGGCCGCGATCACGCGCGACTGGTCGTCGCTGAAGCCGGTGATGTTCTTCACCACGTCTCGCACGGGTGCGAGGCTCAGGATCGCGACGCCGTTGTACGTCTTCTGGCCGAACACCGCGGCCTCGTAGCCTGCCGACTTGAGCACGTCGAGCGGGAATTTGTCGTCCGTCATCTTCAGCTCCTGCAGGCACAGCACGTCGACCGGATTGGCGATGAGCCAGTCGAGCACGTGCTGCAGGCGCGCAGTGAGGGAGTTGACGTTCCAGGTGGCTATGCGCAAGTGATTCTCCAATGGGGTTGATCGCGTCGATTTTTATCAGCGAGGAATCGACTCATCCGATTTTCGGGCGACCGGTTTTGTATCCGGTTGTCGCTTTCCCCTGTAGGCCGATGGCCTCGGGCACGGCATGGTGCCACACCGGTTGTTCAGCGACTCAGCCCCTGTTCGTACCAGCCGCGGGTGCGCGTCACCACGGACACCACGGCCAGCATGAGCGGCACTTCGATCAGCACGCCCACGACGGTCGCCAGCGCCGCACCCGACTGGAAGCCGAACAGACTGATGGCGGTCGCCACCGCAAGCTCGAAGAAGTTGCTCGCGCCGATGAGTGCCGACGGCCCCGCGACGCAGTGTGCAACGCCGAGCTTGCGGTTCGGCAGGTAGGCCAGCCCCGAGTTCAACACGACCTGGCAGAGGATCGGAACGGCCAGCAGCGCGATCACCAGCGGCTGGGCGATGATCGCCTCGCCCTGGAACGCGAAGAGAAGCACCAGCGTGAGCAGCAGTGCGCCCATGGACCAGCGGCCGAGCCGGGCGCCCACGGCCTGCAGCCGCGCCTGTCCTTTTTGCAGGAGATGCCGGCGCAGCAGCTGGGCGATGACGACCGGCACCACGATGTAGAGGCCCACCGAGATGAGCAGCGTGGCCCAGGGCACGGTGATCGACGACAGCCCCAGCAGCAGCGCCACCAGCGGCGCGAAGCCCACCACCATCAGCGCGTCGTTGAGCGCGACCTGCGACAGGGTGAAGTACGGATCGCCGCGGCAGAGCTGGCTCCAGACGAAGACCATCGCCGTGCACGGCGCGGCCGCGAGCAGGATCAGGCCCGCCACGTAGCTGTCGAGCTGGTCCGCCGGCAGCAGCGTCGCGAATGCATGGCGCACAAAGAGCCAGCCCAGCAGCGCCATCGAGAAGGGCTTGACGAGCCAGTTGACCGCCAGTGTCACGCCGATGCCGCGCCAGTGCGCCTTGACCTGTCCGAGCGCTCCGAAGTCGATCTTCAGGAGCATCGGAACGATCATCACCCAGATGAGCATGCCCACAGGCAGGTTGACCTTGGCGATCTCGAGGCGCGCGACCGCCTGGAAGGCGGAGGGAAACCATTGGCCCAGCGCCACGCCTGCGACGATGCATAGCGCCACCCACACGGTGAGATAGCGCTCGAAGCCGCCCATCGGGGGCGGGGCGGCGGACCGGTCCGCGTCGGGCGGCGCGATGGAGGACGACATCGCGCTTCAGCTCTTGGCGAGTTCGCGCGCGGTGGCCTGCAGCGACATCCCGTCGAGGCTGGCGGCCGGCAGGTTCACCAGCAGTCCCAGGCGGCGGCGGATCGCGTGCAGGGTCTGGCGGAAGGCCTCTCGCTTGCGTTCGTCGTCGCCCGCTACTTCCGAGGGATCGGCATAGCCCCAGTGGGCCGTGGCCGGCTGGCCGGGCCAGTAGGGGCAGGCCTCTCCCGCGGCGTTGTCGCACACGGTGACGACAAGGTTCATGCGCGGCGCATCGGGCTTGCCGAACTCGTCCCAGCTCTTGCTGCGCAGGCCCGCGGTCTCGATGCCCGCCTTGCGCAGCACCTCGATGGCCATGGGGTTGGGCTGCTGGTTCTCGCGCGGGCTGCTGCCGGCCGAGTAGGCCTTGAAGCGCCCGCCGCCGATGTCGTTGAGTATCGCTTCGGCGAGGATGCTGCGCGCCGAGTTGTGCGTGCAGAGAAAGAGCACGTTGAGCGGCGTGGTGGTGTCGGTCATGGGAACTTGAGGTCTTTGGGGGCAGGGGACTTGGTGGCTCAGCAGCAGGCTTCGGCCTTGCCGGGAGCGGCGGTGCAGCAGGCGCCCGCCTGCTGGTCCGGCTTGTTGTGGACGGGCACGGAGTCGAGCGTGCGGTAGTGTTCCCAGGCGATGCCCTGCGGGTCGGTCACCCAGTGCTTTTCGCTGCGGGCATAGCAGCAGCTGGTTTCGCCCTCGTCGAGCAGCGACCTGTCGGCCAGCTCGGCGCGCGAGCGCAACTGCGCCAGTTCGCCCTCGTCCTCCGCCTGTATGCCGAGATGGTCGATGCCCTTGCCGCTGCCGAAGGTCGAGATCGCGAAGTTCAGGCGCGGGTCTTCGAGCATCCACTTGGCGTAGTCGGCTTCGACGCGCGCGGGCTCGGCGGCGAACAGGCGGGAATAGAACGTGATGCTCCGGTCGAGGTCGTCGACGTGCAGGTGGACGTGGAATCGCTTCATGACGTGGCTCCTTGGCTCTTGCAGGACTTGGTTCTGTCGTCGACCGCACAGGAAGCGCCTGCGCAGCAGTTTTCGGTGAGGAAGCCCAGCAGCGCGTCCATCTGATCGAAGGCGGCCCTGTAGACCAGGTTGCGGCCGTTGCGCTCCTGCGTGATCAGGCCGGAATTGGTCAGCTCCTTCAGGTGGAAAGACAGGCTCGTGGCCGGCACTTCCATGGCCTCGACCAGCGCCCCCGGTGTCAGGCCTTCGGGGCCGGCCACCACGAGGGCGCGAAAGACGCGAAGGCGCAGGGGCTGCGCAAGCGCCGCGAGCGATTGGATGACTTTTGATTCTTCCATTATTCAATAATACTCGAATAATGAAATTAATGAGCAAGCAGCAGATGCTCTTTCTCATGCGCTGTACGTGCAGCACGCGCGAGCAGGGAACCTGGATTCGGCCTCAACTACTTACTACTGCGGCGAGGCCGGTTCCTGCGAGGCCTGCTGCTGCGCTGTCTGGGCCTGCTGTGCGTCCGGCGCGGCGGCCGGTTCCGTCTCTGCGTGGTGCCTGATCGCGATGCCCTTGACGAGGTGGCGGGGCAAGTGGTGCGTCTTCCGCAACTGCGCCAGCGCCTCGCTGCGCGCCGGCTCGCATACAGGCAGGAACATGTGCAAAACGCTCATGGTGTCGTCCCCGTGGAATGACCGGCGGACATTGTGGGCGCATCCGGCTGCGGGCGGGGGAATCGCCCTGTCGGCGCAGATGCCTTGGCGCTGCGCGGCGGACCGTGCGGGATTCCACCAAGCTTGCGCTTCCGTCGGCGGGGCGCATACTCCGCCAAAAAGCGCCACAAGCCACTCGTCGGCCCCTGCGGGGTTCCGGGCGACAGCCAGGAGACACGTGTTGCAGCGAACGAACATTGCCAACCCGGCCTACTTCCACAAGGTCGTCGATTGCCAGTACGCCTGTCCGGCGCACACTCCCGTCCCCGAGTACATACGCATGATCGCGCAGCGCCGATACGGCGACGCGTACATGGTCAACTGGGTCTCCAACGTCTTCCCCGGCATCCTCGGGCGCACCTGCGACAGGCCCTGCGAGCCGGCCTGCCGGCGCGGCCGTGTGGAAGAAAGCAATACGGAGGCCCCGGAGCCGGTAGCCATCTGCAGGCTCAAGCGCGTGGCTGCCGACATGAAGGAGGACGTGCGCGCGCGCATGCCCAAGCCCGTGCCGAAGAACGGCAAGCGCGTGGCCTGCATCGGCGCAGGGCCGGCCTCGCTCACCGTCGCGCGCGACCTGGCGCCGCTGGGCTACGAGGTGACCGTGTTCGACGGTGAGGCCAAGCCCGGCGGCTTCATCCGAACGCAGATACCGCGCTTCCGCCTGCCCGAGTCGATCATCGACGAGGAGACGGGCTACGTGCTCGACCTGGGCGCCGAGTTCCGCGGCGGTGAGCGCATCGATTCGATGAAGGCGCTGATGGGCCAGGGCTGGGACGCGATCTTCGTCGGCTGCGGCGCACCGCGCGGCCGCGACCTCGACATTCCGGGCCGCAAGGAGGCGGCGGCCAGCATCCACATCGGCATCGACTGGCTGAGCTCCGTCTCTTTCGGGCACGTCAGCAGCATCGGCCGGCGCGTGATCGTGCTGGGTGGCGGCAACACGGCGATGGACTGCTGCCGCTCGGCCCGGCGCCTCGGCGGCAGCGACGTGAAGGTCATCGTGCGCAGCGGCTTCGACGAGATGAAGGCCTCGCCCTGGGAGAAGGAGGACGCCGCGCACGAGGGCATCCCGATCATCAACTTCCACGTGCCCAAGGCCTTCGTCCACGACAACGGCAAGCTCGTGGGCATGCGCTTCGAGATCGTCAAGGCGGTCTACGACGACAAGGGCCGCCGCACGCTGGAGCCCACGGGCGAGCCCGATGCGTACTTCGAGTGCGACGAGGTGCTGGTGGCGGTGGGCCAGGAGAATTCGTTTCCCTGGATCGAGCGCGACTGCGGCATCGACTTCGACAAGTGGGGCCTGCCGGTGCTCGATGCGTTCACCTTCCAGTCGACGGTGTCCAACGTGTTCTTCGGCGGCGACGCGGCCTTCGGGCCGAAGAACATCATCACCGCGGTGGCCCACGGCCACGAGGCCGCGGTGTCCATCGACAAGCTGCTGCGCGCGGAGCCGATCGAGGTCCGTCCGCCACCCATGACCAACCTGGTGTCGCAGAAGATGGGCATCCACGAGTGGAGCTACGACAACGACACCTCCAACGACCTGCGCTACAAGGTGCCGTGGGCCAAGGCAGAGGCGGCGCTGGCGAGCATCCGCGTGGAGGTGGAGCTGGGCTTCGACGCCGCCACCGCCTTCAAGGAGGCCGCGCGCTGCCTGAACTGCGACGTGCAGACGGTGTTCAACGAGCCCGCCTGCATCGAATGCGACGCCTGCGTGGACATCTGCCCGATGGACTGCATCAACTTCGTCGAGAACGCCGATGAAGAGAGCCTGCGCCCGCGGCTGAAGGCGCCCGCGCTGAACCTGGCGCAGGACCTGTACGTGTCCGGCGGACTGAAGACAGGCCGCGTGATGGTGAAGGACGAAGACGTCTGCCTGCACTGCGGCCTGTGCGCCGAACGCTGCCCGACCGGCGCGTGGGACATGCAGAAGTTCCTGCTGAAGATGACGCTCGCAGGCCAGGAGAAGGCCGCCGAACAGCAAGTCCGGAAGGAGACCGCATGAAGCAGATCGAGGCGGTCAACGACTTCGTCATCAAGTTCGCCAACGTCAACGGCTCGGGCTCGGCCTCGGCCAACGAGCTGTTCGCCAAGGCCATCCTGCGCATGGGCGTGCCGGTGAGCCCGCGCAACATCTTTCCCAGCAACATCCACGGCCTCCCGACCTGGTACGAGGTGCGCGTGACGGAAGAAGGCCACCTCGGCCGGCGCGGCGGCACCGACATGATGGTGGCGATGAACCCGCAGACCTGGGACGCCGACATCGCCGAGCTGGAGCCCGGCGGCTATCTGTTCTACGACAGCACGCGGCCGCTGCCGCCCTCGAAGTTCCGCGACGACATCCGCGTGATCGGCATGCCGCTCACCGAGATCTGCAACGCGGTCTATCAAGACCCGCGGCAGCGGCAGCTGTTCAAGAACATCGTCTACGTGGGCGCGCTGGCCATCCTGCTGGGCATCGAGCCCGAGGTGGTCGAGAAGCTGTTCTCCGAACAGTACAAGGGCAAGGAGAAGCTGCTTGCCTCGAATGTGCAGGCGCTGCACCTGGGCTGCGACTTCGCGCGCGAGAACCTGCGCGAGCCCGTTGGCCTGAAGGTGCGGCGCGCCGACCGGGTAGGCGACAGGATCTTCGTGGACGGCAACAGCGCGGCGGCGCTGGGCTGCGTGTACGGCGGCGCGACGGTGGCGGCTTGGTATCCGATCACGCCTTCGTCGTCCGTGGCCGAGGCCTTCCAGAAGTACTGCACCAAGTTCCGCGTCGACCAGTCCACCGGCCAGCACCGCTTCGCCATCGTGCAGGCCGAGGACGAGCTGGCCTCGATCGGCGTGGTGGTCGGCGCCGGGTGGAACGGCGCGAGGGCCTTCACCGCGACCTCGGGGCCGGGAATCTCGCTCATGACGGAGTTCATCGGGTTGGCGTACTTCGCGGAGATTCCCGTCACCCTCATCAACGTGCAGCGCGGCGGCCCTTCGACCGGCATGCCCACGCGCACGCAGCAGGCCGACATTCTTTGCTGCGCCTATGCGTCGCACGGCGACACCAGGCACGTGCTGCTCTTTCCCGAAGACCCTCACGAGTGCTTCGAGCACGCGGCAGCGGCGCTGGACCTGGCCGACCGGCTGCAGACGCCGGTGTTCGTGATGACCGACCTCGACATCGGCATGAACCAGCGCCTGTGCAAGCCCTTCGAATGGGACGACAGCAGGGCCTATGACCGCGGCAAGGTCATGACTGCCGAAGAGCTGGAGGCGGGCCGCGACTTCGGCCGCTACAAGGACGTCGACGGCGACGGCATCCCGTGGCGCACGCTGCCGGGCACGCATCCCACCAAGGGCAGCTACTTCACGCGCGGCACCACGCGCGATGCCTATGCGCGCTACTCTGAGCGCGGGCCGGACTACATCTACAACATGGAGCGGCTGCTGAAGAAGTTCGCGACCGCGGCCACGCTGGTGCCGCAGCCGGTGCTGAAGCCTGCTTCGCAGAAGACCGACCTGGGCGTGATCTATTTCGGCTCGACCAGCCCCTCCATGCACGAGGCGCTGCAGGAGCTGGAAGAGCGCGGCATCCATCTCGACGCGATGCGGCTGCGTGCATTCCCGTTTCCCGAGAGCGTGGTGCAGTTCCTGGCCGGGCATGAGCGCGTGTTCGTGGTCGAGCAGAACCGCGACGCTCAGATGCGCAGCCTGCTGGTCAACGAGCTGGATGCCGATCCGGCCAAGCTGGTGCGCGTGCTGCACTTCGACGGAACGCCCATCACCGCGCGCTTCATCGTGCAGGCGATCGAGGCGCAGGTCGGCAAGTCGACCGCGCAAGGCACGGCCACCACCGGTGCGAAGGAGCCCGCATGACCTACCTCGCCAAGCCTAAGCTGCGGCATCCGACGCTGGCGACCAACAAGGTCGGCTACACGCGCCGCGACTACGAAGGAAAGATTTCAACGCTGTGCGCGGGGTGCGGGCACGACTCCATCTCGGCCTCGATCATCGAGGCCTGCTGGGAGCTCGACATCGAGCCGCATCGCGTGGCCAAGCTCTCCGGCATCGGCTGCAGCTCGAAGACGCCGGACTACTTCCTCGGCGCATCGCACGGCTTCAACACCGTGCACGGCCGCATGCCCAGCGTGCTGACCGGCGCCAACCTGGCCAACCGCGACCTGCTGTACCTGGGCGTCTCGGGCGACGGCGACTCGGCCTCCATCGGTCTGGGCCAGTTCGCGCACGCCATGCGGCGCGGCGTGCGCATGGCATACATCGTCGAGAACAACGGCGTCTACGGCCTCACCAAGGGGCAGTTCTCGGCGACCGCCGACCAGGGCTCGAAGAGCAAGAAGGGCGTGGTCAACACCGACAGCCCGGTCGACCTGGTGGCCATGGCGCTGCAGCTCGGCGCGAGCTACGTGGGCCGGGGCTTTTCGGGCAACAAGGCGCAGCTGGTGCCGCTCATCAAGGGCGCGATCAGCCATGGCGGCTCGGCCTTCATCGACGTGATCAGCCCCTGCGTGGCCTTCAACAACCACCCGGGCAGCACCAAGAGCTACGACTACATCCGGGAGCACAACGAGGCGGTCAGCCGCATCGACTTCATCAGTGGGCGGGAGGAGATCGCCGTGGACATGGAGCCCGGCGAGGTGATGGACGTGCGCCAGCACGACGGCACGCTGCTGCGCCTGCGCAGCCTGCACCCGGACTACGACCCGGGCGACCGGTTCGCCGCCATGGCCTACATGCAGCGGCATCACGAGATGGGCGAGGTGGTGACGGGGCTGCTCTACGTCGACCCGCTGGCCACCGACCTCCACACAGCACTCAACACCTGCGACCGGCCGCTCAATGCATTGGGGCCGGAACAGCTGTGCCCCGGCGCCCAGGCGCTGGAACGGCTCAACGCCTCCTTGCGCTGAGCAACGGCCGGCGTCAATATTCGGGGTTCGACTCACGGAGGGCGCATCATGGCCGAGCGCACCGTTTTTCAATCGATCTCGCGCAAGCACGTGCTCAGCCTGGCACCGCAGGCCACCGTGCGCGACGCAGCCTGCGCGATGACGCGCGCCAACTGCGGCAGCGTGCTCGTCATGGAGCTGCCCGACACGCTGCTGGGCATATTGACGGAGCGCGACCTCATGACCCGCGTGCTCGCCAAGGGGCTCGACCCCGACGGCACGGCAGTGCGCGACGTGATGACCCCCAACCCGATCTGCGTGCCGCCCGAGACGCTGGTCTCCGACGCTGTGGTGCTGATGCTGGAGCGAGGCTTTCGCCACCTGCCGCTGGTGGCGGGCGCGAAGGTGCTGGGCGTGTTCTCGGTGCGCGACGCGCTGCCGAGGGAGATCGGCGCGGCGGTGAGCCTGAGCGAGTTCAGAGAGCAGGTGAACGACGCGCTGGGTTGAGGGCGGCGGCTTCTCCGAGGCCGCTCGGCGGCACAGGGCTGTCGCCATGCCCCTTCGCAGGATCGCTACTTGAGCACCAGCGGCGTGGTCGTCCTGCCCTCTTGGGTATTCCGATGGTGCGCCATCAGCTCGTCATAGACCGTAGGAAGATCGAGACAGAGAAAGTTCTCCGCGTTGATGTTGGCGATCACGCTGACCGTGGCGCCCGCGCTGCCCAGCAGCGTGCGTTTCACGCCGTTGTGAAAGGTGGCAAGAATCAGCTTGTCGTGCTGCAGACGCTCCTGCCCGCCCACCACCGTCACCGGTGTCTGCACATAGACCTTGCCGCCGCTTTGCATCAGTCGCACAGCGGCCTCCTGCACGAATCGGTATTTGTCGTAGGCAGCCTCGTCGAGGAAGACTTCGATGTCAGCCCCTTGCTCGGCCATCTTGCAGAGAACGGGCACGATGCTGTAGTCGTCGTCGATGCCTGCCGTGCTCACGAGAAACTGGCGAACGGTGATCTTTATTGCGCCGAGCAGGTTCTCCACGATGAAGTTGCTGATGTTCACGGTGGGAGCAAACGCGGCCTTCACCCGAGTGGAGCTACTGTTGTAGTGAGCGACCTGTTTTTCGAAGGCCTGCCAATCCAGGGAATCGGCGGAGTAGGGCTTGCTTAGCAACTGGAAGTAGCGCTGATAGAGCGGCGCCAGCTTGGCGCTTCGGATGTAGATGCAACTCTCGAAGTTGCCGCCCTCCATGGCGGAGAAGCTCACGTTGGGCGATCCGGTGACGATGCCGTTGTTGTCGAGAATCCAGAACTTGTTGTGCATCAGGCCCGTCTGAACGTGCCCGCTGTCCAGTTCGTGCTCGAGGTCGCTGAACTGGGTGATGGTCTCAGCCTTGTAGTCAAGAAGAGCCGGCTTCTTGCGTTGCTTCCTCAGGGCCTGGATTTCGTGCCGCTGGTATATGAAATGAGGATTCTGCGATGCCTTCTGCAACTGCTCCAGGAGCTTCTGATTCGGAGTGCCCAGTTTCAGCGTGAGCTTGATCCTGTGCTTGACGATGTACGCAAGGATGCTGTCGCTGTCACCGTAGCTGACCGGCATGAACTTGTCCACCGCCAGCGAGAGGTTCCTGGTGTTCGCAAGCAACCCCAGTATCTGGCTTTTCATCGTGAGCCCCGATCCCGAGCCGAATCCGCGCGCATCGGCCACGTAGCGCCGAAGCACGATGGTGGCCGCGTGGTGCCAGCGCCTGCATACCCGTGCGAGCAGGCCGACGCTGCGTTCGTCGAACAGCTCGAAGAGCTGAACAAGAATGTCGCTCAACAGAAGCGGATGCGGCGGCATGGCGACCGTCAGTGCCTTGCCCGATGACGTCTGGGTCGGAGTCGGGATCGTGGCCTTGCCCGGTGGTTTCGACGTTGTCGCCTTGCCGATCGGGGCCACGGTGCGCACGACCGGCTGGCTGGAAGAGGGCACCGTTGTCGTGACCTCCGGGCGCAGGACGGTGCCCTTGCAGTGAGGGCATGTCTTCACTGGCATCCACGCGTTCTCCGTGGTTCGTCCGCAGCTGAGGTTGAGGCAGGTATAGCGCGCCATGATGTTCAGTGTTGACGACGAGCGCTCTCAGAGCGCAATCACATCCGCGATCGGCTTGTTCGCCTTGAAGCAGGACAGCGCCTCCATCTGCTTCCAGGCCTGCAGCTGCGTGAAGTTCGTCTGGTATTCGATGTAGCAGCCGGTCAGCGCCTCGTCGATGATCTTGTCGGCCCGCTCGAAGAGGATCTGGTTGTCTTCCAGGTCGCGGAAGTAGGTGCGCCAGGTGTCGCGCTCCTTCGACTGTCCCAGCAGCGTGAGGTAGGCGCTGTAGAAGAGCGAGTTGAACGCGCGGCCGATGTTGTCCTGGTAGACGGTGAACTCGCCGCCGCCGCCGGCACCCACGCCCAGCGTCACGTCGGCCTCGATGCCGAGCTTGGAGCCGCCGAAGGCCGAGGACTCGAACTCCAGCGAGAACGATGCGCCCACGCCCGCCGAGAGCGAGCCCTTGGCCGTGCCCTTCACTATGTCGTAGCCGCACATGCGAACCGAGAGCGATGCCTCGCCCGTGACCCGCGCGCCGGCGAAGGCCTCGGCACCGACCTTGAACTTCACGCCGTCGACGGTGGCGTTGAACTCGACCTCGGCCTTGGCCATGGCGCCCGCGAAGGCCTCGGCACTGGCCTCGATCAGGAAGATGTCGGACACGTCGATCTTCGCGTCGAGCTTGATCTTCACGCCGACCATCGCCTCGACGCTCGCCTTGGCCGTCACGCCCTTGCCGCGCTCGTAGCTTGCTTCGGCCTCGACGGATGCGGAGCCGCCGGCGAACGCGTCGGCCTTGAACTCCGCGCGCAGCCCGGTGATCTCGATCACGCACTCGCCCGTGGCGCGCACGCCGTAGCCGACCGAGGCCTCGGCCTTCACCGCCTTCTTGAACTCCTCGTCGGTCCAGGTCACCTTGCCAAACCTGCCGTTCTCGCCGCCGCGCATGAGGCCGGTCTCGACCTTGCCGCTGGTCTGCAGCCAGGGCCGCGGATCGGCAAACCTGATCTTCGTGAGGTCCTTGCACAGCACGTCGAGGAACAGGCGCACCTTGGCCGGCTCGTTGTTGCCCATGTACTGCAGCGAGAGCGACACGTCCTCCATGTACTCCGAGCCGTTGCGCAGGCCGTCCATCCAGAACTTGAGCAACTGCTTCTTGCGCACGATGAGGTCGCGGCGCACCGCGTTCACCGCCATCTTGTCGGCGACCGAGGCGAGCTCGCTGGGCAGGCGCAGGATGGGCATGTCCAGCAGGCTGCCGAACTGCCGCTTGTACTCGGCGTTGAAGTCGTTCATCTTCTGCAGCACCAGCGCGGGCTCCGGCGAGTGCGTGCCCTGCGTGAGCTTCTCCAGCATCTGCTTGTAGACGTAGAGGAACTGCAGGAACTCCTGCGCGAGCGCCTTTCGCTCCTTGCTGGAGGGCCCGCCGATCACCTTGCCGAGCAGTTTGAGCCAGGCTTTTGTCCTGGTGTTGAACTCGGCGCCGGACAGCTCGGCCCATACGACTTCGTACTTGTGCGTGAACTTGGCGCTCGCGAGGGCGTTGAAGAGGGGAGCAGACGTAGCCATATCGAAATCGTTCGTAGGGTGCTTGTAGAAGATGTGGTGTCAGCCGTTGTGAGCCTGCTGAGCCGAAGGGGAAATCCGGGAGAGGCGCAGCGCGGGCTAGGGCTGCATGTGATCCAGCGTTCCCACCCTGGTTTGCAGACGGGCCGCGATGCGCGTCAAGCCGGTGGTCGTTGCGGGATCGGCGGGAACTTGACGTTGCAGCACATGAGCCGCCTGGATGATCGTGGCGCCATTCGCCGGCGGGTCCTGGATACCCCAATGAGTGGCGATCTCGGGAAACCTCAATAGCCACTGAAACAGCACATCGATCTCTTTTTGATGAATAAAGTCGAAAGCCTGAGTCGCGGCGAACCTGTTCTGCGACCAGAGCGGTCGACCGCCGATTCGCCCGCCATCGGTCGGACTTGCCGGCAGCAGTCCGCCGACAAGGTGAAGCTTCAGCGTACTGGTGATCGGCACCATGACGCGCTCCGCCGCCGCATGCGCTAGCTTTTCCTGCGCTGTCGGCTGCCGGCCCACTATGGGGACGTCTGGAAGATGTGGTCCCCTTGGGCCCTGCAGGGGTGTGGCGAGTGCTTGACCTGTACCTGTCGTGGCGGATTGCGGAATCGCAAGCGGATGCCAGAGTATGGCGTCCCACGTGAAGCGGGCCGTGCTGGACTCCGCAAGGTCCAGGATCATCAGGTTGATGGGCCACGCACGCGGATTTCTTGCCGGCTCCGCATGGAAGATCGCCATGGTCATGACCGGCAGCAACAGCTGCTTGCGGGCATAGTCCTTGTCATATCCTCCAGAGCCCGTTGTCAGAGACGGGGATTGGCCCTTCATCAGGGATCGGACCGCCTTGGCAAGCACGGGAGAGTGGCGTATCTCGTTCCACGGAGCGGGCCGCGTTCCTCCGTAGACGCTCTCGGTGCTCTTCGCATAGATGAGGCCTGGATCTACGACCCTTTGCGCTAACAGTTGGTACTGTGGGTCATGGATTGCGTTCTTGGCGGCCCATTCCTGGATGAGCGTCCTGTCCTTCTCATCGATGTAGTCATTGGGGTCGTTCGATGCGGCTCCGGAAGTTCTGGCCATGTCGAGCAGATGCGCACTCAGGATGGACGCGGTCCAGTGTGCTGGAGGCGTTCCCGTTTTCTCGATCCGCAACGCCTGCCACGCCGCGTGATTGAGCGCCAGCGATGCCTTGATCACCGATATCGCGGTGATCGCATAGCGGTAGTGCAGATTGAGCTTGGGCAACCTGCCGTATCTGGATCTAAAGGCCTTGAGCGAACTCTCCAAGATGCTCGTGGACTGCAGGTAGGCAGGCTCCACGTCGCCCATGTACACCTTGTGGTTCTTGCTGATCAGCCGGCCCGCCAGCTTGTAGTAGACCATCGCCTCCCGCGTCGACTGGCGCCAGCGTGCGACCCAGGCTCCGGCATTGTCCATGGTGTAGGGTGACGCAGGGCTTCCATTGCCGACCGGAGCGCCTGGCAGTGCCGCCTCTTTCGTCAAGCGCTCGCAGAGCGAGAGCAGATGCAAGCCATCGACATACACGTGCTGGCCGGTGCGTTTGAGATAGCGAGGCATGCCAAAGGCTCCGTTCAGACGTCAGGCCTGACGCCGATCATCGAGAAGTACCGATTCAGATCCCCGTCTTCCCGCAGCACTTCCTGCATCAGCTGCGGCAGCGGCATGCGGCCCCAGGCGACTGCCCGGTTCACCAGGTAGGGCGTCGGGCTGTGCGGCTCCTCGCGCATCAGGTAGGCCGCCGCCAGCTCGAGCAGCCGATAGGCTTCGGCGCGGCTGCCGATGCGGCCGCCCGCCAGCGCCTGTGGGAGCGCCTCGGAGGGAGGGGGAGGAAAGAAGATGGGAGGAGCGTCGCTCATGTCGTTGTCGTCCATCGGAGTTGCGGTGGGCAGCGGTTCGGCATCTGGCACCCATCCGGTCGGAGCCGGAGTGGCCGGCTTTTCTTCGTCGCGCGGATCGCGCCCCTGCAGCAGGCTGCGCAGCGCCTGCCGCATGCGCGCGAGCATCTCCGTCAGCTTCGACAGGCTGGGTGCGTCCACGCCCAGCCGTTCGTCGAGCAGGGCTTCCAGGCTGCGCCATGCGTCGGCGGCCACGGCGACCCGGTCGTCGAGTGCGGCGAGCGCATGCAGGTCGCGCGCGGCGCGCTCGAGGATGTCCTGGCGCGACACCGTCTGCGCGCTCGGCTCCTCGGCCACTTCCTTCCCCTTGGCCTTGGCGTTGCCCGCAGCGCCGGCCGCGCCCGTGCCGTATTCGCTGGTCAGCGCGCGCTGCCAGTCGCCCAGCGTGATGAAGGGCGGCGAGAAGTCCGGCCATGCGAGCAGCGGCACGCGCATCAGCAGCACCTGCGCGATGGCGTCGTTGACCCACACGAAGGTGGCGGTGCGCATGTCGGCGTCGCCATCGTCGCCGATGAGCGGGTGCACGTCTTCCCAGAACTCGCGCGCCAGCCCTTCCAGCAGCCGCGCGCCTGCGGTCAGCCCGTCGATCGAATGGCGGTGCACCCAGGCCTCCGTGAGCCAGGCGGCCATCTGCAGGTCCTTGCTGCGGCGCTGCAGGACCTCGGTGCACAGCATCTCGGTGGTGCGCCAGTCGGCCTTCTTGAGCGGACGGGTCCATTCGCCCATCGGCAGGCTGGCGTCTTCCTCGGTGCGCGCCTCGCGGATGCGGGCGCACACCGGGTCGTAGCGCAGCGGAGGGCCGGCCGGGCCTTCGGGGCCCTCCAGCGGCGAGAGAAAGGTCGCGAGGTCGGGCGCGAAGCCGCCGTTGGCTTCGTAGGCGTTGGCGTTCAAGGGGGACAGCAGGGCGGCCATCAGGGCATGTTCCATTCGGGAGCGCGCGTGGGAAACGCGGTGGGCCAGATCAGGGCGTTCTTCTTGCCGGCGGGGCTGGCGGCAACGCGCAGGAACACGCGCGCGCGTCCTCCGTCGGGCGCCTGGGCAGCGTCGCCGGCCGACTGGGCCACCAGCGGAAACTCGAACTTCAGCAGCTGCGAGCGGCCATCGGGCCGCTGCGCCGGATCGCCTTCGCGCTGCCGCTGCGCCAGCGTGAACAGCGCCCACGGGTCGGCGAAGCGGAAGCTCACGGTCTGGCCGTCGGTGATCAGCGCATGCTGCTGCGGGTCGGCGCGTGCGATCAGCGGCGAGTCCTTCGCGATGCGCAGCACCAGCGCCACCGGCATGCCGTATTCCCAGCGCAGCGTGCGCGGCGCATCGCGCAGCCTCAGCGCCTGGTCGCCCACTTCGAAGGACCAGTCGATGATCTTGTTGCCCTCGATCTCGGCCATGGTGTTCGCGCGGAAGTCCACGCTCAGGTCGTAGCCGGGGGCGGCGCCTTCCTCGGACGGGAAGAGCGGCTGCAGGAAGTCGCGCGAGCGTGCGAACTGCTCGGCGAAGCGGCGTGCGCCGGCGCCGGGCATGCCGGCGTTGCGCGCGCCGGTGTCTGCACCGCGGTTCTCCTTGAGCGCGCGCGACAGCGGGTCGAACGCACGCAGCAGGTCGTTCACGTCCGCCGGGTCGGCGAGCTCGAAGGCGCGCCCCGTCGCCGGGCCGAACGGATGCCGGCCCGCCAGCGAGCGATTGAAGCGGGTGGCGAACTGCGTCCACAGCTCCTGCTGGTCGCCGAACTGGAGCTCCTGGCAGCGCGCGAGCAGTGCGCTGTAGATCTGCTGGTGGCGGTCGGCGAAGTAGTCGCCGATGCGCGTGGCCGGCGCCTTGCCGGCCAGCTTCGCGCCGCAGGTCTCGCGGTCGATCTCGGTACCGGTGGTGCCCAGGAACTGTTCGAGCAGCAGCAGACTGCTGTTCGGGTTCTTCAGCCGGTAGCGCTCGAGGTCGCGGTTGATCGCCTGCCAGCGCTGCGCGAGCACCGAGCCTGCGCCCACGCCGTCTAGCGTGGCGATGTAGCTGTCGGCCAGCTTGCCCAGCGTTTCCACGCGGTTGAACTGCTGGCCCAGGTAGGCCGCGAGCGAGCCCACGTCCGAGACGCCGAAGGCCACCAGCATCGGCCCGCGCTCGCCGCGCCAGGACTGGAAGTCGCGCCCGCGCATGGCGTAGAGCTCCGACTGATTGAAGGCCTCGTCGACCGCTTCCAGCCGTTGCATCGCATCACGCGAGACCATTGCGCGAAGGTCTTCGGCGCGCGAGCCGGCGCCCAGTTCGTACAGCAGCGCCTGGATCTTCACGAGGCGCTGGCGCGAGGCCTCGTAGGCGGCCGCCTGGGTGTCGACGGAGCGGCCGCCGTCGCCCATGCCGTTGGCGGCATCGGCCACCTGGTCGACCACCAGCTGCGCGAAGTGCGCGTTGAGCGCGCCCTCGATGCCCGGGCGCAGCGTGGCCGGAAAGGCCTGCATGCCTTCG
The DNA here is from genome assembly GCF_052044195.1 of Variovorax sp. 22077. Taxonomy (NCBI): domain Bacteria; kingdom Pseudomonadati; phylum Pseudomonadota; class Betaproteobacteria; order Burkholderiales; family Comamonadaceae; genus Variovorax; species Variovorax sp. 22077. The sequence goes on from NZ_JBQEQC010000006.1 coordinate 229,200, forward strand.
CTCATGTAGCGCTTGCGGATGTCGCCCACGGCCAGCGCCTGGTCGAGCCGCGGCAGGTCCCACACGGCCAGTGTGCGGGTGCCGCCGCCAGGCAGTTCGCGGTCGCGCGCGGGCGCCATGAAGGGCTGCGCCAGCAGCGCGGTAAGGGCGTCGCGCAGGGCGATGCGCTCGGGCGCCAGCGCGAAGCGGCCGTCCTTGTCCTGCCACACCAGGCCGGGCTGGGCGCCGCCGAAGCGCAGGTTGAACTCGACGCGGAACTTCTGGAAAGCATCCTGCGCGCGGCTTCGCACCGCCTCTGCCGATTCGAGCCCCAGCAGCCGGTTCTGCTCGATGCGCGCGATCGTGCGGTCGTAGGAAGGGCCGAGCACCAGCACCGGCTGGCGCATCCAGCCGCCCTTGCCGGAGGCGACCAGGTCCTCCTGGTCCTTCATGGCCGCGATCACCTCGCGGAAGCTGGCCGTGGTGCGCGTGAAGGTGCCGGTGCTCGCGAGCGAAGGCAGCAGCCGCGCGAGCGACTGCTCCGACACCAGCAGCTCGTTGTTGACGAAGAGCCGCGCATCGAGCTGCGCCGTGCCCTTGTCGAGCGCGCAGCGCAGCGCCGACTGCACCGGTGCCAGCGGAATGGCCAGCGCATTGCCTTCGGCCGCCTGGCGGAAGTAGCGCAGGTTGCGGCTCAGGTCGGCCGGCAGTTCCGCGCCCAGCGCGTAGCGCACGGCCACGCGAAGGTCTTCCGCATTGCCGGTGGCCGGCTGGCGCAGCCGCTCCACCGCCTGCAGCGCGGCATCGAGCTGCTCGACCGAGCCCAGGTAGCGCTGCAGCGCGCCGAACTCGGGCTGGTCTTCCACCAGCAGGCCGTTCTTGCGCGGCGCGTCGCCGATGGTCCTGAAGCTCGGCGGCAGGCCGCAGCTCGCGCCCACGATGAATTCGCCGGTGGCTTCGTCCTGCTCGACGCCGCTCAACTGGCTCACGCGCGCCATCAGCTCGCGCCGCAGCGTGCTCACGGCGATGTCGCCGAACTCGCGCTCGATGCGTTCGATCACGCGCTCGTTCAGGTCGTCGAAGGGCTGCCAGGAGCCGGGCATGAAGAAGGAATACGTGCCGTCGGTGCGCAGCCGTTCGTTCATGGCCAGCAGCAAGAGCGCCTTGTTGCGGTACCAGGCGGTCGGAATGGTCTCGCCGCGCTGCAGCGCACGCATGCGGTACTGCGCGTCGTGCTGTAGCTGCGCAAGCGCCGGCACCAGCGTCGCGTTGTGCCGGTGCAGCTGCCAGGCAGCCACGATCAGGCCGATGCCCCAGCCGCCCAGGAAGATCACCGCCGTCCAGCGCAGCGCGCGGTGCAGCACGGGGCGCGTGAGCGTCTGCGTGCGCGAAGGCCGCGTGAGGCCGTATTCCAGGAAGATCTTCTTCTCGAACAGGTCGCGCAGGAAGGCCGGCTGGCGCATCAGCTGCGCGATCAGGTCGCCGCCGACGGGCTCCAGGTCCTTGTGGCCGTAGGCATCGTGCTGGGCGTCGATGGCCGCCACCGTCTGCGCCGATTCGCCGCTGTCGCCCGTGAGGTAGATGCCGCGGAAGAAGAAGGGCTCGTGGTAAGCACTGGGGCGCATCAGCTCGTCGACGTACAGCTGCAGCTGGCCGCGCAGCGCCTCGATGCGCGAAGGCAGCAGCAGCTGCGCGCCGGCGCCCTGGGGCTCTGTGCCGGTGGCGAAAAGCTCGGCCGACACGTCCGACACCGAGCGCACCACGGTACCCACCGCCTCGTCGACCCACGCCGGCTGGTAGGTGGTCGACAGGTCGTAGGGCGAAGACCAGCCCAGCATGCTCGCGCGCAGCGGCTCCGGCAGGGCGCTCGCGAAGGCGCTGAAGCCTTCGAGCTGCTCCGCGCCGGTCACCAGCACGTACACCGCGAAGCGCATCGCGAAGCGGTTCTGCGCGAGCCACAGGCGGCGGTGCGCGAGCTTGGCGCGCTTGGAGAGCTCGAGCCGCCCGTCGGTGCTGTCGTCCAGCAGCAGGGCCGCCGGTATGGTGATGACCACCGAATCGAAGGGCCGCTGCGGCCGGTAGGCGCGGCACATGCCGAGGAACTCGTCCCACGGCTTCTCGGAGGCATCGTCGTCGTCGGGCGAACCCAGGTAGGCGCCCTGGATGTCGATGACAACGCCGCGGTCGAAGAAGTGCCACGAGATGCCCTGCGTGGCCGCGGCCGAGGCCGACTCGGTGCTCAGCGCGCTCGCCACGCCCGACTGCTCGATGGGCAGCTGCCGATGGTCGTCGCCCTCGTTGAGCAGCATGATCCACGGGATGCCGTAGCGGTCGGCGCGCGAGGCGATGTTGCCCTCAATCAGCTCCACTGCCTGGCGGAACGAGCTGCGCAGCGAGTCGAAGCGGATGCGCGCGACCTTCGGATCGCTCGACGGCTTGGCGTGCGAGCGCCGTGCCGCGAAGTACAGCACCATGCCGAGCACGAGCAGCACCACCAGCGTCAGCACCGCGATGGAAATCAGGAAGAGCTGGTCGGTCAGCATCGCGACGCCCCCCGGTGAATTCTGTGAAGACGCGTGTCGTTCATCGCAGGTGGGCCCCCGATGCATCGACCGCGCCCGGCTGCAGCACCTGCCGCACCGGCCACGACTGCCACAGCCACAGCAGCTCCGACACCGCCAGCAGCGTGGCGACGCCCAGCAGGAACAGCACCGTCCAGCGGCTCAGCGTGGGCAGCTTGCGCGGAGCGATGTGCGAGAGCGTGCTCGCGTAGGCGCGCTCCGAGACCACGCGGTCGCGGCCCGAGAAATCGGCCGGCCGCTGGTAGACGAACTGGAAGAGCTCCTCGCGGTAGCCCAGCAGGCGCGCTTCCTCGCCCGCGCCGCGGTACTTGCCCTGGAAGCCCAGCGCCAGCGCGAAGAGGTACAGCCTTGCGATGTCGCGCTTGGAGGGCTCGCGCCCCGACAGCAGCTCCTCGATGCGGCTGAACACCAGGTCGCCCGCGATGTTGGTGCGAAAGAGCGACGACTCCAGCAGGTGGGCCGTCCAGCGCTCGCGGCCGATCCACGGCGTGTGCAGCAGGATCTCGTCGGCCAGCGCGGCCTTGAGGTAGCGCGCGTCGGCCACGTTCTCCAGCTCGAAGCGAGAGCTCTCGCGGCGCGATTCGAGCGACTGCAGCTCCAGCAGGTTCTCCAGGTGGCGCGCCAGCGTCTGCGCGACGGTGTCGATGTCGCTCTCGCGCGATTCGGCGGTGCGGTCGCGTGCCTTCACGATCTCGTCGTAGAAGGCGCGGAACTGCCGCGTGATGTGGTCGTCGACCGCGAGGTCGGGGAGGTTGCGTGCCATGGTCAGGTCAATCCTTGATGAACAGCACGATTTCCTGCGGAGGCTGCACGGTGGCGCCTTCGTTGGCGTTGGCAATCACCAGCAGCTCGGCGGGCACGGTCAGCCCCGGGCTGGTCTGGATCGCGTAGAGCAGGTAGCCCGAGCCCGGGCGCAGGCCCAGCTCGTCGGCCGACTCGATGCAGCGGCGCACCGCGCCCAGCACGCGGCGTTCGCGCAGCGAGGGGTAGGCCGACTGCGAGCCGACGATGGCGCTGTCCATCCAGGCCATCAGGTCCTTGTCGGACTGCCCGCGCAGGCCCACCACGATGCGTGCGCCCGACACCCACTGCGGCTGCAGCGTGGTTTCGAAGGCGCCCTGGCGGAAGTCGAACTTGTGCTCGCGGTACTCCTGGCTCACTTCCGACACCGCGTCGCGCAGCGCCAGCAGCAGCGGCTGGAACACGCGCGACGGGTCGGCGTGGTCGTAGTCCATCGGCACCGGCGGCACACCGCCAGGACGCAGCAGGCTCAGCGAGGCCAGCAGCGCGCACAGCGACCAGTACATCGGCAGCGGATGCAGGTGCGGCGTGCGCATCACCGCCTCCGCGTGCGGCAGGCCCGACAGCAGGCTGCGCAGCCGGTCCTTCAGCTCCAGGTGGGCGAGGCGGTCGTCGATGCGCGAGGAGGGCACCGCCGTCTGCTTCGCCACGAAGGCCGCCTTGCCGCGCAGCTGGCCGAGCAGGGCGGACGCGGCCGTCCACAGCGGGTTGTCGCGCGCCACTTCGAGCAGCGGCGGCTGCGCCTCGCCCAGCTTCACCACCTCGTTGTCTTTGAAGACCTGGCCCAGGCGCAGGTGGACGTGCGTGCCGGGCGGCACCGCGCCGGCGCTGAGCGCGAGGCGCGGCAGCATGCGCGGTATGTTCGCGGGCTCGGCGTCCGACACTGCGTCTTCCACCGGCGCGCCGGCCACCGAGCGGAAGCGCACGGTCGCGGCGCGATGCCGGTTGGGCGCGGTGACGGGCAGCGTGAGGTAGATGTCCAGCGGCTCGTTGGCCAGCCGCTCGGCATAGGGCGCGAGCGAGAGTTCGAGCGCGCCGTGCGCGGCCTCGGCGGCCGAGAACTGCACCGCGGTGCCGTCGGGCAGGATGGCTTCGAGCGCCAGCACGCGCAGCAGGCCGGCCGGCAGCAGGCCCTGGTCGAACACCAGGCGGCGCACGCCCCACGCGAAGGGCGCTGCGGCCAGTGTCTGCCAGGCCACGAGGGTGTCCATGCGCGCGGAGAACTGCTGGAAGTGCTGCGGCGACAGCAGCATGCCTTCATGCCACTCGACGCGGTCGGTGATGGGGGCGGCGCGGTGCAGGTCAGACATGGCGTGCTCCCGCGCGGCTGATTTGAAGTTGTTGGTTCACTTGAAGGAATCCGTGTTGTTCAGCGAGACGCGGCCGACACGTCGAAGCTCTGGGCATCGAAGCGGGCCACGATCGAGCCCTTGAGGTCTTCCACCCGGATGCGGTTCGCACCGGGCGTGGTGTAGTTCGCGAAGACGAGCACCGCCGCCACCCGCGGCGAGCCGATGGCGCTGGCGGGCACGCGGATCGTCTGTCCCGGCACCAGTTCCCATGAGAGGTACGACAGGCTCTGGGGAAAGGTCTTCTGCAGGTCGGCGCGCGCGCCGAACCACTTGGCGGCCGTGAGCTCGGTGACGCGCGCGAGCATCGCGTCGTCGAGCACCATTACCACGTCGACCGCCACCGGGCTGTTCTGGTTGGCGCCGGGTGCGGCGGAGAGCGTGAGCTCGTTCCAGCTCACCCGTGTGCCCTTGGGAAAGAGGCTGCCGCATGCGGCCAGCTGCACGATGAGCAGCAGCGCCGCCATCCACTTGAGAAGGTTCTTCGTCCGGTTCATCGCGAAATTCCTGTGTTCGCCGCGGCGGGGGATGCGTGCGTGACCGCCGACTGCGCCTGCCGCACGCCCACGGCAATGCCCATCAGCAGGATCAGCACCGAGGCCAGCACGCTGCAGCCCGCGAGCAGCGCGACGTGCCCGCGCGCGAACACGAAGCGCAGCGGCTGCGCGGGCTTGATCTCGGCGGCCGGCGCAGCCACGCGCTCCGAAGGCAGCCCGGCCGACACCACGGAGATCAGCGCGCAGGTGGCCAGCAGCGTCAGCAGGTTGCGCGGGCCCTCGCAGATCAGGTCGATGGCCAGGAACAGCGCCAGCGCCGCCTCGATGGGCAGTTGCAGCATCGACAGCACGATGCCCGCGTAGCCCACGTTGGTCATGCTGTTGTTGCCGGCCGAGGCGAAGGCCGCGATGGTCGCGCCGATGCCGATAGTGGCGATGTCGGCCGCGCCGAGCGTGCGGTCGTAGAGGTTGGCGACGAACAGCGCCGCCAGCACGTAGTAGAGCGCGGAGCCCGCGCGCAGGAACACCGAGGCCGTGGGCACCACGAGTTCGACGATGCCGCGGCTGAAGCCCAGCCGCGCGCTCATCGCCTCGATGGTGTGCGGGATGCTCGCCGTGGTGCTCGAGGACATCAGGCTCACCAGCATCGGCGTCTTCAGGTGCTGCAGCACCTCGGCCAGCGGCTGGTTGCCGCGCCGGTGGATCACCGCGATGGCCGCGGTGCCCAGCAGCGCCACCAGCACCACGAAGTGCAGCAGGAAGCCGCTCATGGCGCGGATCGTCACCGCGTCGGTCTGCGACAGCACGTGCGCCGACATGCCGAAGGCCACCACCGGCAGCAGGATGTTGGCGCGCGCGATGATGAGTTCGAGCGTGCGGTAGATGCCCTCGAACATGTGGTTGAGGGCCGCGTGCTGCGTGCGCGCGAGCGCCGCGAAGGCCAGCCCGAAGAGCAGCGCGCAAGAGAGGATGCCCAGCGAGCGCCCCTCCGCGAGCACGCGGAAGAAGTTGTCGGGCACCACGCTGGCGCGCGGGCGCTCGATCGACGTGGCCTGCGTGCTGTGGTCGTACAGGCGCATCTCGATGTCGCCGCCGTCGCCCGCCTTCTGCACCAGTTCGCCGAGGTGTTCGCGCGCTTCGGCGTCCAGCTGGGCGCCCGGCGCGTTGACCCAGCCCAGCGCGAGACCGGTCGCGGCGCAGCTCACCACCAGCAGCAGTGCAAGGCCAGCGATCATCGCGATGCGCCGCCCCGGAAAGGGCAGTCCCATGGTCTGGCGCAGGCCGAAGAAGGTCGCCACCACCAGCAGCGGAATGGCCGCCATGCTGACGATCGCCAGGTAGACCTGCGCCGCCGTGTACGCCACCTCGCCCAGCGCGGGCACGTACACGCCCGCGACGGCGCCTGCCGCCATGCACACCAGCAGGGCGAGCAGGCTGTGGGACATGCGCGTCAGGAAACCCATGCCGGCTTGTTCCATCCCTTGTCGAGCGCGAAGGCGACTGTGGCGCGGGCCAGCTCCAGCGAGCTGTCGACCAGCGTGAGCGGCGTGAGCTCGGCGGCGCGTGCGGCCTGTGCAGCGATAGGCAGCTCGGTGCAGCCCATGATCACCGCGGTGGCGCCCGTCGCGGCCAGCGCTTCCAGCGCATGCGCGAACGCGGCCGCGCCTGCTCGCGCGTCGCCACCCTTCACGGCGCGGATGCAGGCGTCGACATGGTCCTGGCCGGTGGCCGCGTCGGGCACGAGGAAGTCGATGCGGCGCTCGCGCAGCGCCTGCTGGTAGAAGCCCGAGGCCAATGCGCCGCGGGTGGCGAGCACTGCCACGCGCACCGGGCGGTCTTCGGACTGCGTCGCGATCGCAGCCACGCACGACTGCGCGATGTGGATCACCGGCGCGCGGCTGTGGGCCGCGATCTGCGCGTACCAGTGGTGCGACGAGTTGCAGGGGATCGCGATCACGCCCACATGGGCGTCGTTGAGCACGTCGATGCCCGCGAGCAGTGCGTCGAGCGGGTCGGGGCCCGTGCCCAGGATGGCGCTGGAACGGTCGGGCACGTGGGGCAGGTTCGCCACGATCACCGGCAGGTGCTCCTGGTCGCGCGTGGCGGGCGTGAGCTGGATGATCTTCTCCATGAAGTCCACCGTCGCCGATGGACCCATGCCGCCTAGAACGCCGATGCGTGACATGAAGGCGCCTTCCTCAGATCTTCAGGGGCCGCGGGCACACCACCGCCACCGCGGCGGTGTTGCCGATGACCAGCACCAGCGTGCGCAGCATGTCGCACACCGGGTCCACCGCCAGGAACAGGATGAAGGCCGCCTCGAAGGGCAGGCCCAGGTAGGCGCAGGTCATGCCGATCAGCGACACCGTCACCAGCCCCGTCATGCCGGCCGACGCGAAGCCCGCGAGCACGGAAGAGGTGAGCACGATGCCGATCTCCACCGGTGAGAGCGAGCGGCCGTAGATCTGCGCGATGAAGAGCGTGGCGCACACGTAGTACACGACCGGCCCGATGCGCAGCAGCGACACCGTCAGCGGCACCAGCAGCTCCACGCGCGAGCGCGCGAAGCCCAGCCGCGTGACCAGGCTCTCGATCATGATTGGCATGCAGGTGGCGCTGCTGCGCGTGGCCAGCGCCAGTGCGAAGGGGCCGCGCAGCGCGTTGAGCGTCTGTCCCAGCGTGCCGTTGGAGCGCTTCCAGATGATGACCGCCGCCACCGCCAGCAGCAGCGCCGACACGACGAGGAAGGCGATCACGAAGGCTCCCATCGCGCGCAGTGGCTCGATGCCGGTCTTGCCCAGCTGGGCCGCGCTCATGCAGAACAGCACCACCGGCAGCGGGAAGCTCAGCCAGCGCATCAGCGTCTGGCAGGCGTGGTAGACGGTCTCCAGCGCCTGCGTGAGCCCGTCGGAGATGCGCGTGGGCACGTGCCCCACCGCCAGGCCGAAGAGCAGCGCGAACACCAGCGTCTTCAACGTGTCGCCGTTGGCCAGCGCCGAGAAGATGTTGGCAGGCACCAGGCTCACCAGCATGTCGGCGAAGCTGGCGGTCTTCTTGACCTCGTCCACGCCGCGCAGGTTCATGGTCGTGTCGCTGGCGCTGAGGTCGCCGCCCACGATCTGCCCGAAGGTATGCATGGTGCTGCTCGGCAGGTTCTCGCCGGGACGCAGGATCAGCAGCGTGGCCGCACCCGCGATGGCCACGAAGGCCGAGAACGCGAGGAACACGAGCGCCACCCGTCCCAGCAGGCTGGCCGTGCCGCCGTCGCGGAACAGGCGCTGCAGGCTGAAGATCACGGCCGAGACCATAAAGGGCAGCGTGATCATCTTCAGCAGGTCGACGTAGATGTCGCCCACGAAGGCCAGCGGCGTGGCCAGCGGCGGTGCGAGCATGCCGAAGGCGACGCCTGCGCCCAGGCTGATGATCACGACCCAGGGGTTGAGGACGAATGCGTAGATCTTGGAGGTGTTCATGATGATTCGGGCGTGCTGTGCCGCTCAGCGGTCGAGTGCCTGCAGCACCTTCTGGATGTCCAGCTTCTCGGCGCGCTGCGCGAGGAACTGGTTGACGAAGGCCAGCAGCGTGGTGTCGGTCACGGCCACGCCGATGCCCAGCGTGTCCTCCAGGTCCTTCAGCGTCACGGTGCGCAGCACCAGCGAGACGGTCGGGTCGGCCTTGAGCACGCGCTTGACCTCGAACTCGTCGCGGTAGGCGCTCACGATCTCGCCCTTGTGCACGGCCACCAGCACGTCGTTCCAGGTGGGGTACTCCTGCACCTTGGCGTGCGGGAAGTTGGTGCGCGCGTAGTCGGCGAACGACGACTTGGCGATCACGCCGATGCTGCCGTCGAAGTTGCGGATGACCTCGGGCAGCGGCCGCCCGCGCGCGAGCTGCGCGAACTTCACGCGGTTGAGGATCAGCGAGTGGTTCAGCGTGAGGTAAGCGTCGCTGAAGGCGATGGTCTGCGAGCGCGCCAGCGTGCGCGAGAGCTTGCTGATCGCCAGGTCGGCCTGGCCGCTGGCCAGCAGGTCGACCACCGCGTTGAAGGTGCCGGCCTCGCGGTTGAAGCGCAGCTTCACGCCCAGCTCCTTGGCCAGCGACTGGGCCAGGCCCACCTCCAGGCCGGTCCACTGGCCGCCGTCGTCGAAGAAGAAGAAAGGCGGCGTGTCGACCTTGAGCATGGCCACCACCAGCTCGCCGCGGTTCACGATGCGGGCGATGTCCGGCGCGAGCAGGCGGCCGTCTGCCACGCGCACCAGGCCGTTCACGAGCGCGGGGGGCGGCGTGGGGGCGGCGGGTTCGACTGCGAAGGCTGCTGCTGCCGGGGCAGGCGTTGCCGCTGGCGCTGCGGCCGCTGCAGTCGCGACGGTCGCGACGGCAGCCCCGGCAGGTGCCGAGAGCGTGCCCTGCACCACCGGCCGTTCGCCCGCGGCGAGCGCGCTGGCGCCGGCGCAAAGGCCGGCGAGTGCCAGCAGGGTGGAAAGGGCGAGGCGGCGCAGCGCGTTGTGCATGCCCGTGAGGTGTGGTGCGTTGTTCGACATGCTTGGGGTCGGTTGGGTCATTGGGCTGGAGCCGCGGGAGCCGGGGCCGGCGCGGCGGAGGGGGATTGCGGCAGCGCCTGCTGCTGCGCCGGGGCAGCAGCGGCGGGCATCGGCACCGGCGCGGGCGCCAGCAGCTTGCCGATCTCGATGCCCATCAGGAACAGCAGGACGCACAGCAGCACCAGGCAGGCCGCCGTGATGGCGACCATGCGGGAACTCATCGTGAAGACGTATTGGGACATGGGTGTTCGGGCGTGCCGTTCTTGGGTTCGTCGTTCGTGTCAGGGGACCATGGAGGTGAACTGGCCCGGCGCGACCACCTGGATCACGCCGCCCCAGTTGCAGGCCAGCTTCGAGCTGTCCTGCAGCGCGGGCATGTCGCCCACCAGCACCGTGGGCGAGCCCGGCGCCCAGGGCGCGGCCGTCACCGGGATGCAGGGCATGGGCGTGAACGCGCCGAGCGCGGCGGCGGTGGCCGCGGCCACCATCGGGTTCGACATGCTGTTGCAGGTGCCGAAGGGCAGGATGTTGACGATCGGCTTGTTGTCCATGATGTTGGCGCCCGGCGCGCCGCCGGCGAGCACGCCGCTCGCGGGCAGCACCACGAGGCTGGACGGCGCGGCGCCGAAACTGCACTGCAGCGTGGCTCCCATGCAGACGTGCATGCCCATGGCTCAGGCCCCCCTCACGAATTTTTCGAGGCTCTTCATGAAGCCCTGCGGCGCGGCGGCTTCCACGACTTCGCGGCCCGCCTGGTCGAAGCGGCGCGCGATGCCGTGCGGCTTGCCCTGTCGGTAGGCGACTTCTTCCATCAGCTGCCCGTTGGGCCAGTAGCGGCGCAGCGGACCGTGCAGCACGTTGGCCGTGTAGGTGGACGACTGCGCCACGCCGCCGCCGGGCGCGTAGTCGATGACCTCGCCATCGAGCAGGCCGGCGCGGTAGCGCTCGCGCCGCAGCATGCGGCCTTCGTGGAAGTAGCTGGCCTCGCCTTCGAGCCTACCGGCCGCATAGGGCAGGCGCGCGGTGACGTCGCCCGATTCGGCATACGACACCGCCTCGCCGTGCAGCACGCCGCGCACGTGCTGCTGCGTCTGCATCAGCTTGCCCGTGGGGTAGTAGGTGCGCGTGATGCCTTCGGCCAGGCCGCCCAGGCGCTGCGTTTCCTGCAGCATCTGGCCGCGTTCGTCGAAGAGACGCATCGGCCCGTGCGGCAGGCCGGCCTGGTAGGAGGCCTCGAATGCCGGCTTGCCCGGTGCCGAGAAGACCTGCATCGGCCCGTGCGGCAGGTCGCTCACGAAGGAGGCGCGCGCCATCGTCCGGCCGGCGTCGTCCAGCGTCTCGCGCACGACGGCTGCCGGCAGCGCGGCGATGTCCTTGGCGGGGAGGGAGGAAGGGATTGCCATGGCGCCGCTCAATTGATCTTCACCAGCCCGCCCTTGAGCGTGACCATGCCGCCGCCTTCGACCGAATTCATGCCCGAGGCCTTGCTGCTGATGGAAGGCGCCTCGTTCGAGAGCGTGGCGCCGCCCTTGGCCGACAGCGCCACGCCGGCCTCGGCCTTGAAGTTGAGGCCGGCGTTGGCGCCCAGGTCGGTGCCGGCCTTCAGGTCCAGCGTCTGCGCCGACTTGATCAGCAGCGTGCCCGACACGTCGATCACCAGGTTGCCCGTCACCTTGAGCTCGTAGTTGCCCGTGACCGTCTGCGTGAAGTCGGCCTTGTTGTCGTGCGTCTCGTTGCCGGTGACGTCGAGCGCGCGCGTTCCCTTCACCGAGTGGGTCTCGTTGCCGGTGTCCACCTTGATGGTGCGATTGCCCTTGGTGACGGTGTGCAGCTCGTTGCCGGCCGTCACGGTGGTGGTGAGGTCGTTCTCGATCTCCGCGCGCATGTCCTTCTGCGCATGCATGTAGAGCTCCTCTGAGCCCTTCTTGTCCTCGAAGCGCAGTTCGTTGCCGGCCTCGCCGGCCTTGGTCGAGCGCGAGCGGATGGTGCTCTGCGACGACGACCCCGGCAGCGCGACCGGCGTGGCGTGCGTGCCGTTGTAGACGCTGCCCGAGACCAGAGGACGGTCCGGGTCGCCGTCGACATAGCTCACGACCACCTCCTGCCCGATGCGCGGCAGGAAGAGCGCTCCCCAGCCTTCGCCGGCCCACATCTGCGAGACGCGGATCCAGCAGGAGCTCTTCTCGTCCTTCTTGCCCAGGCGGTCCCACGGGAACTGCACCTTGATGCGTCCGTGCTGGTCGGTCCAGATCTCCTCGCCGGCAGGGCCCACCACGCGCGCCGTGTGGCTGCCTGCCACCACCGGCCGGGGCGTGATGCGAGGCGGACGGAAGGGCATGGCCGGCGGCAGGGTTTCGAAGCTGTTGCCGTAGTGCTCCAGGTCGGCGTGGTGCCGCACGCTGTGCACCATGTGCTGCGCGTTGAGGTCCGCGCGCGGATGCTCCTCCAGCGTGAAGGTGGTGCCCGGCGTGAGGTAGTGGCAGTGGCTGTCGCCGCGGCCCGACTGGCTGCGGCTGCGGTATTCGTCCAGGCGGATGCGTGCGCGCGGCTCGCCCGCCGAGATCGCCACGCGCGAGGGGTATTCGTAGTCGGTGCCGCGCCCGGCCTCGGCCTCCTGCTTCTTCAGCAGGCTGGTGTCGGGCGTGAGGAAGTCGTAGTCGTCGACCTCCTGGGCCTTGGTCACCAGCCGCGCGTCCGACTCGAAGCGCGTGACGGCGTGGGCGTGCGCGAAGCCTTCCTCGGTGCTGCGCACCACCAGCTTCGCGGCGTGGGGGCAGGGCTGGCATGCCGAGTTGTTGTCGGCCAGCACCAGCGTGTGCTCGCCGTCGGCGAAGGTGAAGAAGTAGAAGATGCCTTCCTCTTCCATCAGCCGCGAGACGAAGTCGAAGGCCGTCTCGTCGTAGCGCACGCAGTACTCGCGCGCGGCGTAGCTGCCGGTGAGCTGGAGCTGGAAGTCCACGCCGAAGTCGCCGAGCACCTTCTGGACGATGTCGGGCGTGCTCATGTTCTGGTAGATCACGCGGTCGCGCCCCAGCGTGAGCAGCCACATGCGCGGCACCAGCTCGAGCGTGTAGGTCGCGAAGTCGCGGTTGCTGCCGAGGTAGGTGAAGCGCGAGACGATGCCGTTGAAGAAGCGGCTTTCCTTCTCGGGCCGCTGCAGCGCTACAGTGGCCGAGGTGCCGATCAGGTCGGCTGCCTTCAGCGTGCCGTCGTGCGAGCGCATGGTGAGCGAGCAGGCGAAGAGCTGCGACAGCCCCTCGGTGGCCTGGAAGGTGTCGAGCAGCAGCTCGTTCGGCCCGAGCGCGGTCTTCACCGTCAGGAAGGCGGCGTGCTGTGTGAAGCCTTCGCGCATGTTCATCGCTTGCTCATCCGATCCGGGCTCAGCTCAGCGTCGACGGCTCGAAGCCGAAGGCGAAGGCGCCATCGACGCCCACGCTCATGTGCACCCCGGTGAAGGCGGCCGCCATCGAGATGCGCTCCAGCACCTGGCGCGACAGCTCGGGCAGCACCGCGTGCGCCAGGATGTGGTCGATGTTGCGCGCGCCGCTGTCCACCTCGGTGCAGCGCGCGGTGATGGCGTCCCCCACCTGCGCGTCCCAGGTGAACCCGGCGTGGTGGTTCAGCGCGAAGCGCCGTGCCAGCTTGCCCAGCTTGAGGTTGACGATGGACCGGATCTGCCCGTCGCCCAGGTGGTGGTAGGGAACCAGCGCCAGCCGTCCCAGGAAGGCGGGGCTGAACTGCTTGAGCAGCTCGGGGCGCAGGCGCTCCACGAGCTCGTCGGGGTCGGGCCTGCGCCCGCCCTGCGAGGCCTGCGTGATCACGTCCTGCGCGGCGTTGGAGGTCAGCAGGATCAGCGTGTTCTTGAAGTCGATCAGCACGCCTTCGCCGTCTTCCATGGTGCCCTTGTCGAACACCTGGAAGAAGAGTTCCAGCACGTCGGGGTGCGCCTTCTCCATCTCGTCGAGCAGCACCACGCTGTAGGGGCGGCGCCGCACCGCCTCGGTGAGCACGCCGCCGCGCCCGTAGCCCACGTAGCCGGGCGGAGCGCCCTTGAGGCTGGAGACGGTGTGCGCCTCCTGGAACTCCGACATGTTCACCGTGATGACGTTGCGCTCGCCGCCGTACAGCAGGTCGGCCAGCGCGAAGGCCGTCTCGGTCTTGCCCACGCCGCTCGGGCCCACCAGCATGAACACGCCCACGGGCTTGCCGGGGTCGTCGAGGTCGGCGTGGAAGGTGCGGATGCGTCGCGAGATGGCGTCGAGCGCGTCGTCCTGGCCGACTACGCGCTCGGCGAGCTTCTCCTTCAGGTTGAGCACCGTGTGCAGCTCGTCGGTCATCATCTTGCCGACGGGGATGCCGGTCCAGCCGGAGATGACCTCGGCCACCATGGCGCCGTCGACGCACACCGGCACCATGGGCTCGTCGTTCTGCAGCGCCTCCAGGCCCTTCTCCAGACGGCGCAGCGCAGCGGTGAGCAGCGCGGGGTCGTTCTCCTCGTCGGCCGGCGGCGCGTCGCTGCGCAGGCCCTCGGCGATGCGGCGGCGCAGCGCGACGATCTCCATCACCGCGTGCTTCTCCTCGTCGACCTTGTCCGAGAGGCGCCTGTGCTTCTGGCGCAGCGCATCGAGCCGCGCCGAGAGCGCCGAGATGGCCTCCTGGCGGTCGCTGCCCGTGGCCGCTTCGTGGCGCAGCACGCGCAGTTCGCTCTCGCCCGTGGCGATGTCGCGCGCCGTCGATTCGAGTTCGGCCGGCAGCCCGTTCTGCCCGATGGCCACGCGCGCGCAGGCGGTGTCGAGCACGCTGATGGCCTTGTCGGGCAGCTGGCGGCCGGTGATGTAGCGGTGCGAGAGCTTGACGGCCTCGCGCACCGCGTCATCGACGATCTCTACGCCGTGGTGCTTCTCCAGTGTCTCGACCATGCCTCGCAGCATGTCGATGGCGACCTCTTCGCTGGGCTCCTCCACCTTCACGACCTGGAAGCGCCGCGCGAGCGCCGGGTCGCGCTCCACGTATTTCTTGTACTCGGCCCAGGTGGTGGCGGCGATGGTGCGCAGCTCGCCGCGCGCGAGCGCCGGCTTGAGCAGGTTGGCCGCATCGCCCTGGCCCTCGGCGCCGCCCGCGCCGATGAGCTGGTGCGCCTCGTCGATGAAGAGGATCACCGGCGTGGGCGAGGCCTTGACCTCGGCGATCACCGACTTGAGCCGGTTCTCGAACTCGCCCTTCACGCCGGCGCCGGCCTGCAGCAGCGCGAGGTCGAGCGAGCGCACCGACACCTGGCGCAGCGCGGGTGGCACGTCGCCCTGCACCACGCGCTGCGCGAAGCCTTCGACCACCGCCGTCTTGCCCACGCCGGCTTCGCCGGTGAGGATGGGGTTGTTCTGGCGGCGGCGCAGCAGCACGTCGATGATCTGGCGGATCTCGCCGTCGCGTCCGCGGATGGGGTCGATGGCACCGTCGCGCGCGAGCTGCGTCATGTCGACCGTGTACTGGTCGAGCGAGGGCGTGGCCGAGCTGCTGCGGCGCGCGGTGGGCATCTGCATCGCGCCGGCTTCGGGAGCGGGCTGCGGTGCGGCGGGCTGGTTCGCGGCAGGCGCGGAGGAGGCCGATGCGATCGGCGCGGCGGCCAGTGCCGCACCCGCCGCGTCTTCGGGCGACGACTGCAGCAGGCTCGCGAGTTCGTCGCGCAGCGAGCCGCGCGGGATCTGCAGCAGCGCGGGCGCGGCATCGACCAGCCGGCCGCGCAGGCGATCGACCTCGAGCAGCGCCAGCATCAGCGTGCCCGAGCGCACATGCTGCTGGCCCAGCAACATCGAGCTCATGAGCCAGGCTTCCTGGAAGAGCGGCGCGAAGTCGGGCGCGAGGCTGGGCGTGCGGCCGTTGCCGCGCTTGAAGGTGTCGAGCGACTTCTGCAGCTGTGCCTGCACCGTGTCGGGCCGGATGCCGAAGCGGCCGAACACCAGGCGCAGGTCGGGCGCCTCGTTGTCCACCAGCTTCATCAGCAGGTGTTCGATGTCGACGTTGTAGTGCGTCTGCTGCACGCACAGCTCGGCGGCCTGTTCCATGGCGCGCTTGCATTCCGGGTTGAGCCGGCCGAGCAGGGTGCGGATGTCGATGTCCATAGGAGAGCGTGTTCGGATCAGCCGTGCGGCGCGTCGCCGCCGTCGCTGGTCAGGGTGTGTTGAACGGGCGGCAGTGCGCCGCGGAAGGCCGGCCCGGCAACCCACGAGGTCCAGCCCAGGCGCATCGGGTTGGATGCGCCGAGCACGCTGCTGCGCGATTCGGAAGGTGCCAGCCGCAGCTCCATCTCGACCTTCAGGTCCTGCGGGATGAAGCGGCGCACCAGCCACCTGGCGAGCGCATGGTCGGCGCCCTTGGGAAGCAGGTCGCGCAGCCGTTGCTGGCTCAGGTTGCCGAAGACGAGGCGGATGCCCGCGCCCTGGTCCCACACGCGCTTGCCGAGCACCGCGCCGCCGCCCAGCGGCGTGCGCATGTCCAGCCGCGCCGAGGCGTCGGGTTCGAGTGCCAGCCATCGGCCGCGGAACTGCGTGCCGTCCACCTGCACGCCGAGGCGGTCGCGCAGCAGCGCGAGCAGGGCCGTCATGCCGCGCGGCGAGCCGCCGAGCAGGCCGGCATGCCGCAGCCACTGGGCCGATCCGTCGGGCGCGCGCACGCCGGCGCGCAGCCCGAGCGCGCTGGCCGCGTCGAGCGTGGTGGCCAGCGTCGAGCGCGCGGGCGACTGCGGATTCAGCGCGATGTGGTGCTTGCGCCGGCTCCGGTAGAGGAAGGCCAGGAAGCGGTGGTTGAAGATGTCGAGGAAGTCCTGCGTGGCGTAGTCGCGCTGCTGACGGCGCTCCAGCAGCATCTCGGTGAAGGGCATCGGCAGCGGACCGCCGCTGCCCGCGAGCGAGAGCGCGGGCGTGGTGAGCGTCCAGGGCTCGCCCGTGGCGGCCTCGGTGCCGACATCGCGCACGTCGCTGGCCTCGAAGGCGAGCGAGACGAAGGCGTGCAGCCGCACGGCCTCACGCTCGCGTGGGCCCTGCGATCGGCCCACGGGCACCGCCTGGGGCGCGGCGCGCTCCAGCAGGCTGATGGCCTGGAACAGGTTGAAGTCCTGCGGGCGGGCGGCGAGTTCTTCGATGATCACAGCACCACCTGCCGGCCCGTCATCGGGGCCCACTGCTTGCGGATCTCCTCGCCGCTGCGCACTGCGAGGCGCACGAAGGAGTTGACCGAGGTGTACATCGCGAAGAAGCGCGCGAGCACCGCCGACATCATCAGCGGCGAGCCGCCGACGAAGGCGTCGTCCTCGAATTCGAGCGTGACCTGCGTGCCGCGGCAATACCCGCGCCACGCCTCGGTGCCCACGTGCGCGGTGACGCCGCGCGCCGAGAGCCCGGCGATGCCGCGGATCTGCGCGTGGTCGCGCCGGCTGTCGGAGGCGAACAGCAGCAGCATCTCGCGCAGCTGTTCGCGGCCGGTGGAGCCGTCCACCAGCGACTGGTGGTTGAGCGTGAGCAGCGACACCAGCCGCCACAGCGTCTCGCTGCCCAGCGGCGGATCGCGCTGCGCGGTGGGCTCGTAGAGGCAGCGCACGTGCGTGGGCTGCGGCGGGCCCTCGGCCAGCAGGCGCGCGCCCACGGGCACCTGCTCGGCCAGCCGCCGGTTGGTGCACAGCAGGTGCGCGTAGACCACGGGCTGCGCGGGCCGGGTGTGGGCCTTGCCCTGGTCGACGAAGGACAGGAAGACGTCAGTGCCCGGAATGTTCTGGCGCAGGCAGGGCTCGCGGCGCGCGGACCAGAAGACCGCGCCCTCCTTCACGCCCGGCGCGCCGTCGACGTGGCCCAGCGCGGCGAAGCCGGGCACGTTCACCGGCTTGTCGGCGTCCGGGTCGGATGCGACCACGGAGACGATGGAATGCACTTCTGTGGTCGCGTCGCGCTGGCGGTCGGGCACCAGCATGTATTCGTAGTGGCGCTGGTCCATCGCCAGCGGCTCGCTCACGCGCGGGAACAGGTTGACGATGGGCGTGCAGCCGAGCTGGAAGTTGTCGGCGTCGATGTAGCGCAGCGCACGCGTCGAGCGGTCGAGCTGGAACGCGATCTCGCAGCGGCGCCCGCTGCCCAGGCGTGAGCGCAGGTGGTGCAGGTCGAAGAAATGGAACTTGCGCGGGAACGCGAAGTACTCCTGCAGCAGGCCGTAGGCGGGCTGTGCGTTGGCGGGCTGGGGCAGCACTTCCTCGCCCTCGGCGAAACCGACCTCGCGCCAGGCGTCGGCCGGCAGCGTCTGCGCTATGCCGCCTTCGGGGATGACGGCCACCGACTTCACGCCGGACACCAGCGCGTCGTACAGCGGCATGGTGGTCATCCAGTCGCCCTGCAGGTGGATGCGCAGGCTGTCGACCTCCAGCTCGGAGAAGTCGGTCTGGTCATCGCATTCGAGCGCGAGCCGCAGCACCGCGTCGCTGTCGATGGCGGCATGCGTGATCCGCAGCGGCCACAGCACGGTGTCCCAGGCGGCGCGGAAGCGGCAGTCCTGGGACGAAGCCCCCGGCGCGTGCGGCGATGTGCGCGCATGCAGCATGGTGTGGCGCGGCACGCGGAATCCTGCCGTGACCTTGCCCTGCGCCGGATCGAGCTCGAACTGCGCCACCGACATCGAGGGAAGCGGCTGCACGAGCGAAGGGCAGAGGTTGTCGAGCAGGGCGTAGGCGACGTCGGGAAACTCCTGGTCGAGGTCGCGGTGCACGCGCGCCGACAGGAAGGCCACCGACTCGATCAGCCGCTCTGTGTGGGGGTCGAGCGACTCGCCGCCGTGCAGCGAGAGGCGCGATGCGATCTTGGGATAGCGCTGGGCGAAGTCCGCCCCCTGTCCTCGCAGGTAGGACAGTTCGCGCTTGTAGTACTGCAGCAGGTCGCTGTGCTGGATGTCGGACACGTCAGGCGACTTTCATCAGGCTGTCCGGCGCGCCCAGCAGCATCTCGAAGTCCACGCGGCGCAGCGCGAGGCCGGCGCGCGCCTGCGCGCCGATGCGCACCAGCGCCACCTCGTGCCGGTTGGGCGCGGGGCTGACCTGCACGCTCACCTCCGACAGCCGCGGCTCGTAGCGCGCGACGGCCGTGCGCAGCAGCGCGGCCAACCTCTGCAGGTCGGCCGCGTTCTGTGCGCTGAACACGGAAAAATCGGGAATGCCGTACTCCAGGACGGTGCCGCTGCCTTGCGCGTAGTCCTCCGCCGAAAGCGGCGAGCGCGTGTTGAAGAGCCGGCGCAGCTCGCGGCCGATGGAGTCCTGCACGGATTCCATCGTCTCGAGATGCGCGGCACCCCGCACGTGCTCGGACTGCGCGGACGCCAACCGGTCGAACAGGGGGGCGACGCCCCCTTTGACGAGTTCGGACACGGTGGTCGGCGCCGGAGGTCAGCGGCGCTCGATCAGGCCACCGCGACGTTCTTGGAGATGTCCCAGCCGAACGGTGCGACGCCTTCCTGGCCGCCTTCTTCCTTCTGCTTCGTGTAGTCGACCTTGATGGCCGCGTAGTTCAGGGAGATGCTTTCGGAAGGCAGGTCGCCGCCGCTGGACACCGAGAAGCCGCTGAGGATCACGTCGGTCAGCGTCACTACCATCAGGGGCAGCAGGCCGCTCTTGTCCTCGCGCGGGAAGGTGATGACGGTGTCGCCCGCGAACACCTCGCCGCCGGCGAGCTTCTGCAGCAGCTGGGGCGTGGCCGAGTCGCTGGTGCGCGTCACGGTGATCTCCGAGAAGCTGGGCTTGCCCGCGGTGCGTTCCTGGTTGGAGGTGCCCGAGGTCACGGCAAGGCCGGCGCCGAACTGGAAGCTCTGCACTTCCATCTCGTCCTTGTGGCCTTCGATCTGGGTCTGGCCGGTCACGCCCGGCATCTTGAGGTAGATAGGCATTTTCGAAAGTTCTTTCTGTCGGTCGGTTCGTTGTCGACGTTGATTGACGGGATGTGAGCGATCAGGCCGCTGCCGCTGCCGGCAGGTCGGCCACCAGGCGGATCGAGGCCGAGAGCTCTTCCAGCTGGAAGTGCGGCTTCAGGAAGGCGATGGCGCGGTACGAACCCGGCTTGCCCGGCACTTCGGTCACGTCGACGCGGGCCTGGCTCAGCGGGTACTTGGCCTTCATGGCCTGCGGCGCCGAGGGGCTGACCAGCACGTAGTTCGCGACCCAGTTGTTCAGGTGCTTCTGCATGTCGGCCTGCGTCTGGAAGCTGCCGATCTTGTCGCGCACGATCACCTTCAGGTAGTGGGCGAAGCGCGATGCGGCCAGGATGTAGGGCAGGCGAGCCGAGACGGCCGCGTTGGCGTTGGCCGCATCCTTGTCGTAGACCTTGGGCTTGTTCACGGTCTGCCCGCCGAAGAAGGTGGCGGTGTTCGAGCCCTTGGAGTTGACGATGGCGATGAAACCCAGGTCGCTCAGCTCCTTCTCGCGGCGGTCGGTGATGGTCACTTCCGTAGGCGGCTTCAGCGCGATGTCGCCTTCGTCCGTCTTGTAGGCGTGGGCCACCAGGCCGTCGACCTTGCCGCCGCCTTCCACGCCGCGGATGGCCGTGGTCCAGCCGTACAGCGAGTGGGCCTGCGTGATGCGAAGGCCCAGCTGGTAGGCCGCGTTGGCCCACAGGTACTTGCCGTGGTCGGTGCCGTCGACGTCTTCCTCGTAGTTGAAGTTCTCCACGGGAATGGTCTTGGCGCCGTAGGGCAGGCGGGCGGCATAGCTGGGCAGTACCAGCGACACGTAGCGCGAATCTTCCGAGTCGCGGAAGCTGCGCCACGCGGTGAGCTCGGCGCTCTCGAAGGTCTTCGACAGGTCGCGCGGAATGCCCAGCTCGGTGAACGACTTGAAGTCGAACAGGGCCGGCGCGGCCGCGGCGATGAACGGCGCGTGCGCGGCGGCGGCCACGCGGGAGATGCGCTCCAGCAGGGCGATGTCCTGCGGGTGGCGGCCGAAGTAGTAGTCGCCGATCAGCAGCGAGTAGGGGTGGCCGCCGTAGGTGCCGTATTCCTCTTCGTAGATCTTCTTGAAGAGCACGCTGGTGTCGTGGTCGACGGCGCCTTCCAGGTCCTTCAGCAGGTCCTTCTTGCTCACGTTGAGCAGGCGCAGCTTGAGGTTGCTGCCGGTCTCGGTGCCGAACACCATGTCGTGCAGGCCGCGCCACGAGGCTTCGAGGGCCTGGAACTCGGGGGCGTGCAGGATCGCGTTGAGCTGGTCGGTCAGCAGGCGGTCGATCTCGGCGACACGCTCGTTGATCAGCGTGACCACGCCCTTGTCGGGGCTGGTCTTCATGCCTTCGTCGAGGATCTGCGAAGCCAGCTGGCCGATCAGCTTCTTCGCGTAGGCGCCCTGCGAGGGCTCCGTCGTCATGTTGCCTTCGTAGACGATCTTGTCGAGCAGGCTCATGTCACTGGTCGTGACGGTGGTTGCTGCTGCGCTGCCGGCTTCGGCGGCTTTGGATTTGTTGGCCATCTCTATCACCATTCATGAAGTGCCGGGCTGCGCAGCGAGGGGCGGCGGCCGGCGTGGTTGATCACGCTGCCGGTGCTTCGGCTTCGGGGGAGGTCTGTGCGGCAGCTTCCGGGGAAGCGGCGGCGGGGGCCTGTGCCGGTGCGGCGTCGGCTTCCGCCTTGGCCTGGCTCTGGACCGTCTTGAGGTCTTCGCTGTTCTTCACCACGCGCTCGAGCAGGCCGTCGAGTTCGTCGTTGCCGTCGAGCTTGGCGAGCAGGTCGCGCAGCTGCTGGCGCGCCTCGAGCAGCTTGGCCAGGCGCGGCACCTGGCTCACGATGGCTTCGGGATGGAAGTCGCCGAACTCCTTGAAGTTCAGTTCGATCTTCAGGTTGCCATCGCCCTTCATGGTGTCGGGCACCGACAGGTCGAGGCGCGGGGCGATGTTGCCGAGCACGCCGTCGAAGTTGTCGCGGTCGATCTCGACGAAGCGGCGCTCCTTGAGCTTGGGCAGCGGCTGTTCGGGCTGGCCCGACAGGTCGGCCAGCAGGCCCACCACGAGCGGCAGTTCCTTCTTTTCGACGGCGTCGCCGATCTCGACGTCATAGGTGATCTGGACGCGCGGAGGACGATTGCGTCCCACCCATTTTTGCAAGCTGTTCGACATTGTTCGCTCTCGGAAAAGGTTGAAGTGACAAGAACACAGGTCGTGTGTTTCGACGCAGCTCCGCCCCGGTGAAGGCGGTCCGCGGCCCGTTGCCGTTGCAGTCCCGGCATGCTTTGAGACGCACGAAAGATACAAATGGAGATATCTAGCAACAATCCCCAGAATTGGGTAGGTACCCCATCAATCGAGAAAAACCGGAGAAAAGGCAAGCCATGTCTCCGTAGAAACTCATGTAATTGAGCGTTTTTTCACGTAATTGACACGCAAATGAGGCGCGTGATAGCGAGAAGAGGTGCGAAGACGCGTGCTCGGTCGCTCAGGCAGGGCGTGAGAGATGCGCGCAGGGCTACCCAACGCGAGCCCTGGCTCGTGCAAAAGCGGGCGACTTGTAACAGCGAATGAGAAGGTGCTGCACACGCTGCAGCGGGTGTGCAGGGGGCCTTCAGGAGGCGTGCAAGAGGCTCGCGCGAGGCCTCTGCAGAGAGGAAAGAAGCTGAAGCGCCTCTTACAGTTCGATGAAGGCCGAGGTGGCTTTGTTGAGTGCCAGCATGCCCTTGGCCGTGATCGATTCGACCTGCGCGAGCTGGCGGATCGCGCGCGCATCGGACGCGTGGTCGGCCGGCGGAATGAATGCAGTCACCAGATCTGCGGCGCGCAGCACGCGCAGCCTGTCGATGTCGGCCGGCGTGTGAACGACGTATGGCAATTTCTGCTCGGCGATGGTCCGAAGAAATTCCATGGACATGAGCCGTCTCCTTGTGGTTGAGGGCGTTCCGGACATTGTGCGCACAAACAATTAGCGTTGTCTAAACCCTGCGCTGCGCGTGCCTTTGCCCGCGTGTACCGAAGTGCTCCTTTCGCGCAGCAAGACAGAAGAAGGTGCCAGTCTGCGCGGGCCCACCTGCCTGCGGGCTGACTCGCCGCAGGCCTTTGCCGACGAATGCTCGATGGCTAGTTGAGGGCCTGCACGGGCCACGCGGCGGTGTCGGGCATCACGATGTGCCAGCGCACCGGGTCGATGCCTTCGAAGGTCGCGCGATAGCGATCGGAGGTGCGGCCTTCGCCCGTCACGTCGCGGATCACGATGCTTTCGATGCGCTGCGGATGGGAGCGAAACGTTTGCGCGTAGATCTCTGGATCGGCCTCGCCCGAGTCGCCCACCAGCACGAAGCGCCGCTGCGGAAATTCGGCGAGCAGCCGCCCGATCACGCCGAGCTTGTGCGTGCGCGAATCCTCGTCGCCGGGAATGAGCGTGCGCCACGTCGTGCTCTCGCGCAGGTGCATGCTGCCTTGCGGAAAGTCGGCATTGCGGATGAAGTCCGACAGCGCCGGATAGAGCTGGATCGGGCTCGCCGAGAGATAGTGGAAGCGCGTGCCCGGCACCTTCGCCAGCGCGCGGTACCAGCCGGCCATGCGAGGCGCCGACTCGAAGCGCCGCGCGAAGGTGTTGAGCAGCATCTCGCGCCGGTCGCGCACCTGCGTGCGCTTGATGGTGTCGTCGATGTCCGAGATGACGGAGATGCCCTGCTCGGGCACCACGAGCGCCTGTCCCCTGAAGCGGTGCAGCAGCTCGCCCGGACCGGTCACGCCATGGAACTGCACCCAGTCCTGAGGCGAATGCGATGTCGCAAGCAGCGGTGCGCGCGGCATGTCGATCACGACGCGCAGGTTGCAGCGGCCGTCCTTGCCCGATGGCGGCATCGTCACGCGCGTGGATGTGCCGTCGAAGTCGACGTCGATCACCTTGCCTTCTTCCGACTCCGCATGGAAGAGCGCGGTGCGCTGGTTGAAGCGCAGGCGAGCGGCGGGCGAGAGCTTCTTCAGGCTCAGGCCCAGGTAGCGCGCGAAGGCCGCATTGAGGTCCCAGCGGTTCTCGCGCTCGAAGATCCATGCGTGGATGTCGACCTCGAGCCGGCCATCGGCGGCGGGGCGCGCCGTGCCGGTCATGAAGAGTGCTTCCTCGTCGGGCTCCAGCGGCTCGGCCGCATGCACGAGCCGCATCGGCACGAGGCCCGCGAGCAAGGCCGCGCCGGCGATCAGCGAGCGGCGCCGCAGGCCGCTCGGTGGGAGCCGGTGCGCTGCGCCTTCGCCCATCGCCTCGCTTACCTGCCGGGGGCGGGCGCGACGCGCTCGTAGGTGACGAAGCTGAAGCCCAGGCCTTCCTTGGCCGAGACATGCGCTTCGCGCTGCGTCTCGCGCCAGCAGGCGGCGTCGAGTTCGGGCGCGTAGGCATCGCCCTCGTAGTCGCGCGCCACCTCGGTCACCACCGCGCGCTGCGCGAGCGGCTCGGCCTCGGCGTAGATCTGCGCGCCGCCGATGACCCATGCGGTCTCGACGCCCGGCTGTTCGCAAAGCGCCAGCGCCTCCTGCAGGCTCGCCGCGCGCTGCGCACCTTCGGCCTGCCAGTCGGCCTGCCGCGTGACCACGATGTTGCGCCGGCCCGGCAGCGGGCGGAAGCGCGGCGGCAGCGAGTCCCAGGTCTTGCGGCCCATGATCACGGGCGCGCCGGCTGTCTGCTGCTTGAAGTGCGCCATGTCCTCCGGGATGTGCCAGGGGATGGTGTTGTCCACGCCGATCACGCCGTTGGCGGCGCGGGCGAAGATGAGGTTGATGCGCGGCTTGCTCATCGGACTCGCACCGCTCATACCGCCACGGGCGCCTTGATCGCGTCGTGGTGCCGGTAGTCGCGCACCTCGAAGTCTTCGTACTGGTAATCGAAGATCGAGGCCGGCTTGCGCTTGATGTGCAGCGTGGGGTAGGGGTAGGGCGTGCGGCTTAGCTGCAGCGCCACCTGCTCGGCGTGGTTGCTGTAGATGTGGCAGTCGCCGCCGGTCCAGATGAAGTCGCCCACGTCGAGGTCGCACTGCTGCGCGATCATGTGCGTGAGCAGCGCATAGCTCGCGATGTTGAAGGGCACGCCCAGGAAGATGTCGGCGCTGCGCTGGTAGAGCTGGCAGCTGAGCTTGCCGCGCTCGCCCTCGGCCTGCGGCGGCGCCACGTAGAACTGGAAGAAGGCGTGGCAGGGCATGAGCGCCATCTTCGACAGTTCAGCCACGTTCCATGCGCTCACGATGATGCGGCGCGAATCGGGGTTGGTCTTCAGCGTCTTGATGACTTCGGCGATCTGGTCGATGTGGCCGCCCTCGGGCGTCGGCCAGCTCCGCCACTGCACGCCGTACACGGGGCCGAGGTCGCCGTCCTCGCGCGCCCATTCGTCCCAGATGGTGACGCCGCGCTCCTTGAGCCAGTTGTTGTTGCTCGAGCCGGTGAGGAACCACAGCAGTTCCTGGATGATGGACTTCAGGTGAACCTTCTTGGTGGTCACCAGAGGGAAGCCTTCGTTCAGGTCGAAGCGCATCTGGTGGCCGAACACGCTCTTGGTGCCGGTGCCCGTGCGGTCGCTCTTGAAGACGCCATGGGTATCGACGTGGCGCATGAAATCTTCGTACTGGGAGCGGACGGGGCGGGCGGGCGTGGAGGTCATGGGGGAGGGCTTCCGGAGGGGAACTGGCGGGAGGCTTCGAATTTTAAGTGCCCGGGCGTAGCATCGCCCGGATGAGCTCCGACCACCCCCACGACGACAGCGGCCACGGCGACGATCACGCCCACGACCATGGCCACGAACACAGCGAACTCGGCGAGATGGACCTGCGCGTGCGCGCCCTCGAGAGCGTGCTCGCGCAGAAAGGCTACATCGACCCGGCCGCGCTCGATGTGCTGATCGACACCTACCAGACCCGGGTCGGCCCGCGCAACGGCGCGCGGGTGGTGGCCAGGGCCTGGGTCGACCCGGCCTTCCGGCAGTGGCTGCTGGCCGATGCCACCGCGGCGATCGCCTCGCTCGGCTACACCGGCCGCCAGGGGGAGCATATGGTGGCGGTGGAGAACACCGACGACACGCACCACATGGTGGTGTGCACCCTGTGCAGCTGCTACCCCTGGCCCGTGCTGGGCCTGCCGCCCACCTGGTACAAGAGCGCGCCTTACCGCTCGCGCGCGGTGAAGGACCCGCGGGGCGTGCTCGCCGACTTCGGCACCGTGCTGCCCGAGGCCACGCGCATCCGCGTGTGGGATTCGACCGCCGAGGTGCGCTATCTCGTCATCCCGCAGCGGCCGGCCGGCACCGAGGACCTGAGTGAAGAGCAGCTGGCCGACCTGGTCTCGCGCGATTCGATGATCGGCACGCGGCTGGCCGGTGCTCCGGTGGAACAGGAGCACACCGCATGAGCTACGAGACCAAGGCCGACCTCGGCGGCCTGCCGGGCTTCGGCAAGGTGGTACCCGAGGCGGAAGGCGAACTCTTCCACGCGGCCTGGGAGCCGCGTGCCCTGGCGCTCGTGCTGGCCATGGGCGCGACCGGCTCGTGGAACATCGACGCGAGCCGCTCCGTGCGCGAGACGCTGCCCGACTACCGCGAACTCAGCTACTACCAGATCTGGCTTCGCGCGCTGGAGCAGCTGATGCAGCAGCGCGGCCAGCTCTTTGCCGACGAGATCGCCAGCGGCGAGATGCGCCATGCGGCCGCACCCGTGGCCCGCGTGCTGCGTGCCGCCGACGTGCAGCCGGCGCTTGCCAAGGGCTCGCCCACCGAGCGTCCCGCGCCCGCTGCGGCTCGCTTCGCGGTGGGCCAGGAGGTGCGCATGCATGCGGGCAAGGTCGACCATCACACGCGGCTGCCCGCCTATGTTCAGGGCAGGCGCGGCACCATCGTCCGGGTGCACGGCGCGCATGTGTTCGCCGACACCAACGCGCAAGGGCTCGGCGAACAGCCGCAGTGGCTCTACACGGTGGAGTTCGACGAAGCCGAGCTGTGGGGCGGCGACGCGCCGCGCCAGAACCTCGCGGTCTCGGTCGACGCGTGGGAAAGCTACCTGGAGGCGGCGGCATGAGCAGCGAGCGCATGCCCCTGTCGCCCGGCATGCCGCGCGATGCGGACGGGCCCGTGTTCAACGCGCCCTGGGAGGCGCAGGCTTTCGCGATGACGCTGGCCCTGCACGAGCGCGGCCTCTTCACCTGGCCCGAATGGGCCGAGGCGCTGGCCGTACAGATCGCCCAGGCACAGGCGGCGGGCGACCCCGATACCGGCCAGACCTACTACTTGCACTGGCTGGCCGCGCTCGAGAAGCTCGTGGCCGGCAAGGGCGCCAGCTCCGAAGGCGAACTGGCGCGCTACCGCCATGCCTGGGCGCACGCGGCGGACCGAACCCCGCACGGGCAGCCGATCGAGTTGCGCGCGGAAGACTTCCCCGGCTGAACTGTCTGTAGAGTCAGCACGGCGCGGCGGCGCTGCCGCGCCTTCCAGGAACTTCCTTCAACAGAACGGACAACAATGACGATCCACTCGCGCCATCCCGCATCCGCCTGCTCGGCTTCTTCGGCTTCCTCGGCCATGAAAGCCCGGCCGCCTGTCCGCCGCCTGCTCGCCGTCGCCCATTGCACCGCGCTCGCATGCGCGCTGCTGGCCGGCAACGCCATGGCGCAGAAGCCTCACCAGGGCGTCCTCGACGCGGCCACGCAGAGCAAGGACGGCGCGCTCAAGATGCTGGAGGCCATGGTCAACATCGACTCCGGTTCTGCCGACACGGCGGGCCTGGCCAAGGTGAGCGATCTGGCGGTGGAAGAACTGCGCAAGCTCGGCGCGCGCATCGAGACCTTTCCGGCGGAGCCGCATCCCGGCACCAACGTAGTGGCCACGCTGACGGGCCAGGGCAAGAAGAAGATCCTGATCCTCGCGCACATGGACACCGTCTTCAAGGAAGGCACCGCCGCGGCAAAGCCCTTCTACATCAAGGACGGCCGCGCCTACGGTCCCGGCGTGATGGACGACAAGGGCGGCGTGGTGGCGGGCCTGTACGCGCTGAAGATCCTGCAGCAGATCGGCTTCAAGGACTATGGGCAGATCACCTTCCTGCTCGACACCAACGAGGAGACCGGCTCGGTGGGCACCAGTGCGCTCATCGAGCGCGTGGCCAAGCAGCACGACGTGGCGCTGAACCTGGAGCCGGGCCGGCCGGCCGACGGCCTCGTGGTCGAGCGCAAGGGCTCCGCCACCGCGCTCGTCGAGGTGAAGGGGCTGGCGGCGCACGCAGGCGTGGCACCCGAGGCAGGCCGCAACGCGGCGATGGAAGTGGCGCACCAGGTGCTGCAGCTGTCGAAGGCGGCCGACGCGGCGAAGAAGACCACCGTCAACTTCACCGTGCTCACGGCCAACGGCCCGACCAACGTGATTCCCGCGACCGCGAGCGCCAAGGGCGACGTGCGCGCCGCCACGCCCGAGGAGCTCGACCGCGTCGAGAAGGACCTCGCGCGCATCTCGCAGAACAAGCTGATCCCCGAGACCGAGGTGCGCGTACGCCTGGTCCGCGGCCTGCCGCCGATGCCGCGCTCGCCGGCTTCGGACAAGCTGGTGGCCATGGCCGAAGGCATCTACGCCGAGATCGGCAAGAAGCTCACCATCGAGAGCAGCGGCGGCGCGGCCGATGCGAGCCTGGTGGCGGGCGTCGGCGTGCCGGTGCTCGACGGCTTCGGCATCGTGGGCGGCGGCATCCACACGCCGGAGGAGTACGCGGAAGTCGAGAGCGTGGTGCCGCGCCTGTATCTGCTCTCGCGCATGCTGATGGACCTCAGCGCGAACTGAGGTCGTCGCCCGATGGCCGGCTGAGTTTTTCTCAGCCGCGCTTCGGGATGCCCAGCCCCGCCACCACGGCAGGGCGCGCCACGAAGGCCTCGAGCGTGCGCGCGACGTTCGGGAAGTCCTTGAAGCCGACCAGGTCGCCGGCCTCGTAGAAGCCGATCAGGTTGCGGATCCATGGGAAGGTGGCGATGTCGGCGATGGTGTAGTTGCTGCCCATGATCCATGCGCGATCGGCCAGGCGCCTGTCGAGCACGCCAAGCAGGCGCTTCGACTCGTTCACGTAGCGGTCGCGCGGGCGCTTGTCCTCGTAGTCCTTGCCGGCGAACTTGTTGAAGAAACCCAGCTGGCCGAACATCGGGCCGATGCCGCCCATCTGGAACATCACCCACTGCAGGGTCTCGTAGCGGCCGGCCGCGTCCTGCGGGATGAGCTTGCCGGTCTTCTCGGCGAGGTACACGAGGATCGCGCCCGATTCGAACAGCGCCAGCGGCTTGCCGCCGGGTCCGTCGGGATCGAGGATGGCCGGGATCTTGTTGTTCGGGTTGAGCGACAGGAACTCGGGCGACATCTGGTCGTTGGTCTCGAAGCTCACCAGGTGCGGCTCGTAGGGCAGGCCGGTCTCCTCCAGCATGATCGATACCTTCACGCCGTTGGGCGTGGGCAGCGAATAGAGCTGCAGCCGCTCGGGGTGCTGCGCGGGCCACTTCTTCGTGATGGGGAAGTTCGAGAGATCGGTCATGAAAGGTCCTTGAGGGGATGAGACTGCAAGCGCGGGATTCTGCCCGCGTCGGCAGCAGCGCGTGCATGGGCGGCTTCTTGTCGTCGCGAGTCCCCAATGTGGGGCTCGCGGCCCTGAATCAGGGCCGGTTCGCGGCTTGCGCACCGGGTTTGTCGTTCTGATCGAGTGCACGAGTCTTGTATACCACTGGCACGATTCGTGCGGCTGTGCGCCGGGCGCGGCCGCCCAGGCAGCCGTGCGTCCGACATCAAACCCACAACCACTCGTCATCGTTCAGGCATCATGAAATTCGGCAGATTGCAATTCGTCCTGGGGCTCGCGCTCGGCGCCCTCATGGCAACCGGGGTGGTCCATGCGCAAAGCGCGCTGGACACCATCCTGAAGAACAAGAAGATCGCCATTGCGGTTCCTCCCGATTTCCCGCCCTACGGCTCGATGGACCGCGACTTCAAGATGCACGGCCTGGACATCGACATGGCCAACTACATCGGTGCCAAGCTGGGCGTGGAGGTCGACCTGATCCCCGTGACCAGCGCCAACCGCATCCCGACGCTGCAGAAGAAGAAGGCCGCGCTGGTCATCGCCACGCTTGGCAAGAACCCCGACCGCGAGAAGCAGATCGACTTCACCGCCGCGTACTCGCCGTTCTACCAGGCCATCTTCGGCGCGAAGAGCCTGAATGTCAGGAGCTTCGCCGACCTGTCGGGCAAGTCGATCGCGGTCACGCGCGGCTCGGTCGAGGACCAGGAGCTCAACAAGGTCGCGCCCTCGGGCACCGACATCCGCCGCTTCGACGACAACACCCGCACCGTCTCGGCCTTCGTCTCCGGGCAGGCGCAGTTGATCGCCACGGGCGCTTCCGTCGCGAACACCATCATGGCCAGCAACCCGGCGCTGGGCACCACCTACAAGCTGCTGCTGAAGGAAAGCCCCAACTACATCGGCGTGGCCAAGGGCGAGGACGCGCTGCGGCAGCGGGTCAACGCCATCATCGACGAGGCGAAGAAGAGCGGCGAGCTCGACCGGCTGTCCATGAAGTGGCTGGAGCGCCCGGCCGGAGAACTGCCGCAGTAGGCGCCTGAAAGCGGGGCCGCCGATGCTCAGTGCCCGGCCGCCTCGACGATCACCCGGGTCACCGCCTCGGGCTGCGAAGTCATCACGACGTGCGAGGCGCCCTTGACCACCACCGTCTTCTGGGCGTTGGCGCGCTGCGCCATGAAGGCCATGGCCTGCGGCGGGATGTTCTTGTCGCGATCGCCGTAGACGAACCATGACGGCACCGATTTCCATGCCGCAGCCTGCGCCGGCTCGTTCAGCGCCGCCTCCGCGATGGGCCGCTGCCCCACGGCCATCAGGCGCGCCTTGGCGAGCGGAACGTCGGCCGCGAACTGCGCGGGGAACTTGTCCTGATCGATGTACAGGTCCTTGCCGCCGTCGGCGAGCGGCACCGCCGGCGCCAGCGTGGGCCCGAGCGTGCTGCCCGGGAACTTGCCCGTGAGGCCGATCGCCGTTTCGCCGGCCTCCGGCGCGAAGGCCGCCACGTAGACCAGCGCCTTCACGTTCGCCTTGCCGTTGGCGGCGGCAGAGATGACCGAGCCGCCGTACGAGTGCCCGACCAGCACCACCGGCCCCTTCACCGCATCGACGATGCCGGCGACGTACGCCGCGTCGAACGAAGGCCCGCGCAGCGGGTTCGCAGCGGCGATCACGGAATAGTGCCGTGCCTGCAGGCGCTGCACCACGCCGTCCCAGCTCGACGAATCGGCGAAGGCGCCGTGCACGAGCACGATCGTGGGCTTGGTGGACTGGGCGGACGGGGCCCGGTCCGCCGGCTGCGCGAACGAGTGCAGGGGCGCGAGCGCCGCCAGGCCGAGCGCGTGGGCCATCAGGGTCGCGGCGAGGCGGCGAGAGAACTTCTTCATGACGATTCTTCCTTGGTTGATTTGGGTGGAACGGGATCGACCCTGGGCCGACGGCACTGAATCTAGGGGCGATGCGAAGGAAGCCGGGGCCGCTCTGTATGCCTGTGTGTCCGAAGGGCGTGACGTGACATTACTTTTCAAGCGGCCCGGCCGGAACCGCCGCGGCGCGCCCGGTTTGCGGTGGCGCATACCCGCGCCTAACAACACCTAACACCAGCCAACGGCCGCAGCGTCCATCTCGCGATCGGCGGAGTTCCAATGGCATCCGCGCCCAGCGCGCCCAGCGCGCCCAGCGCGCCCGGAGACGGGAAGACACAAGAACAACGGCGGACTCGACTCGGTGCCCACGCATTTCGCGGCCCCGGCCGGCCGCAAGAGGCCCACATCCATGCCCATGCAACACCAGGAACTCGCCGGACAAGAAGAGCCAGAGGCGGTCTTGCCAGATGCTCCCGTCGTCGCGCAGCACGGGGCATCGTCGGTGCGATACCGCGACTTTCGCGAACTGGGCGCGGGCACGCCGCGCCTGGAACGCGCACGCGCGCATGGCACAGCCTCTTCGCTCGTGGCCGGGCGCGGCCAGAGCACGCCGGCCATTGCCGCGCTGCTTCAGCGGGAGTACTCGTTGCGCCACGTGCTTCGCGACGAGTGGGCCGCGGTGCCGATCGCGCTGGTGCCTCATGGAGAGAGCTTTCTGCTGATCCTGAAGGACTCCGGCGGCGAGCCGCTTCTGCGCGGTGCGGCGCCGTGTACCGACGCACACACCTTCGTTGCGATCGCGCTGCGCCTCACCGCCGCCGTGGGCGCGATGCATGCGGCCGGCGTGCAGCATCGCGCGCTCACGCCCGGTCGCATGCTGCTCGGCGAAGACGGCCGGGTTTGCCTCACCGGATTCGGCCAGGCCGTCACGGTCGAGGACGAGGACAAGTCCGCGGGCGACGACCAGCTCTCCTGGGACGAGGACAGCTTCAACTACATGGCGCCGGAACTCGGCGCGCGCATGAACCTGCGCGTGGATGCACGGGCCGACCTTTACGCGCTCGGCTGCATCTTCTACGAGCTGATGACCGGCAGACTTCCCTTCGAGGGCGCCGATGCCGCCGCGCGCGTGCACGCGCATGCGACCCGGCTCGCGCGCGCACCCGTGGAATTGGTGCCGGGGCTTCCGGAGCAACTCTCGCTGCTGGTCATGAAGCTGCTCGAGAAGGCACCGGAGCACCGGTATGCGGACGCTGCCGGAGTGCTGGCCGACCTGCGGCGCTGCGAGACCCTGCTGTGCCAGCACGGGCGCATTCCCCGGTTTTCGCTCGATGCCCATTCGGCCCTGCGCAAGCCCGGCGGCACCGGCCTCGTGCTGGGGCGCGACGCCGAACTGCAGGCGCTGCTGGCGCTCTACCGCAAGGTTGCGGACAGCGCCGGTTCGGCGGCGGCCTGGATCTCGGGCCCGTCGGGCATCGGCAAATCGACGCTCCTGCGCGAGGTGGTGGCGCGCATGCAGCGCTCTGGCGCGCCGCTGCTGGCTGCGGCCAAGAGCGAGCAAGGGCGCCGCGGCAAGCCGTATGCGCTGCTGGTGGAGGTGCTCGATCCGCTGCTGCAGAACGTGATCGGCTGTGCGAACGAGGAGTTCGCGGCCTGGCGCAATCGCATCGCCGCCGCCGCGAGGCCGGTGGAGCGGACCCTGGCGGGCTTGATGCCGGCGCTCGGCGTCATCCTCGGCGCGCCATCGGGGCAGCCAGTTCCCGCCTCCCCGGATGCGGCCCCCGCGCTCGAACGCGAGCGCGTGCTGCAGGGCATGGCGCGGCTGATCGCCTGTTTCGCCGCGCCCACGCGTCCGCTCGTGATGCTGCTCGACGACCTGCAATGGGCCGACGTCGAGACCCTGCAGGTGCTTGAGCGCCTGCTGCATCAGCATGACGATGCAGCGCTGCTGCTCGTCGGAACCTTTCGCGACAACGAGGTGGACGTGACCCATCCGCTGCGCGCGGGCCGGCTCGCGGAAGTGCCTCGGGCCGTGCGCATCGAGCTCGGTCCGCTGGACGAGGGCGCCCTGCGCGAGATGATCGCGCTCACGCTGCAGCAGGATGCGAGCGGCGTTGGCGAACTGGCCGAGCTCATCGGCCGGAAGACCGAGCGGAATCCGCTCTTCGCCCGGCACCTGCTCCATCTGCTGGCCGACGACGGCCTGCTTGCCTACGACGCGGAGACCGCCTCGTGGCGCTGGAGCCTGGAACAGCTCGCGTCCCACCCCGGCGCCGACACCGTCGGCGACCTGATGGCGCACCGCTTCGAGCAACTGCCCTCGGCGACGCAGGCGGTACTGCGCCTGATGGCATGCCTAGGCCACCGCACCCCGCACGAGGAGCTTGCGCTCGCGATGGACGTGCAGCCCGGCACCGATGCAGCCTCCCGCCTGCACGCCGCGCTCGACAATGCGCGCGAAGCAGGCAGCATCCAGCGCGAGGGCGATGACTGGGTCTTCTGGCATGACCGCATCCGCGAGGCTGCCTACGCATCGATCCCGCACGGGGAGCGGCCGCGCATGCATCTGCAGATCGTGCGCCGCCAACTCCGGCTTGCGTCCGATCCCGCGCGGATTTTCTCGCTCGCCGCGCAGGCCGGCCTCGCACACCCGGCCGTTGAGGTACCACGGGAGCGACGCGACTTCGCGCGGCTGAATCTGCAGGCCGGCCGGCAGGCAAAGGCCGCGGCCGCACACCATTCGGCGCTCGGCTTCTTCCGCGTCGCGCTCGCCTTCCTGGGCGAAGCCGACACCAGCGAAGACGGCCTGCACGCGCGCGCTCTCTGCGGTGAGGCCGAGTTCATGACCGGGGCGCTGGAGGCCGCGGAGAGCCGCCTGTCGGCACTGGAGGAGGTCGCGGGGGACGGCATCTTCGGGGCCGATCTCGCGCGCCTGCGTGCGGCGCTGTACACCACGCTCGGCAACTTCGACCGGGCACTCGACGTGGGGCTGGCCTTCCTGCGCAAGTCCGGCATCGTCATGCCGAGGCGGCCCGATGCCGCGGCGGTCGATCGGGAGCATGCGGCGCTGCAGGAATGGATCGACCGGCACGGCATCGGGGCGCTGCGCCAGCTGCCCATCGTGGCAGACCCGCTGCGCCGGGCGATCACCGACATCTTCGCGGACCTCATTCCGCCAGCGCTGTACACCGACCAGAACCTGGTCGACCTGATCCTGCTGCGCATGGTCGGCCTCAACATTGCGCAGGGCCATTCCGACGCGTCGGCGGACGGCTATGCCTGCATGACGCAGGTCTTCGGCGTGCGCTACGGCAACTACGCCGCCGCGCGGGAGTTTGGCGCGCTCGCGCTGCACCTGGTCGACGAGCGCGGCCTCGCGCTGTACCGGGGCAGGGTCTACATGACCTTCGGCACCATGGTGGTCCCGTGGACGCAGCCGGCGCGCGCAGCGCGCGACTACATCCGGCGCGCCTACGACGTGGCCGTGGCGAGCGGCGACCACACCTTCGCGATCTACTGCGGACGCAACCAGGCGACGGGCATGCTGTTCGCCGGCGAGTACCTCGGCGACGTGCGGGACACGGTGGAGCGTGGGCTGGCCATTGCGCGCGATGCCAATTTCCAGCTCGTGATCGAGGCGCTGCTGGCGCAGAAGCTGCTGCTGGCGCAACTGCAGGACGGCACATTCGGCAATCGCGACGAGCAGCCGAGTCCGCCCTGCGAAGGCCAGCCCGCCACGCTGGTGGACTTCGCCTATTGGGTGTACAGGCTGCAGGCGGCGCTGCTCGGTGGCAGGCTGGCGGAGGCAATAGAGGCTCGCCATCGGGCCGAGGCCTGCGCGGCCTCGGGCCGCACCTTCGCCGAGAGCGGCGACCTGCCGTTCTACGGCGCGCTCGCCCTGCTCGCGCTTCCCGCGCGCGATGCCTCCCAGCAGGCCGCGCTGCAGCGGGACGCGAAGCAGCTCCAGGCCTGGAGCCAGGCCTGCCCGGCCAACTTCCTGGCCCGCTTCCAACTGGTGCGCGCCGAGATGTGCCGCATCGACGGCGATCCGCTCGCGGCGGTGGAGGCCTATGCGCGGGCGGTGTCGCATGCGCGGCGCCACGGCTTCACCCAGGTGGAGGCGCTGGCGGCCGAGCTTGCCGCGGCCTTCCATGCCGGGCGAGGCGACGATCTGTCCGCGCACGGCAACCTGCGCCACGCACGCGGTGCATGGCAGCGCTGGGGCGCCACGGCCAAGGCGCGCCAGCTGCAGGCTTCGCACCCGGGGCTCTTCGAGATCGAGGACCCGCTGCCGAACACGCGGCGGATGCAGGGGCTCGACGCGCAGGCCGTCCTGCGCATCTCCACGGCCCTCGCCGGCGAGATCGTGCCCGTCCGCCTGGTCGAGACGCTGCTTCGCACCGCGCTCGAGAACGCCGGCGCAGAGTCGGGCACGCTGGCGCTGTTCCGGCACGAGGCGTGGCAGGTGCGCGCCCAGGCGCGGGTGCTCGACGGTGCCGTCGTGCTCACGCAGGAGGGCATGTCCTTCGATGCAGGGACGCTGCCGGTCTCCATCGTCCAGGCGGTCGCGCGCAGCCAGCAGCACATCGTGGTGGACGATGCGCGCGAGAGCGCATCGCTTGCGCAGGACGATTACATCCGCCGCCGGCGCCCGCGCTCAATCCTGTGCGTGCCGCTGATGCGCCAGGCGATGCTCGTCGGCGTGCTCTACCTGGAGAACAACCTCGCCTCCCATGTGTTCACGCCCGCCAAGGCCGAGGTGCTGGAGGTGATCGCCTCGCAGGCGGCCTTCGCGCTGGAGAATGCGCGCCTCTACGAGGAACTGGTCGACCAGAACCAACAGCGCGCGCAGGCGGAGGAGCAGCTGCGGAGCACGCTCGCCGAACTGGAGCGCGCGACCCGTCTGAAGGCGATGGGCGAGCTGGTGGCGTCCATCGTGCACGAGGTCGGCCAGCCGATCGCCGCGGTGGACACCTCGGCCAGCGCCGCGCTGCGCTGGCTCGACCGCAGTCCGCCCGACATCGGCGAGGCCAGGGAGATGCTCACGCACATCAGCAGGAGCGCGCTGCGCGCCCGCACTATCATCCAGGGCCTTCGCGCCAAGGCGCGCAACGCAGAGCCGCAGTTCGCCGCCTTCGACCTGGGCGAAGCGCTGCGCGAGGCCGCTGCGCTGGTCGCCGGGGCGCTCGACACCATGGGTGTCACGCTGGAAATGAAGGGCCTGGACACGCCGCTGGCCGTTCACGGCGACCGCGTGCAGCTGCAGCAGGTCGCCGTCAACCTGTTGATGAACGCAGCCGAGTCGATGGCTTCCCTTGCGCCCGGTCCGCGCCCGCTGTCCATGGCATGCGCGCAGGACGACGGCCATGTGCGCATCGTGGTGGAAGACGCGGGCCCGGGCATCGGCCCCGAGGCGGCGCAGCACCTGCTCAAGCCTCTTTTCACCACCAAACCCAACGGCATGGGCATGGGGCTGGCGATCTGCAAGTCCATCCTCGATGCGCATGGCGGAACGCTCGAGCTGCGGCCGCGCGAGCCCACGGGCATGCGCGCCGTCTTCAGCCTGCCGCGGCCGGCCCCTGGCCATCGATGAAAGCGCAGGCGACCCCGATGCCCTCACCAACCCTTCGTTTCATGCGTCCTTCCGATCCGCCTCCGGTGCCCCTTCGCTGCGTGTTCATCGTCGATGACGACGAGCTCGTGCGCGACGCGCTGTGCAGCCTGCTGCGCTCCATCGACCTCACGGTGCACGCCTTCGCCACGACGGAGGAATTACTGGCCGCGCCGCGCTCCGGCTGGCCCTCCTGCCTGGTGCTCGACGTGCGCCTGCGCGGCCAGAGCGGCCTTGCCTTCCAGCAAGCGCTGCTGGAGCGCGGCGAGCATCACTTGCCGATCGTGTTCATGACCGGCCACGGCGACATCGCCATGACCGTGAAGGCGATGAAGGCCGGGGCCGTCGATTTTCTGGCGAAGCCCTTCCGCGACCAGGACATGATCGACGCGGTCATCGCCGCGCTGGACCGCGATGCGCGGCGCCTCGAGAGCGCACGCGTGCTTCAGGCGGCGCGTGCCTGCTGGGAATCGCTCACGCCGCGCGAGTGCGAGGTGGTGCAGCACGTGGCCGGCGGCCTGATGAACAAGCAGATCGCCGATCGCATGGGCATTGCTGAGATCACGGCCAAGATCCACCGCGGCCAGGCGATGCGCAAGATGAACGCGCGCTCGGTCGCCGAGCTGGTGCGCAAGATGGAGGCTCTGGGCGTGGTGGAGAGCGCTTGCTGAACCGGTGCCATACCTATGGATGATGGCGCCGCGCACTGGCGCCGGTATCCTGCAGCTCTCGGCAGGGGCGGGAATGTTCCTGTGCCTTCACCGGAACCCTTCGGGGTAGAGAACGGGCTTCCTCCTTGTCCGCGTCCTTGTCCTTTTCAGCCATCGAGCTCGTTTCCATCGTCGACGACGATCCCTTCGTGCGCGCCGCGACAAGCAG
The DNA here is from genome assembly GCF_052044195.1 of Variovorax sp. 22077. Taxonomy (NCBI): domain Bacteria; kingdom Pseudomonadati; phylum Pseudomonadota; class Betaproteobacteria; order Burkholderiales; family Comamonadaceae; genus Variovorax; species Variovorax sp. 22077. The sequence goes on from NZ_JBQEQC010000006.1 coordinate 266,835, forward strand.
TCTCGTGCGCTCGTTCGGATGGGAGGCCCGCGCGTTCGAGTCGGCCGTCGACTTTCTTGCCTCCGACGTTCCGGCGCGTACGCGCTGCCTCGTCTGCGACATTCACATGCCGGCCATGGACGGCATCGCACTGGTCGAGTGCCTCGAGCGCGAAGGACTGCGCCTGCCCGTCATCTTCATCAGCGCCTTGGCCACCGCCCGCACGCGGGAGCGCGTGCAGGCCAGCCCGGCACTCTGCCTGATCGAGAAACCCATCGACGCCGCCGAACTCGAGACCTGGATCGGCCGCGCGCTGGGCCGGGCCTGAGACCCGGGAAGGAGCGCCGGCCGCGCGCCACCCTCGTGCATGAAGAGGGCAAACCTTCGTAGGGGTGCGGCAAACGCTGATGCAATGGTCAGTGCTCTCCCTCGCGTGATGTCATCCCTCCCACGCCGGCCCGTGCGCCGGCAGCAGGAGAAAACCAATGACGAAGAAGTCCCGCGCATCCATCAGTTCCTTCATCTGTTCCTACTTCGGCTCCTTCCACCGGGCGCGCGCATCCGTGGCGTTCGCCGGCGCCCCTTCCAAATCCACCCAGCCTGACCGCCGTTCGCACGGCCTGGCCTTGACCGCGGCGCGCGCTCTCGCGGTGGCTACGCTCGGGCAGAACGTCCATGCCGCGACGCTGTCGCCGCTGGCGTGTCCGCTCGACGACAGCCTGCGGTGGGTGCTGTGCGTGTCGGTGCTCGTCGGCCTCATGCTGCTCGCCGTCGTCCTCTGGCTGGAGGCGATGGACCACCGCGCGGGGGCGGCGCGCCTGGCTCGCACACTGGAGCAGCACGGTGCCGGCATGCCCGAACTCGCCGAAAGCGGCCCGCGCGCCATCGTACGGCTGGCCCGCGCGATCAACAACGTTCGCCGCCGCCAGGCCGAGCGCGACGTAGCGCACCTGGATGTGCAGGCCGCCTATGCGCACGACCTGCGCACGCCGCTGACCCGCATGGGGCTGCGCTGCGAGATGCTGGAAGACGCCTCGCTGCGCGAAGCCATGGAGCGTGATCTCGCCCAGATGCGCGAACTGGTCGAGGCCAGTGTGGCCAGCGCGCGGCTGCAGCGCAGCGTGGCCGAGCCGCTGCAGCGCGTCGATGCCGACGGCCTGCTCGGCAGCCTGATGCGCGACTATCGCGAGGCAGGCAGGGCGATCGCCGTCGACGGCCGCATCGGGCAGCCGGTGATGGCCTGTCCCCTCGCGCTGCGCCGCGTGCTCGCCAACCTGATCGACAACGCGCTGCGCTACGGCAGCGACGTGAGGGTCAGCGCCCGCGTCGATGCGACGAGTCTGGTGCTGGCCGTGGTGGACTCGGGGCCGGGCATCCGGCCGGCGCAGATGGAGGCGGTCTTCGCGCCATGGGTGAGGGCGGAGCAGGCCAGCGTCGAAGGCAAGGCCGGCTCGGGCCTCGGCCTCGCGATCGCCAGGCGCCTGGCCCGCTCGATGCAGGGCGACCTGCAGCTGCAGAACCGCCGCTGCGGAGGGCTCGAGGCACGGCTCACGCTGCCGCTCGTGGTCGCATGAAGCGACCCCTGGCGAACCGGCGGGGTTGCTTCTTCCCCGGTCAGCGCAGCGACCTGAAGGCCGCGCGCACTTCCTGGCTGAACAGTGCCGGCTGTTCCCACGCGGCGAAATGACCGCCGGTGTCTACCTCGTTCCAGTAGATCAGGTCGTGGTATGCGCGGTCGGCCCAGGTGCGCGGTGCCTGGTAGATCTCGCCGGGAAACACCGTCACGGCAGCCGGCAGCGAGATGTCGACGGCGTTGAAGTTGTTCGAGTGGTCTTCCCAGTAAATCTGCGCGGCCGAGGTCGCGCTGTTGGTCAGCCAGTACAGCGAGATGTCGTCGAGCATCTCGTCGCGCGGGAGCACCCGTTCGGGCACGCCGCCCGAGTAGGTCCAGGTGGCGAACTTGTCGTAGATCCAGGCGGCCTGGCCCACGGGCGAGTCGGCCAGCGCGTAGCCCAGCGTCTGCGGACGCGTGACCATCATCGCGGAGTAGCCGGAGCTGTTCCTGTAGAAGGCATCCAGCTTGTCGAAGGCCGCGCGTTCCTTGGGCGACAGCCCGGCGGGCGCGGGGCCGCCCGCGGCGAGGATCGACGCGATCTCGGCAGGCACGGTGCCCGGCATATTGACGTGGATCGCCATCAGGCCCGGCACCTTCTGCATCGCCATGCGGTGCGAGATGACCGAGCCGCAGTCACCGCCCTGCGAGACGAACTGCCTGTAGCCCAGGCGCGCCATCAGCACGCCCCAGGCGCGCGCGATGTGGTCGGAGCCCCAGCCGGTGGCCTGCGGCTGGCCCGAGAAGCCGAAGCCGGGCAGCGAGGGCAGCACGAGGTGGAACGCATCCTCCGCGCGGCCACCGTGGGCAGTGGGATCGGTCAGCGGGCCCACGACCTTGAGCAGCTCGAAGATCGAGCCTGGCCATCCGTGCGTCATGATCAGCGGCATCGCGTCGGCGTGCCGCGAGCGGATGTGCGCGAACTGGATGTCGAGCCCGTCGATGGTGGTCACGAACTGCGGAACGGCGTTGAGCCGGGCCTCGCCCTTGCGCCAGTCGTAGTCGGTGGCCCAGTGGCGCACCAGCGAGCGCAGCGTGGCGAGCCGCACGCCCTGCGAGTCGTCCGCTACGGTCTCGGGGCTCGGCCACCGGGTGGCACCGAGCCGGCGGCGCAGATCGGCCAGAGCCTCGCGGTCGACGCCGATGCGGAACGGCCGCACCGAGGCGTCGTCCGGACCGGAGGCTCCGGGCGGCCGCAGCATGGCGAAGGCGCCGGTGGCCGCCGACGCCGCGCCGAAGGCGATCGACGTGGCCAGGAGGTGGCGGCGCGAGAGAGATGGATGGAGGTTGTTCATGCAGGCATTTCCGTGAAGTTGAAACGCCTCCATTGAAGACAGCGGATGTATCCCGCGTGTGTGAAGAAACGGTCGAATCGCATGCGCAGGTACCTCGGGGGCGGACCGACACACGGCCGTACAAATCGGCATGCTGCGACCCTCGGTTATGCTCCGTCCGCCCGCGCTGCCGAGGCGGCCGGCGGGTTCGTCGGGCCGATCGGATCGACCACGTCCGGCCTGGCATCGCGTCGCCTGCGCGGCACGCTGCAGTTCCCCATCTCCATGAGCGACGACAACCCCTTCAAGACCGCCGGCTCCATCTCCTTCGGGCCGTTCACCCTGCGCGTCGCGCAGCGGCTCCTCGAGCGCGACGGCATGCCGGTCGACCTTGGCGGGCGGGCGATGGATGTTCTCCTCGCCCTGGTCGCCAACGCCAACACGATCGTGAGCAAGCGGGAGCTCATGGCGCTAGCCTGGCCCGGCATGGTGGTTTCGGACGGAAGCCTGCGTTACCAGATCGCGATGCTGCGGCAGGCGCTGGGCGACGGGCAGCACGGCGCGCGCTACCTGTCGAACGTGGTCGGCCGCGGCTACTGTTTCGTCGCCCGCATCACACCGGCCGCCGTCGCTCCCGACCTGCCGCCTGAACCCGAGGCGGGCCCTGTCGAACCCGGTCTTCCCGCGCAGCTGGTGGAACTGCTCGGCCGTGCAAAGGACCTGGCCGCGATCCCGGTCCAGTTGGCCAGGACGAGGTTCGTCACCATCGTCGGCTCGGGCGGCGTGGGCAAGACGAGCGTCGCGGTCCGCACGGGGCAGGACATGCTCGGCGAATTCAACGGGGCCGTGGTGTTCGTGGATCTTTCCATGCTGCTGGACCCCGGCCTGGTGCCGAGCGCCATCGCATCGATGCTGGGGCTCTCGGTACGCTCCGCCGACCCGGTGCCCAACCTGATCGCCTACCTGCGGGAAAGGCGGATGCTGCTGATACTGGACAACTGCGAGCACGTCATCGCGGCGGCCGCCTCGCTGGCCGAGCGCATCTTCCAGGCGGCGCCGCGCATACACATCCTCGCTACGAGCCGCGAGGCGCTGCGCGTCCAGGGCGAGCACATCCATCTGCTCGATCCGCTGGACAACCCGCCCGACCAGCCCGGGCTAGTGGCGCGCGACATCCTGATGTACCCCGCCACGCGCCTGTTCGTCGACCGGGCCGGCGCCAGCGGCGCCATGCCCGACCTGAACGACGACGACGCGCCCGTCATCGCGAGCATCTGCCGGAAGCTCGACGGCGTCGCACTCGCCATCGAACTCGCGGCCCGGCGCGTCGCCGCCTACGGGCTACAGCAGACGGCCACCCTGCTCGACGAGCGACTGGCGCTTTCGTGGCTCGGGCAGCGCACCGCGCAGCCAAGGCACCAGACCCTGCAGGCCACGCTGGACTGGAGCTACGAACTGCTCGACATGCCGGAGCGCCAGGTGCTGTGCCGGTTGTCGGTCTTCGTGGGCCATTTTTCGCTGGAAGCCGCGCGAGAAGTGGCAACGGACGGCGAGCTGACGCAGGCGCAGGTCGTCGATGCCGTCGCAAGCCTGGCGGAGAAATCGCTGCTCTCCATCCGGCGCTCCGTCGCCTCGACGCAATACCGGCTGCTCGAGAGCACCCGCGCGTATGCGCATTCGAAGGCCGGCGCGGACCTGGCCGATTCGGCGGCGCGGCGCCACGCGATCTACTTCCGCAAGCGGCTGGAGCAGATGGCAGAGCAGGACGACGCCTTCTCCCGCGACACGGCGCGCGCGTCGGATCTCGCGGACCTGGGCAACGTGAGGGCCGCGCTCGCCTGGTGCTTCGATCGCTGCGATTCCAGGGAACTCGGCGTTTCCCTCGTTCTGGCGGCCGTGCCGGCCTTCATGGCGATGTCACTGCTGGCCGAGTGCCACGACTGGTCGAAGCGCGCGCTCGCCGAACTGGGCACGGCCTTGCTCGGCAGCGCCGCCGAGATGCACCTGCAGGCGGCCGTCGGCCTCTCGCAGATGTTCACTCGCGGCCACAGCGACGAGGTGCGGCACGCGCTCGAACGCAGCCTCCAGGTGGCGGAGGCGCTCGGCGACTCGCGCAGCCAGGTCGAGTTGCTGGGACGGCTGCAGATCTTTCATGAGCGCATCGGGGACTTCGTCGAGTCGCTCAGCCATGCCCGGCGCTGCGCCGCCGTGGCCGCCTCCATCGACGACGCGACGGCGCAGGCGACCGCCAATTCACTGGTGGGCCTCTGCCATCATTTGGTGGGAGACCAGGCCCGCGCGCGGCATTTCCTGGAAGCTGCGATCGCCGGCGCCTCGGTGTCGCGGCAGCGCAGCAGCATCCACGCCGGCTTCGATTTCCACAATCGCGCGTGCATCGCGCTGGCCAGGACCTTGTGGCTGCAGGGGCAGCCCTCGCAGGCCGTGGTCGTCGCCGGGCGCGCGGTCGAGGAGGCCCGGCACCTGAACCACCCCGTGACGCTCTGCATCGCGCTGATATGGGCCGTGTCGGTCTACATGTGGGTAGGTGACCTCGCGCGTGCCGAGCAGGACATCGACCGCTTCATCGCCTATGCGGAATCGCACTCGCTGACGCCGTATCTCGCGGTGGGCCGCGGGGTCAGGGGCGAGCTCGCCATCAAGCGCGGCGACGCCGCACGCGGCGTGAGAGCGATCCAGGATTCTCTGGTCGAGCTGCGTGCGTCGCGCTACGAACTGCTCACCACGTCGTTCAACATCACGCTCGCGGAAGGCCTGAATGCCATGGGCAGGAACTGTGACGCGCTTGAGTTGATGAACGACACGCTCGCGCTGGTGCATGCCAAGGGCGACCTCTACAACCTGCCGGAGCTTCTTCGCGTGAAGGCGCGTGCCCTCTCGGGTGCCGTGCCGCCGAACACCGCGGGCGCGGAGGAGTCGCTGCTCGAAGCGCTGGCAGTCAGCAGGCAGCAGGGCGCCCGCTCGTGGGAACTGCGCGTGGCGATGGACCTGGCGCGCCTTTTGGAAGACGCCGGACGCGGGCAGGAGGGCAGGGACCTGCTGGCCGGCGTGCTTGCCCGCTACACCGAGGGCTTCGAGACTGCGGACCTGCAGGAAGCCGAGCGGCTGCTTGGCGCGTCGACGGATTAGGGAAAGGCGCGGTCCGCTTTCTGCGGCCACGCCGCACTCTGCCTCGAGGAGGCGCGCGCGGCGGGCTGCCGCCGGGAAAAGATCATGGGGTTTCCCGGCGGCGGGAGCGATGGAAGCGGATGCGCATCGGTGGCCGCTTACAGCGTTCCCTCGGTCACGCCGCGGGCCGCCGTTGCGCGTGCCTGCGCACGCACCGTCGCGCGGTCGAGCCTGCTGGTGAATGCCTGGGGCGCGTCGGCGTTGGCGCCATCGGCATAGATGTTGCCGGCGCGGGCAGCCGCGACGGCTTCGGCACGCGTGTCGGAGCGCTTGGCCAGGGTGGGCAGCGCGGGAGCGATATCTGCCGAAGCGCCTTCGCGATAGGGATCGGCGCTGTGCGAGGCAACGACGGCTTCGGCCCTGACGCCGGCGCGGCTCGCGCTGGAATGGAACTGCAGCACGCCCTGGTATTCCTCGGCGCTCGCGCTCAAGGCGAACAACGAAGAGACGGCAGCGGCGGCGAGGAGTACGGAAGCTTTCATGATGAATCCTTTCGGGTAGGTGATGACGATTCGGAAGACCGGGTGTCAGTCGGATCGCATGGGCTTTTCCGAACTGATGGAGAGATTGTTCGGCTCATGAGGCACCTGGTGATCGGATTGCGTATGCCTCTGTATCCGGGCCGTGTTCGTCAACACTAAATTTCAAAATCGCAGGCACGACCCATCAACTGCGACCCATCGATTGCGACTCGTCAGGGCGCGAGCCGCGTGAACACGTAGTCGTGGTTCTTCACCAGCGACTGATGGCAGGCAAAGCAGGTCTGGTGCTGCGCCAGGTCCGCGGGCTTGCCGTCGATGAAGCGCCCGAAGCCCCAGCCGCCGGTGGCGGTGTACTTCTTTGAGTCCTTCACCATCACCTGCACGGTGGTGGCCGCGCCCGGAACGGATGCCGGTGCGAACTCGGGCGACTGCACGTGTTTCCAGGCGAGCTTGACGAGCACGGTTCCGTCGGGAAAGGGCAGCGTGCCCTGGTCGTAGGCCTTGATCGCCTTGGCGTTGCCGAGCACGGCGCGCAATTCGTTCAGCGGCTCCGCCTCGATGGCGGGCGCGATCAGCTGCCACTGCCGGTAGCCCTTGGGAATGGTGACGCCGTAGATCGGCGATGCGTCGGGGCCCGCAGCGACGCTGCGGGTCTCCTTGGCCGCGATGGGCGCGACCGCGAAGGCGGCCAGGGCGCCAGCGAGCGCGAGGAGGCCGAAGCTGGCGAGCCTGGCTGGCGCACCTTGGAGGAAACGGGGCGATGCCTTCGTTGCGCGAGTGCCGCGAGGCTGATGGGTGTGGGGATGGTTCATGGGTGAGCTGAGTTGGTTGGACAGAGTCGGCATGCCGACGGGACGCGGGCCCGCGCCCCGGGGCGCGTCCGATGGTCTGCCGTCTTTTCCTCGTTCCCGCGCCTTGCGTATGCGCGTGTATCGCGCCTGGCCGGTCCACACACTGCGTTACGGTGGCCGGCGTGCCACGCGCATCGCTCCGGTGCGTCTTCAGCGCGGTGCGCACCGTCTTCGCCGCATGCACCTGCGTCGCGCATCTCGTTGCGAGATACGGCGATCTTCAATCCATATGAATATTGCGTGGAAACCCGCAGCCGCGCAGCGGGTGCGGACCCGACCATCGCCTGCAGTCGAACCAGACGAAGGAAAGCGACGCACCCATGAGCACCGGCACCATCGCGCAGCCCTACGAGGGCCGTTTCGACAGCACTTCCGACGCCGTCTACCGCAAGGTGGGATGGCGGCTGATCCCGCTGCTTTTCCTCTGCTACATCGTGGCCTACCTCGACCGCGTGAACGTGGGCTTCGCCAAGCTGCAGATGCAGGGCGACCTGCAGTTCAGCGACGCGGTCTACGGGCTGGGGGCGGGCATCTTCTTCATCGGCTACTTCCTCTTCGAGGTGCCGAGCAACGTGGTGCTGCACCGCGTGGGCGCGCGCCGCTGGATCGCGCGGATCATGATCACCTGGGGCGTGCTGTCGGCGGGCACGATGTTCGTGAGCTCGCCCACGTCGTTCTACGTGATCCGCTTCCTGCTGGGCGCGGCCGAGGCGGGCTTCTTCCCCGGCATCATCCTGTACCTCACCTACTGGTACCCGGCCGCGCGGCGCGGCAAGGCCACGTCGCTGTTCCTCGCGGCGATCCCGTTCGCGGGCATCCTGGGCGGCCCGTTCTCGGGCTGGATCCTGCAGGGCATGGGCGGCGTCAACGGCTGGGCCGGCTGGCAGTGGCTGTTCCTGCTGCAGGGCCTGCCGACGGTCGCGCTGGGCCTGATCGTGTGGCGCTACCTCGACGACCGCGTGAAGGACGTGCGCTGGCTCACGCTCGCCGAGCGCGAACTCATCGCCCGCGAGATCGCCGCCGAGGACGCGGGCAAGGCCGAGCCGCGCATCCTGAGCGTGCTGGGCAACGGCCGCGTATGGCTGCTGGCGCTGGTGTACTTCGCCTACACCTCGGGGCTCTATGGCATCTCGTTCTGGCTGCCCAGCATCATCAAGGCGGCGGGCGTGAAGGGCGCGCTCGACATCGGCCTGCTCAGCGCTATCCCGTGGACCTTCGGCGTGGTCGCGATGTACTTCATGGCCCGCAGCGCCGACCGCCGGCTCGAGTACCGCTGGCACAGCGCGACCGGCGCTGTCGTCGGCGCGGCGGGGCTCGTGCTCAGCGTGGCCTCCCATGGCAACGTGACGCTCGCGATGGCGGGGCTCACGCTGGCCACCATGGGGATCATGTCGACCTTTCCGGTCTTCTGGGGCCTGCCCACGGCCTTTCTCGGCGGTGCGGCGGCGGCCGCCGGCATCGCGCTCATCAATTCGTTCGGCAATCTCTCGGGCTTCAGCGCGCCGTACCTGATCGGGCTCATCAAGGAGGCAACGCAGAGCACCGACGCGGGATTGCACATGCTGGCAGCGCTGCTGGTGATCGGCGCGGTGCTGGTGCTGTTCGTCAGGCCGGCTCGCGCGCCATCGCAGCGCTGAGCTGCATTCAGGAGGAGGCTTCCATGGACTCGGTCGTGACCATTCCCGTGCGTTCGAACACCAGGCGCTCCCCGTCGCCGGAACTGCTCGCCCTGCTGCAGGGCAGGTTCGCCGAACGCTTTTCGACCAGCAAGGTGGTGCTGCTGCAGCACGGCACCGACGAGTCGACCTATCCGCCGCAGCCACCCGACGCGGTGGTGTTCGTGCGCAGCACCGAAGAGGCTGCCTTCGTGGTGCGTGCCTGTGCGCGCGAGCGAGTACCCGTCATCGGCTTCGGCGTGGGCTCGTCGGTGGAAGGGCATCTGCTGGCCGTCGAGGGCGGCGTGTGCGTCGATTTCTCGCAGATGAACAAGGTGCTGGCGATCCGGCCCGGCGATCTCACGGCCACGGTGGAGGCGGGCGTTACGCGCGGGCAGCTGAACGCGGCGCTGCAGGGCTCCGGCTTCTTCTTCTCCGTCGATCCGGGCGCGGATGCATCCATCGGCGGCATGGTCGCGACGGCCGCCTCCGGCACCAACACCGTCCGCTACGGCACCATGCGCGACAACCTCGTGAGCCTGACGGTGATCACGGCCGAAGGCGAGATCGTGCGCACCGCTTCGCGCGCGCGAAAGAGCTCGGCGGGCTACAACCTCACGCAGCTCTACTGCGGCTCCGAGGGCACGCTGGGGCTGATCACCGAAGCGACGGTGCGGCTGCATCCGCATCCGGAGACATACGCCGCGGCGGTGGTGCACTTTCCATCGGTGCGCGCGGCGGTCGGCTGCGTGATCGAGTCGATCCAGATGGGTGTGCCGCTGGCGCGCGCCGAACTGCTGGATGCGCTGACCATCCGCGCGGTGAATGCGCACAGCCGCACCACGCTGGGCGAGCAGCCGACGCTGTTCCTGGAGTTCGGCGGCAGCCAGGGGCAGGTCGACGAGCAGGCGGCGGTGGTGCGCGAGATCGCTGGCGGCCACGGCGGCGGCGACCTCCAATGGGCAAGGCTGCCGGAGGAGCGCTCGCGCCTGTGGACCCCGCGCCATCACGCCTACTTCGCCTGCCTTCAGCTGAAGGCGGGCTGCCGCAGCCTGAGCACCGATGCCTGCGTGCCGCTGTCCGCGCTCGCGCAGTGCATCGAGGAGACGCAGGCCGACATCGCCGAACACGGCCTGCTCGCCCCGGTGCTGGGCCACGTCGGCGACGGCAATTTCCATTGCCTCGTGCTGGTAGACCCCGGCAGCGCGCAGGAGAACGATGCGGCCGAGGCCTTCAGCCACCGGCTGGTGCAGCGCGCGCTGCGTCACGGGGGCACGTCGACCGGCGAACATGGCGTGGGGCTGCACAAGATGAAGTACCTGGTCGAGGAGCATGGCGCGCACGGCGTGGCGCTGATGCGCGCGGTGAAGAAGGCGCTGGACCCGCACGACATCTTCAACCCCGGAAAGGTCGTCGCCTCGGCCGAGGGCTGAAGAGCAGGCTGGTGTGCGCTCTAGAATTTCCGGCCTCGCCCGCGCCTCGCGGCGAACGGCCGGAGGTCCCTCGATGGAGTTGCGCCAGTTCAAGTACTTCGTTGCCATCGTGGATTGCGGCAGCCTGTCGCGCGCCGCGCAGCAGCTCTTCATCGCGCAGTCGGCCCTGAGCAAGCAGATGGCCGAGCTGGAAGGCGAGCTCGGCACCCAGCTGCTGCTGCGAAGCCGCAACGGCGTTGCGATGACGGAAGCCGGCAAGGTCTTCTACGAATACGCGCAGGGCATCACCAAGCAGGTGCGCGACGCCAGGGCCGCGGTGCATGTGGCGGCCGAGTCGGTGGCGGGGTCGGTGGTCGCGGCGCTGCCGCAGAGCGTGTCGCCGATGGTCGCGCTGCCGCTCATGCGTGCGGCGGCGCGCCGCTATCCCGACGTGGTGCTGCACCTTAACGAGGAGCTCACCGGCAACATGGCCGACCAGCTGCTGCGCGGCCGCGTCGACGTGGCGATGTTCTCGCCCGCGATGGCGGCGGAGGACATCCAGTTCACCCCGCTGGTTGAGGAGGACTTCGTGTTCCTCGATGCCCCGCAGAGCCCGCACGCGCTGCCGCCCGGCGACGTGAGCATCGAGCAGGCCATCGCGCGCCCGCTGGTGTGGCCCGCCCATGCGCACGGCCACTGCACGCGCTGGCTGGTCGATGCAGTGCTGGAGCAGGCGGGGCACTCCGCGGCACGGGTGGCGGCGGAGATCAATTCGGTCTACACGCTGAAGGCGGCGGTGGAGGCCGGGTTGGGGCCGACCATCATGCCGTTCGGCCTTGCACAGCGCGAAGTGCAGGAGGGGCGGCTCGTCGCGCACCGCATCGACTGGCCGTCGATGCACCGCACGCTGGGGCTGTGCGTTTCCGTGCACCTGCCCGTCACCAATGCCAAGCGCGCGGTGTGCACGCTGATCGCGGACGTGGTGCGCGATCTTTGCGAAAGCGGCCAGTGGGCCGGCGCGCGTGCGCTCGCGCCGGCGAGGAAGGCGAGCTGAGCCGCGTCGCGCTTCAGGCGCCGCGCTTGCGGGGCGCCGCGGCCTTCGCTGGGGGCGTGAAGAGGCGGCCGATGGCTTCGCGCACGTCGGCCTTCATGTTCTCCACGGCCTTCGCATCTCCCGACATGTGCTTGAGCAGCGCCTGCTGGAAGAGCCCGTCGAACAGCGCATAGGTGGCCGAGGGCGACATGCCGGGCTGCTCGCCCGAGAGCTCGGCGAAGCGGCTCATGATGCGCCAGATCATCTCTTCCAGGCTCTTGTCGATCTGCACGACGTCGTTGCGGAAGGCCTCCTCGAACAGCGCCTGCGAGCGCAGGTCATACCAGAGGCGGTGCACGTGGCCTTCGTCGCACAGCGTGTCGCCCAGGCTCTTGAGGAAGCCTTCCATCAGCTCGTCGTAGGTGGTGGCGCTTTCCACCGCGTGGTCGTAGCGCGTGACGCAGCGTGCCTTGTACTGCTTCACGCTGCAGATGATCAGGTCGACCTTGTCGCTGAAGTAGTAGTGCAGCACGCCATGCGAGAACTCGGAGTTCTGCGCGATCTCGCGCAGGCTGGTGCGCGCATAACCCAGTGCCGCGAGCGTGGTCAGTGCGGCTTCGCCCAGTTCGGCGCGGCGCTCGGAGAACTTGTCGACCCGCGCCTTGGGCACCCGTTCAGCGTGTTTCTTTACCCGTTGATGTGTCGTCATTGAAAGCCGGGCCGCATGAATGCCAGCCCCGTGTTCCTCGTGATTGCAAACCATAGCACGCAAGCGGGAGAACCCGCATCCGGCACGCCACGGATGCCATTTTAGAAAAACTTGACGGTTGCCAAGAAAAATCTTGACAGTCGTAAAGTCGATTTCTAGCATGGCCGCTCCATCTCACAACATATCCACAGGAGACAAGTGATGGCCAAGTACGACTTGAAGGGGCGCCGTGCGCTCGTGACGGGCGGTGCGCGCGGCATTGGCGCGAGCATCGCCGAGGCGCTGGCCGCGGCCGGCGCTTCCGTGATGATCGGCGACGTGCTCGCCGACCTGGGGCGCGAAACCGCCGCCAGGCTGTCCGCATCGGGGGCGAAGGTGGGCTTCGTCCCGCTCGACGTCACGAGGGACGGCGACTGGGCCTCGGCCACCGAGACCACGGTGAAGGAGCTCGGCGGCTTCGACATCCTCGTCAACAACGCCGGCATCGAGATCACCTCGCTGGTGGTGGACGTCGACGGCGACGACCTGCGCCGCATGCTCGACGTGAACGTGGCCGGCACGCTGCTCGGCATGAAGCACGCCTTCCGCGCGATGCGTCCCGGCGGCAGCGCGGGCAAGGGCGGTGCGGTGGTCAACATCGCCTCGGTCGCGGCGACCATCGCGTTCCCCGCCATTGCCGGCTACTCCGCCACCAAGTCAGCCGTCGACCGCGCCACGCGCGTCGCGGCGATGGAGTCCGGCAAGCTGGGCTACGGCGTCCGGGTCAACTGCATCTACCCGGGCCTCGTGCCCACCGACATGGGCATGAAGCTCGCGCACGACATCGTCGCCGCAGGCCTCGCACCGAGCGTGGAGGCCGCCGTGAGTGACGTTGTCGGCCAGACGCCGCTGGGGCGCCTCGGCGAAGTCGGCGACATGGCCGACGTGGTGGTCTTCCTCTGCTGCGACGCGGCCCGGTTCATCACCGGCGCAGGCATCGCGGTGGATGGCGGCATGGGCATGTAGTCGCACAGGCGAACAACAGCAAGGAGACACAGCATGAGCAGCAGCAAGAAGAAACCCGTCGTCGTCTACGGCGCCTCCGGCTACACCGGCCGGCTGGTGTGCGAATACCTGCGCGAGTACAACATCCCCTTCGTCGCCGCGGGCCGCAGCGCGCAGAAGGTGGAAGCGGCGATGAAGTCCAACGTGCCCGGCATCGAAACCGCGAACTACGAGGTGGTGGAGGTGGCGCATTCGGTGGGAGCGCTCACCGAGCTCTTCACCGGCGCCTCGGTGGTGCTGAACACGGTGGGGCCCTTCGCCCGCTTCGGCCATGAAGTCGTCGATGCCTGCCTGGCCGCGGGCTGCCACTACACCGACACCACCGGCGAGCAGGACTGGCTCATCACGCTCGACCAGAAGTACGGCGCCAGGTTCGCCGCCGCAGGCCTGCTGCTGTCGCCGGGCCTCGCCCACATGTACACCACCGGCGAGATCGCCGCGCAGCTGTGCCTGGAGACTCCCGGCCTCGACACGCTCGACATCGCCGTGTTCTGGGGCGGCAGCCCGACCATCGCGTCCACCCAGACCATCCTGGTGAATGCGGCCACCTCGAAGGCCTACTACCTGGAGCAGAACGAATACGTCGAGTGGCAACCCGACGCAGGGCTGTACCACCTCTCGATTCCCGGGCAGCACGAGGCCGCGCTGGCGCTGCCCTGGGGCGGTACCTCGCACCCGGTGTGGTTCAAGCGCGATCCGCGCGTGGCAAACGTGAAGGTTCTGGGCGGTGTCTTCAACAAGGCGCTGATGCAGGGCGTGCCGCAGATCGTGGCCGCCGCGCTCAAGGCCACAGAGGGCATGAACGACGAGGACCGCTATGCCGCGCTGGCCCAGACCGCGTCGGGCGTGATGAACACCATGCCGCCGCGCGAGAACCCGCGCATCAACAGGTCGGTCGATTCGGTGCACGCCTCCGGTCCGCTGGGCCGCGTGCACTGCGTGATCTTCGGCAACTGCAACTACAAGCAGACCGGCCTGCTGCAGGCCTACGCGGCCGCCTCGCTGCTGCAGCAGCCGCCGCGGCGCGCCGGCTTCGCTTCGGGCTGCCAGGCCTTCGGTCACCGAGAGCTGCTCGGTGCGCTGCGCGGTTTCGGGCTGGTGCAGGAGCCCGTGATCACCCGGATGGGTTGATCCCATGCGCCTGGTCGACTACCTCGACAAGGGCGCCCAGCTCGGCGCCCATTCGCCGTGCCTCACCATGGGCGGCAGCAGCCTGAGCTATGCCCAGGTGCAGCGCATCAGCTGGCGCGTGGCGAGGGGCCTGCAACGCGGCGGCATCCGCCCCGGCGACAAGGTGGCCGTGCTTTCGAGCAACGACGCGACGGCCTTCGCCACCGTGTTCGGCATCTCGCGCGCGGGCTGCGTGTGGTGCCCGATCAATCCGCGCAACGAAGCGGGCGAGAACGCCTACGTACTCGATGCCTTCGACTGCGCCTGCCTGGTCTTCCACGGCAACTATGCGGCCATGGTCGAGCAGATGCGCCCGCAACTGCCCGGGCTGCGGGCGCTGGTGTGCCTCGATCAGCGCCAGGCCTTCGCGCCCTCGCTGGAAGACTGGCTCGAGGGCCTGGACGACTCGCCCTTCGACGTCGCGCCGCCCGACGACCTGGCGATGATCGCCGGCACCGGCGGCACCACAGGCCAGCCCAAGGGCGTGATGCTGTCGGGGCGCAATCTCGAGGCGATGTCGGCGCTGACGCTGATGGGCTATCCCTTCGAGGGGCGGCCCGTCTACCTCGCGCTGGCGCCGCTCACGCATGCCGCCGGCGTGCTGTGCCTGCCGGTGATGGCGCTGGGCGGGCAGGTCGTGATCATGCCCAGGCCCGACCTGGGCGAGTTCCTTGGCCTCATCGAGGCGCATGGGGTCACCCACACATTCCTGCCGCCCACGCTGATCTACATGCTGCTGCAGCATCCGCAGCTCGCGCACACGAAGCTCGATTCGCTGCAGTGCTTCTGGTACGGCGCCGCGCCCATGTCGGCCGCGCGGCTCGAAGAGGCACTGCAGAAGATCGGCCCCGTCATGGCGCAGCTCTTCGGCCAGACGGAGGCGCCGATGATGATCTCGATGATGTCGCCGCGCGAGCACTTCAACGCCGACGGCACCATCGCTCGCCACCGTCTGTCTTCGGCGGGCAGGCCGGGCCCGCTCGTGCAGGTGGGCGTGATGAACGCCGACGGCGTGCTGCTGCCCACGGGCGAGAGCGGCGAGATCGTGGTGCGCGGCTCGCTGGTGATGCTCGGCTATTACAAGAACCCGGGCGCCACCGAAGAGGCTTCTCGCCATGGCTGGCACCACACGGGCGACATCGGCTACCTCGATGCCGATGGCTTTCTTTACATCGTCGACCGGGCCAAGGACATGATCATCTCGGGCGGCTTCAACGTCTATTCGGCCGAGGTCGAGCAGGCGCTGCTGCAGCACCCCGACGTGCAGGACAGCGCCGTCGTCGGACTGCCCGACGAGAAGTGGGGCGAGCGCGTGGTGGCGGTGCTGCAGCTGCACGAAGGCCGGCAGGTGGACGTGGAGGACGTCAAGGCCTTCGTCAAGGCGCGCATCGGCAGCGTGAAGGCGCCCAAGCAGATCGAGGTGTGGCTCGACCTGCCGCGATCCAGGGTGGGAAAGGTGCTGAAGAAGGAGGTGCGCGCGACGCTGCTGCAGGGCGCGGATCAACCCTCGCGCTCGTAGTGGTCGTGGTGCGCCCGGCGCAGCTCGAACTTCTGGATCTTGCCGGTCGAGGTCATCGGCAGCGCCGGCAGGAAGATGATCTTCTTCGGCACCTCGAAGCCGCCCAGGTGCTCCTTGCAGTGGGCGGAGAGCGCGGCCTCGTCGAAGTCCGCCGGTGCGTCGGGCCTGCGCGTGACGAAGGCGGTGATGGCCTCGCCCCAGCGCTCGTGCGGCAGGCCCACCACCGCGGCGTTGAGCACGGCGGGGTGCCGCAGCAGCACCTCCTCGACCTTGATCGAGGGCACGTTCTCGCCGCCAGACTTGACCATGTCCTTGAGCCGGTCGAGGAAGATCAGCTGGCCGTCGGCGTCGAGCTTGCCCAGGTCGCCCGAGTGGTGCCAGCCGAAGCGCTGCGCGTTCGCGGTGGCCTCCGGGTCGTTGTAGTAGCCGAGCATCACGTTGGGGCCGCGGAAGACGATCTCGCCGACCTGCTCGGGGCCGAGCAGCTCGCCGCCGTCGCCCATCACCGCGACCTCGTTCACCAGCGTGCCCACGCCCCAGTAGGAGCCGAAGCGCCTGCGCTGCTCGTGCGCCTCGAAGATGGTGGCGCCGGGGTACATCTCGGTCTGGCCCGAGACGAGCGCGAAGTTCGGGCAGAACTCGTCGAGCAGGCGCAGCAGCAGCGTGCGCGACATCGGCGCCATCGCATACACGCAAAGCCGCAGGCTCGAGATGTCGCGCGCGGCGCGCTGCGGATGCGCGAGCAGCGCGCCGTACATCATCGGCAGGCCGACCATCACCGTGATGCGGTGCCGCTCGATGGCCGAGAGCACCGCGCCGGGGTCGAATCCGCGCAGCACCACGAGCGAGCCGCCCACCGCCAGCGCCGACATCAGCACCGTGTGCTGGCCGCAGTGGAAGAGCGGCAGCACGCTGCTCCACACGTCGGCGCGCTCGGGGCTGCTGCCCCATTCGACCATGTTGCTCAACAGCACCGAATGCACCGAGGCGTGCGAGTGCATCACGCCCTTCTGGCGGCCCGTGGTGCCGCTGGTGTACATGATGAGCGCGAGCTGCGTACTGTCGATGGGCACGTCGGGCAGGGTCGCCGGGCCCTGCGCGATGGCCTGCAGCACGGTGGGCAAGCCTTCCGGCGGCGTGTCGCCGTCGAGCACGCAGAGGATGGGCGCCACGCCTTTCGTGCTCAGCAGTTCACGCAGCTCGGGCCGGGCGTGCAGCGCGGTGTCGATCACGACATGGCGCACCTCGGCATGGCCGAGGATGTAGCCGATGGCATCCACAGCGAGCGCGGTGTTGATCGGTACCCACACGAGGCCGGCCTTCTGGATGCCCAGCATGGCGACCACCATCTGGATCGAGTTGTTGCACAGCATCCCCACGCGGTCGCCGCCCGACAGGCCCAGGCCCAGCAGATGGTGCGCGAAGCGGTTTGAGGCGGCGTCGAGTTCGCCGTAGGTGATGCGGTGCTCGCCTTCGACGAGCGCCGTGCGTGCGCCGAAGCGGCGTGCGCTGCGGTGGATCACGTCGCCCAGCGCGATGCGCGAGATGCGCGAATGGAACTGCGGCGGCACAGGGCCGTTGGCGGCTGCGGGCATGCTCTTCGTCTCCGTTCTTCGATGGTGGGCGCAGCCTAAGGCCGTGCGCCGCACCGCGTCTTGCGAAGACTGGCTGCCACCCCGCAGCCGGATCGGGCGCCTAGAAGCGCGCCTTGAGGAAGGCCGAGGGACCCTGCAGCTTGACCTTCAGGCGCGTATCGGCGAAGTCGTTGTTGCGCGTCAGGTCGATGTTCGTCACGCCATAGGCCAGCACCACGCCCACGTTCTTCACCGGGAACCACTCCACGCCCGCGGAAGCGTTGTAGATGTTGCCGTGGAAGCGGCCGCCGTTCTTCCATACGCCCGAGGCGTCGGCGAAGAGGCGCAGGTCGGGCGTGATGGCGTGGCGCACGCCGATCTCCAGCAGCGGCGCCACGGCGTTGTCGCTCGAACTCTGGCTCAGGGTACCGATCTGGCCGTTCACGGAGGCCAGGGCGCTGGCGCCGAGCGTCGCGCGGTAGTAGGCGGCGCCGGCGCCGAGGCCGAGCACGGTGTTGCCCGAGCCGATCCACCATTTGTATGAGAGCTTCGCGAAGTCGAGCTTGGTGCTCAGGTCCGCATTGCCGAAGGTGTTGAGCGTGCCGAAGGGCCCGAGCGACGTGGTGTTGGCGACGCCGCCGGAGTAGTCGCGCTTGTAGCGGTAGTAGTCGAAGGAGATGCCCTGGCTGTCGCCCAGCAGCACGTCGGCCGAGATGCGCGGCATGGTGACGCGGCCGGGCTTGATGTCGCCCGTCTGCAATGCGCCGTACGCCGTGCCGAAGGATGCGCTGATCTTCGGATCGGCGTTGAAGCCGCCCACCGAGAAGCTGAAGCGATCGAGCGCAGGGGAGGGGTCGGCGAAGGCAGGCGCGGCGGCAATGAGCAGCCCTGCGCCGAGCAGCACGGGGTGCCGGACGGACGGGAGAAGACGGGGACGAGGCAGCGGCATTGAAGAATCCTTGAAGAAGCGGATGGGCGAAACTGGAACTGGATGGATCCCCCTCGGGCACGTCGTCGTGGCGGAACGGGAGCCGGGTGGCTGCGTCCTGTTGTGCGGTGCTTGAGGGCGAGGCTCCCTGAACAGGCGATACGTTAGAGGGCGACAAGGACTTCGCGGATGCGCGGAATGCCGCAGTGGTTGTAGGAATAGCTCTACGCCGCGACGGCGCGTTGCGCCCCTTGGCGGGCGCTAAAGTGCCGTCATGCGCCGACACCTCTCCACCACCACCGGTCCCCAACGTCTTTTCTATGGTGCCGCCGCGGGCGCGGCCGTTGCCGTTGCGCTCCTGCCGGTGCCCATGAGCGGCATGGCGCGGGGCCTGGCCGCCTGGTGCGCGGGCGTGGTGGTGCACCAGCTGCTCGCATGGTGGCTGGCCTGCACCTTCGACGCCAGGCGCACGCGCGAGCGCGCGCAGTCGCTGGACCAGCCGAACGTGTTGATCCTGGTGTCGATGCTGCTGGTCGTGGCGATGAGCGTGGTGGCCATCGCCATGCTGCTGCAGCAGGTGAAGGACCTCAGCGGCTGGGTACGCGCGGCGCACATCGCGCTCGGGCTGGTGGCGCTCGTGGGCTCGTGGCTGACGATGCACACGATCTACGCCTTCCACTACGCGCACCGCTACTACATCGACCAGCGCGACGGCACGCCCGACGGCGGCCTCGACTTTCCGGGCAAGGACGACGCGCCCGACTACTTCGACTTTCTCTACTACTCCTACGTGATCGGCATGACCTCGCAGGTCTCCGACGTGCAGGCGACCTCTAAGGAGATGCGGCGCATCACGCTGCTGCACAGCATGCTGGCCTTCGCCTTCAACATGCTGGTGCTGGCGCTTTCGGTGAACGTGGTCGCGGGCGCCGTGTAGGCGCCACGCGACGCGCCTTCAGGCTGGCGCCTTGCGCGGCCAGCCCGGCTTGACGATGCCGGTCGACAGCGCCACCCCGCAGACGATCACCACCGCGCACACCAGCATCCACTGCGTGATGCTCTCGCCCAGGAACACCGCGCCGTAGAACAGCGCGAACACCGGCACCAGGAAGGTCACCGTCAACGCGCGTGCCGGGCCGGCGCGCTCGATCAGGCGGAAGAACAGGATGTAGGCCACCCCGGTGCAGGCGATGCCCAGCGCCAGCAGCGCGAGCCATGCGCGCAGGCTGGGCATCTGCGTGGGCCAGAGCCAGAAGGCGGGCAGGGCCAGGAAGGCGGTGGCGCCGATCTGGCTGCCCGTGGCCGTAGTGAGCGCGGGCACGCCGCCCAGCCAGGCCCGCGTGGCGCTGGCGGAGATGCCGTAGCACAGGCAGGCGGCGAGGCAGGCGAGCACTGCGAAGAGCGCCGCATTGCCGCTGGCACCGGAATGCAGGCCGGCGTTGCGGCTCGCCAGCATCGCCACGCCCGCGAAACCGATCACCAGCCCCACCAGCCGCCAGTTCGCCGGCCGCTCGCGGAACCAGGCCCAGGCCACCAGCGCGCCGAACATCGGCGTGGTGGCGTTGAGCACTGCCGCGAGGCCGGTGTTGATGGTCAGCAGCGCGAAGCAGAAGAGCGCGAAGGGCATGCCCGAATTGAAGACGCCGACCAGCATGCTGGCCTTCCAGTGCTTCGCAAGCGACGGCCCCTGCCCGCGCAGCAGCGCGATCGGCAGCAGGAACAGCGCGGCGATCGCCACCCGCACCGCGGCCGTAGGCAACGCGCCGAACTCGGCGGCGCCGATGCGCATGAAGAGAAAGGAGGCGCCCCACAGCGCCCCCAGCAGCACCAGGTCGATGAGCCACGCGGTGGGGGGGAGGGCCTTGGCGGCGGGGGCGACGTTGTCGTTCTTCGTTGTGGTCATGCGTCCTCGGTCGTTCTTTCTTCTGTGCGCTTGCGCGTTCGCTCGCTCGGGCTCAGATCGCCTTTTCGAGCTGCAGCAATGCGGTCTTGCGTTCGAGCCCGCCAGCGTAACCGGTCAGCGAGCCGTCGGAGCCCAGCACGCGGTGGCAGGGCACGATCACGCTGATCGGATTGCGTCCCACGGCAGCACCCACCGCGCGCACCGCGGCCGGGTTGCCCACGTTGATGCTGAGCGCGCCGTAGCTCGTGGTGGCTCCGGCCGGAATGGCCAGCAGCTGCTGCCACACGCTCTGCTGGAACGCGGTGCCGTGCGAGAGGTCGAGCTTCATGTCGAAGCTGTCGCGCTTGCCGGCGAAGTAGTCGCGCAGCTGCGTGGCCGCCTCGACCAGCGCGGGATGGTCGTCCCTGGTGATCCAGCCGCTGGTGTCGGGCCAGTGGCGCTGCTGGTCGAACCAGACGCCGGCCAGCCCGTTGTCGGTGGCCGCCATCGTGACGCCGCCCAGCGGCGTGTCGATGTGCGAGGTGTAGATGACTTTGCTCTTGAACTTCATGACGCTTCAGGCTGCGACGCCTGCCGTTGTGATGAGGGGAGATCCGGACTCGGTGGCCGCAGGTGGCGAAGGCGAGCCCGCCAACGCCGGGGTCGGGGCGTGCCAAGCCCGCAGCACCGCGTAGCTGCGCCACGGCCGCCACGCCTGCGAGGCTTCGCTGGCAGCGCGGGCGGTGGTCACGCCCAGGGCCTTCTGCAGCGCGACGTCGCCGGCCGGAAAGGCGTCGGGCCAGCGCAGCGCGCGCATCGCGATGTACTGCGCAGTCCAGGCGCCGATGCCGGGCAGCTCCTGCAGCGCGGCGATGGTGGAGGGCACGTCGGCGCCGGCGTGCAGCGCCAGCCTGCCGGAGGCCACTTCGCGCGCGACGGCCTGCAGCGCCGTCTGCCGCTGCCGCACGATGCCGAGCCGGCCCAGCTCGTCGCCGCTCGCGGCCGCGATGGCCGCCGGCGTGGGAAAGAGCCGGTCCAGCCCCTCGACCGGCGTGGCCAGCGTTTCGCCGAAGGCCTGGACCAGCCGCGAGCCCAGCGTGCGCGCCGCGGCCACCGTGATCTGCTGGCCCAGCACCGCGCGCACCGCGAGCTCGAAGCCGTCGACCGCGCCGGGCACGCGAAGCCCGTCGCCGTGCGGAAAGGCCGCGTGCAGCGCCGCATTGATGGCCATCGGCTCCGCATCGAGGTCGAACAGGGCGCGGGCACGGCTGATGACGATGGGCAGCACGGCGGCCAGCGAATCGCTGACCGACAGCAGCATCTGCTCGCGTTGCAGGTCGAAGCGCAGCTGCAGCCACCCCGCGTGGGCCTGTGCGCCCTGCTGGATGCGCAGGGTGCGGGTCAGCTTCACGTAGTCGGGCGTGCTGCCCTTGGCGGGTTCCTTGCCGTCGGCGGTGGAGACCATCTCCACGCCGCGCAGCGCGCGCCGTGCGAAGAAGCCCAGCATGGCGTTGGCGTCGTAGGGCGGTCGGAAGCCCAGGCGCACCTCGATCGCCTTGCCATGGCCGCCTGCGCTGCCGTTGTCCGCGCCGCCGCCGGCGCGCCGCAGCGCGCTCGGATTCAGGCCGTAGTGCTCCAGGAAGGCTGCATTGAAGCGGCGCACGCTGGCGAAGCCGCTGGCCAGCGCGACCTGCGTCATCGGCAGGCGCGTGTCGGCGATGAGCTGCTTGGCGGCCAGCAGGCGGCGCGTCTGCAGGTACTGGAGGGGCGAGACGCCGAATTGCGATTCGAAGATGCGCCGCAGGTGGCGGTCGCTCACGCCCAGGCGCGCCGCGATCTGGGCCGCGCCGGGGCCGTCTTCGGACCAGGCGTCGGGCTCGTCGATCAGCCGCGCGGCCTGCTGCGCGAGGATGCGCGAGGCATCTTCGGTCGACCAGCTCGCCGCGCCCGAAGCGCGAGGGGCCAGTTCGGGCCGGCAGCGCAGGCAGGGGCGGAAGCCCGCGGCCTCGGCCTGTGCCGCATGGCGGAAGAACCGGCAGTTCTCGCGCCGCGGCAGCTTCACGCGGCAGACCGGGCGGCAGTAGATGCCGGTGGAGGTCACCGCGGTGAAGAAGGAGCCGTCGAAGCGCGCGTCGTGCGTCTTCATCGCCAGGTAGCAGGCGTCGCTCTCGAGCGCTTCGGTGGAGTGGTGGTCGGCAGGCATGGGGAAATGATACGGTTTCGACTCGTTTCAACTGGCCGTTTCCGGACATGTGGCCACCCGGGGCCTTGCCTACAATGCCCGGTTTACAAATCCGACAGGGAACGCCTCTCCATGCAGCTCAGCGCGTCGATCTTCAAGGCCTATGACATCCGCGGCATCGTGCCGGTCACACTCGATGCCGAGGTGGCGGAAGCGCTGGGCAGGGCCTTCGGCAGCGCGGCCCGCGCGGCGGGCGAGAAGTCGGTGGCGGTAGGGCGCGACGGCCGCCTGTCGGGCCCCGCGCTGGCCGAGGCGCTGATCAAGGGCCTGGTGGCCACGGGCATCGAGGTCATCGACGTGGGCGCCGTCACCACGCCCATGCTGTACTTCGCGGCCCACACGCTGTGCACGAGCGGCATCCAGGTCACCGGCAGCCACAACCCCAAGGACTACAACGGCTTCAAGATGGTGCTGGCCGGCCGTGCGATCTACGGCGACGAGATCCAGGCCCTGCGCAGGACCATGGAAGCCGGCACCGCGCAGCTCGCCCCGGGCGGCAGCGTGCGCAAGGTCGACGTGGCCCCGGCCTACATCGAGCGCATCGCTGGCGACATCAAGCTGGCGCGCCCGATGAAGATCGTGGTCGATTCGGGCAACGGCATCGCCGGCGCCTCGGCCCCGGCCATCTTCCGCGCCCTGGGCTGCGAGGTGACCGAGCTCTTCAGCGAGGTCGACGGCAACTTCCCCAACCACCACCCCGACCCGAGCAAGCCCGAGAACCTGAAGGACCTGATCGCCGCGCTGGCCGCCGGCGACGCCGAACTGGGCCTGGCCTTCGACGGCGACGGCGACCGCCTGGGCATCGTCACCAAGGACGGCCAGAACATCTTCCCGGACCGCCAGATGCAGCTCTTTGCGCAGGACGTGCTCTCGCGCGTGCCCGGCGGCACCATCGTCTACGACGTGAAGTGCTCGCAGCGCCTGGGCCCGGCCATCGAGGCCGCGGGCGGCAAGCCGATGATCTTCAAGACCGGCCACTCGCTCATCAAGGCGAAGATGAAGGAAATCGACTCGCCCCTGGGCGGCGAGATGAGCGGCCACATCTTCTTCAAGGAGCGCTGGTTCGGCTTCGACGACGGCACCTACGCGGGCTGCCGCCTGCTCGAGATCCTGAGCAAGAGCCCCGACGCGAACGCCGTGCTCAACGCGCTGCCCACGAGCTTCTCGACGCCCGAGCTGAACGTGGCCTGCGCCGAGGGCGAGCCGCACGCGGTGGTCGACAAGCTGGTGAAGGGCGCGAACTTCGCCGCGCCCGCCAAGGTATCGACTATCGACGGGCTGCGCGTCGACTGGCCCGATGGCTTCGGGCTGATCCGCGCGTCGAACACCACGCCCGTGCTGGTGCTGCGCTTCGAAGGGCAGACCGATGCGGCGCTCAAGCGCATCGAGGCCGAGATGCTGGCCCTTCTGAGAACCGCCAAGCCCGACGCCAAGGTAGGCGAAGCGGCGCATTAGGATGACCCCCCGTCTTCGCGCGCTTCGTGTCGCTGCGCCAACCCCCTTCCAGGGGGCGATACCGCTGGCCCGGCAAAGCCAGCTCCAAGGTAGCGCTGGCGTGAAAGGCCGCGCGGGTCTCACGCGCTGTGGGTTCCGCAACGGTGTGGTCTTGGTGGGGAACTGAATCGTGCGTTCCCTGCTGCTGCGCCTCTACGGCGCCTTCACCACTGTCGTGCAACCGCTCGTGCGCCGCAAGCTGCGGCGCCGCGCGCAGGCCGAGCCAGGCTACGGCGTGGCGGTGGAGGAGCGCTTCGGCTACTACGACGAAGCCATCACCGGGCACGCCCAGTGCTGGGTGCATGCGGTCTCGCTCGGCGAGACGCGCGCGGCCGCGATCCTGATCGCCGAGCTGCGCCGGCAGTACCCCGGCGTGCCGATCCTGCTCACGCACGGTACCGCCACCGGTCGCGAGGAAGGTGCCAAGCTGCTGGAGCCGGGCGACACGCAGGTCTGGCAGCCGTGGGACACGCCTGGCGCCGTGCGCCGCTTCCTCGACCGCTTCCAGCCGCGCATCGGCGTGCTGATGGAAACCGAGGTCTGGCCCGAGCTGACTGCCGCCTGCGCCGAACGCCGCATTCCGCTCGTGCTGGCCAATGCGCGCCTCAACGAGAAGTCGCTGGCGGCGGCGGAGCGCCTTGCATGGCTGGCGCGGCCCGCGTATTCGTCTCTCACGGCCGTGTGGGCGCAGACCGAGGCCGATGCGCACCGGCTGGTGTCGCTCGGCGCCAAGGTGGCCGGCATCTACGGCAACCTGAAGTTCGACGCCACGCCCGATGCGCGCCAGCTCACCGCCGCTGCCTCGTTGCGCGAGCGCCTGCCCAAGCCGATGGTGGTGCTCGCAAGCTCGCGCGACGGCGAGGAGCGCATGCTGCTCGAAGTGCTCAAGCGTTTCGGCGCGACGTCACCGGTGCCGCCGGAGCAGGGCGCGATCCGCTCGATCGCCAAGCGCGTGCATGACGTGCAATGGATGATCGTGCCGCGCCACCCGCAGCGTTTCGACGAGGTCGCGGCGCTGATCGAGGCCGAGGGTTTCGCGGTGGCGCGCCGCAGTGCGGCGGGCCAGCCGTCCGATGCCGAGATCTGGCTCGGCGATTCGCTGGGCGAGATGGCGCTCTATTACGGCCTGGCCGACGTGGCGCTGCTCGGCGGCAGCTTCGAGCCGCTGGGCGGGCAGAACCTGATCGAGCCGGCGGCCTGCGGCTGCCCGGTGGTCATGGGCCCGTCCACGTTCAACTTCGCCGAGGCAGCGCAGCTCTCGCTGGCCGCGGGCGCATCGCTGCGCGTCGAAGGCATGGAGCAGGCCGTCACTGCGGCGCTGAAGCTGGTCGAGAACCCCGAGCGCCGCGCCGCGATGGCGCAGGCCGCGCTGGCGTTCTCCTCGTCGAACCGCGGCGCGGCCGAGCGCACGGCGGCGGCAGTGCTGGCGATTGCGCAGGCGGCCGAGCCGGTGGACACGGTGAATGCGCCGCTGGACGGCGATCCGCAACAACCGCCGCGCGCGGAACCCACGCTGGATTGAATTGCCTCTGGCTCCTTCCCCCAGAGGGGGAAGGTTGGGATGGGGGCAAGTGCCCAGCGAGCGCTGCGAATGGGTCAAAGCCACGGTGCCCTCACCCCGACCCTCCCCCGGGAGGGGAGGGAGAAAAATCCAACTGGCTCAGCGCACGGGCGGATTCACGATCACCGGCGGCACGGGCGCCGTCGGCATCGTCGGTGCGGGCGGATTGAACTGCGGCGTCTGCACCGGCGGGATCGCGGGGATGCTCGGCGGCGTCGCGGGCACAACGGGTGTCGTGGTCGTCGTCGTGCCGCGGTCGGGGCCGATGGCCGGCGGCACGGCCGGCACGCTGCCGCTGCTGGCCAGCGTCGCGTTGATCGCGTTCATGTCGTCCACGGTCAGCGTGCCGTTGGCCTGGCGCAGCTTCAGGTTGCCCAGCAGCACGTTGTAGCGCGCCTGCGCGAGGTCGCGCTTGGTCTGGTAGAGCTGGCTCTGCGAGTTCAGCACGTCGATGTTGATGCGCACGCCCACTTGGTAGCCGAGCCGGTTGGCGTCGAGCGCGCTCTGGCTCGAGGCCTCGGCGGCTTCCAGCGCCTTCACCTGCCCTGCCCCCGAAACGAGCCCGAGGTAGGCCGCGCGCGTGGCTTGCGCCACGCTGCGGCGCGTGCCTTCGAGCACGCTGCGCGACTGGTCTTCGAGCGCCAGCGTTTCCTTGATGCGGTTCTCGGTGGCGAAGCCGGCGAACAGTGGCAGGTTGAAGGTGACGCCCACCGTGGCCGCGTTGACGCGCGTGCCCACGGTACTCGTGCTGGTTCCGGTCGGATTGCGCGTGACGTTGTAGCCCAGGTTGGCGTCCAGCGTGGGCTTGTGGCCGGCCTTGGCTTTCTCCACTTCGAGCCCGGCCACGTCCAGGCCCAGGCGGGCCTGCCGGATGGAGGGATGCGCCTCGTCGGCCTGCGAGACCCATGCGTTGATGTCGGCGGGCGTCGCCGTCGGCAGCACCACGGGCACGGCGAGCGGCACCGGCACGCTGCCGGGACGGCCGACCAGCTGGTCGAGCACCACCTTCTTCACCTGCAGGTCGTTCTCCGCGGCGATCTCCTGGGCGATCACCAGGTCGTAGCGGGCCTGGGCCTCGCGCGAATCGGTGATGGTGGAGGTGCCCACCTCGAAGTTGCGCTTGGCCGATGCCAGCTGCTCGGCCACGGCCACCTTCTGCGCGCGCACGAGCGCCAGGCTGTCCTGGCTCGCGAGCACGTCGAAGTAGGCCTGGCTCACGCGCACGATCAGGTCCTGCTCGGCGATGGTGAGCACCGCCTGGGCGATGTCGGCCTGGCGCTTGCCCTGCTCGTAGGTGGCCCAGTTCGCGGGCCGGTACAGCGGCTGGGTGGCGTTGATGCCGATGTTCTGCGTGTTGAAGTCGCGCGAGGCGGAGCTGCCCCGGCTGGTGCCGGTGAGGGTGTCGATGTCCAGGTCGCTGCGCGTGACGCCTGCGGTGAGGCCCACGGCGGGCAGGATGCCGGCCTTGGCCTGCGCGGCGCGCGCGATGCTGGCGTCGTACTGGGCCCGTGCGCCCTGGTACGTGGCGTCGAAGCCGCGGGCGGATTCGTAGAGTTCGTTCAGTGTCTGGGCCTGGGTCAGGGCCGGCGATGCGAGCAGGACTGCGAAGGTGGTTGCGAGTGCTGCGGAAAGAGGCGAAAGCCGGGGCCTGGAAGGCATTGAACGTCCTTGGGGGAAAGAATCAGTAGCGCGGGACCGTAGGGTCGTGCGACGACCAGGCGTCGATGCCGCCTGCCACGTTGGCGAGCTGGTCAAAGCCGTTCTGGTTCAGGAAGGCGGCCACGCGCTGGCTGCGCGCGCCGTGATGGCACAGGCATGCGATGCGTTGGCCGTCATTCAGCTCGGCCAGCCGCCCGGGGATCTCGTTCATCGGAATCGCCACCAGGGTGAAGCCCTGGGGCGTGACGCTAGCCGTCTGCAGCTCCCAGGGCTCGCGCACGTCGAGCAGCACGGGGGCTGCGTCGGCGTTCTGTGCGAACCAGGCGGCGAGGTCGGCGGGGCGGACTTGGTCGATCATGCTCGTGTCAACCGTCGGCTCAGAACGCGAAGCGCGAGGGCTCGGGGAAGTTCAGCAGGCGCGGGGCCATCGTGTCCCAGGGCTGGATGGTGTCCCACTTGCTCTCGCTGGTGCGTGTGACGAAGTGGGCGCGCATCATCGGCTCTTCGCCCACGATGGCCGAGAGGCGGCCGCCGACCTTCAGCGATCCGAGCAGGTTCTGCGGAATGCGCGCGACGGAGCCGCTGAGCACGATCACGTCGAAGCTGGGACCGCTGGGCAGCGGCACGGAGCCGTCGGCATGGCGCACTTCGACGTTGGTCACGCCGTTGCGGCGCAGCGTCTCGGCGGCGCGGGCGGCCAGCACGGGGTTGATCTCCAGCGACAGCACCTGGGCGGCGCGGGCGCCCAGCAGGGCGGCCATGAAGCCGGAGCCGGTGCCGATCTCGAGCACGGTCTCGTGCTTCTTGATGTGCAGGTCCTGCAGCGTGCGGGCCTCGACCTTGGGCGACAGCATGATCTCGCCGGGCACGGAGCCGTCGAGCAGCGGCAGTTCCATGTCGAAGAACGAGAGGGTGCGGTGCGCTTCGGGCACGTAGTCCTCGCGGTGGATCTGGGCCAGCAGCTCGAGGATGTCGTTGTCGAGCACGTCCCAGGGGCGGATCTGCTGCTCGATCATGTTGAAGCGCAAGCGCTCGAGGGTGGGGGTGGGGTTCATGGCGTGGCTTTCCTTGTGGGCTCAGGACAAACCTTCAATTTTAGGTGCCGCCGGTGACACCACCGGTTCGGTCGGCCTTCCGGGGCGCACGCTGAGCCCGTTGATCACCACTTCGGCCTGGGTCGCCAGGTATTTTTCGGGGTCGAGCGCCGCGGCGCCGTCGACGCAGACCATGGCCGAATGCTTCCAGAGCATGAGAAAGACCATGGGCGCGACCACCGAGTAGATGGCGTGGTCGATGTCCATGGGCGCGAACTCGCCGCTGTCGATGCCGCGCTGGAAGATGCGCCGCAGCAGCTCGTGGCCGGGCCGGACCACCTGCTCGCGATAGAACTCCGCGAGCCCGGGGAAATTGGCGCCTTCGCTCATCATGAGCTTGGTCAGCCCCGATGCCTGGGTCTTGCCCACGCGCTCCCACCACACGTTCATGCAGTAGCGCAGCATGTCGGCGGTGGTGCCCTCGAAGGCCTCGAACTCGGCATTCCATTCGGTGAAACGGCCGCCGAGGTTCTCCATGACCACGGCCTTGAAGAGTTCTTCCTTGCTCGGGAAGTACAGGAAGAGGGTGCCCTTGGAAACCCCGGCGCGCGCCGCCACTTCCTCTGAGCGTGTCGCTGCAAAGCCTTTTTCCACGAAAAGATCGAGCGCGGCCGCCAGCAGTTCGCCGGGGCGCGCCTCCTTCCGGCGCTCGCGCTTGGCGCGCACCGGACAGATCTTGTCGACGAGGGAACGGGAGGGGGACATGTTATTAATGACTCGCGGGTTAGTAATGTAGTGACCGACATCCGTCACGTCAAGCCGCGACAATATCGGGTTCGTCTTTTCAACCTCCTCCGGAGCCGCACCATGTCCTCTTCATCGCCGACCACCGAAACCATCGTGCTGGGCGGGGGCTGCTTCTGGTGCACCGAAGCGGTCTTCGACCGGGTGCAGGGCGTGCTCGACGTCGAATCGGGCTACAGCAACGGCCAGGCCGTCAACCCGACCTACGAGCAGGTCTGCACCGGCCGCACCGGGCACGCCGAGGTGGTCAAGCTCGAATTCGACCCGGCGCAGATCAGCCTGCGAGACATCCTCGAGATCTTCTTCGTCGTGCACGACCCGACCACGCTCAACCGCCAGGGCAACGACGTCGGCACCCAGTACCGCAGCGGCATCTACTACATCGACGACGCCCAGAAGCAGGTGGCCCAGGACGTGATCCGCGAGATCGAGGCCAGCAAGACCTACTCCTCGCCCGTGGTCACCGAGGTGGCGCCGCTGGCCAACTACTCGACGGCCGAGGCCTATCACCAGGACTACTTCCTGAACCATCCGAACCAGGGCTACTGCGCCTTCGTCGTGGGCCCGAAGGTCGAGAAGTTCCAGAAGACCTTCGCATCGCGCGTCAAGGGCTGAAGGCCTGACGCGCCGAACGGCCCGAACCCGACCCCTTCCGTGCACCTCGCCATCCGACAGTCCAGACCCCGCTCGACCCGCGCGCTCGTGGTCGTGCTTGCGGTCGCGCTGTGGTTCGCGGGCACGCTGGGGCTGATGCACCGATCGCTGCACGTGCCGGGCCTGCCGGCCGCCGCGGCGCAGGCCGCGCAGATCGTCCACAAGCACACGGCTCATCACCTGGCCAGCCTGTTCGGCGATCACACCGATGCCGAGTGCCGGCTGTACGACCAGCTCTCGCACGGCTCGGCCATGCCCGGCGTGCCGTTGCTGGTGCTGCCGATGCTGCTGCCGTCGGCCACCTTCGCTTTCCTGCAGGGCGAGGCGCTCGCCCGCTGGGTCGCGCTCTTCGACGCGCGCGGCCCGCCTTCCACTCGCTGAATCCCCTTGTGTTCCGGCTGCTGCTGCACCCGCCTTGCGCGCGGTGGCGGCTGGTCGTTCCTTGATTCACCGAGTGTCCTTTTCATGACCCCCAATTTCCGTCGCAACGCCATCGGCGTTGCCGTTCTTTCGCTCGCCTCCTTTGCAAGCATGGCCCAGGCACAGGATCCCGCGCAGGTCCAGCAGGCCCAACCCGCCGACGCCGCGAGCCTGCGCGAGATCACCGTCACCGGCAATCCGCTGGGCGCCACCGACCTGATCGCGCCCACCACGGCGCTGTCGGGCGACAAGCTGCTGCTGCGTTCCCAATCGACCCTCGGCGAGACGCTGGACAACGTGCCGGGCGTGAGCAGCAGCTACTTCGGCCCCAACGCCAGCCGGCCGATCATCCGCGGCCAGGACGGCGACCGCATCCGTATCCTGCAGAACGGCGGCGCCGCGCCCGACGCCTCCGCGCTCAGCTACGACCATGCCGTGCCCGTCGATGCGCTGGTCACCGAGCGCATCGAGGTGCTGCGCGGCCCCTCGGCGCTGCAGTACGGCGGCAGCGCCGTGGGCGGCGTG
This sequence comes from Variovorax sp. 22077, assembly GCF_052044195.1. Classification (NCBI taxonomy): domain Bacteria; kingdom Pseudomonadati; phylum Pseudomonadota; class Betaproteobacteria; order Burkholderiales; family Comamonadaceae; genus Variovorax; species Variovorax sp. 22077. The sequence continues at coordinate 297,538 of NZ_JBQEQC010000006.1, forward strand.
GTCAACGTGATCGACAACCGCATTCCCTCCGAGCCCATCAACGGTTTCGGCGGCCGCGCCGACCTGGGCTATTCCACCGGCAACAAGGAGAAGAACGGCGGCGTGGTGCTCGAAGGCGGCAACGACCGCTTCGCGGTGCATGTCGATGCCTTCAACCGCGACTCCAAGGACGTCTCGGTGCCGATCACGCTCGAATGCAGCAAGCCCGGCTCGCCGTGGACGGCGCGCAAGATCTGCAACTCGGCCAACGAGGCCAGCGGCGGCGCGCTCGGCGGCACGCTGTTCTTCGACCAGGGCTACATCGGCGCCTCGGTCAGCAGCTACCGCAGCAAGTACGGCACGGTGGCCGAGGACGACGTGACCATCAACATGAAGTCCGACCGCTACGCGCTGGAAGGCGAGTGGCGGCCGGGCGGCTTCATCAGCAGCATCCACGCCAAGCTCAGCCACACCGACTACCGCCACACCGAGTTCGAGGGCGGCACGCCCGGCACCACCTTCTCGAACATGAGCAACGACCTGCGCATCGAGGCGCGCCACCAGAAGATCGGCAACTTCGAGGGCCTGGTCGGCTTCAGCAGCGAGACCAACCGCTTCGCCGCCGACGGCGAGGAGGCCTTCGCGCCGCACAGCCGCACGCGCTCGAACGCGTTCTTCCTGCACGAGGAATACGGCACTTCGTGGGGCCGCCTGAGCTTCGGCGCGCGCACCGAGCAGGTCCGCATCCGCTCGCTGGGCTATCCGGACGATCCGACGGTCACGCGCTTTGCCATCGGCGAGCGCACCTTCAACCCGCACAGCGCTGCATTCGGTGCGCTGGTCAACCTCGCGCCGCAGTGGCAGCTGACCTCGAACCTCGCCTATACCGAGCGCGCGCCCAAGGACTACGAGCTGCTGGCCAACGGCCCGCACGTGGCGACGGGTGCGTGGGAAGTGGGCGATCCGAACCTGAAGAAGGAGAAGTCCACCGGCTTCGACCTGGGCGCGCAATGGAAGTCGGGCCCCAACACCGCCCGCGTCAATGCCTACGTCACGCGCTTTCGCAACTACATCGGCCTGACCGCGACGGGGCGCAGCCTCGACGAGGAGGGCAACGTGGCCGAACCCGGCGCCGCCGACACGCTGGCCGAGTACGTCTACGGCGGCGTGCGCGCGCGCTTCACCGGCATCGAGGCCAACGGCAACCTGCGCCTGCTGGGCTCGGACGGCTTCGCACGCATGGACGATGCGGGCACGCTCGACCTGGAATGGCGCGGCGACATCGTGCGCGCCAAGAACCTCGACACCGGCGAGCCGCTGCCGCGCATCGCGCCGCTGCGCCTTGGGGCCACGCTGGCCTACAACAACGGCCCTTGGGGCGCGCGCTTCGGCTTCGACTACAACGCGGCGCAGCACCGCGTGCCCTCCGTGGGCGCGCGCGAAACGGATGCCTACACGCTGTGGAACGCCGCCATCACCTACCGCATGAAGGTGCAGCGCGCCAACCTCACCTGGTATGCGCGCATGGACAACATCACGAACAAGCTGGCCTACAGCGCGACTTCGATCCTGACGACGACCGTGTATCCGAACGCGCCGCTGCCGGGGCGCACGCTGAAGGTCGGTCTGCGCGTGACGTTCTGACCGGTGTTGTTTCTCCCTCCCCCGCTGCGGGAGGGCAGGGGTGGGGGCAAGCGGCCTTGATGGGAGCCTGGCTTCTGCAAGCGCGCCTGCCCCCGTCCCAACCTTCCCCCAGCGGGGGAAGGAGCAAGACAGCCGCACCCCTCGGCTATCCTCGCCGGGTGAATTCCTTCGTCATCTCCTCGCTCGTGCCCGTGGTCGTGCTGATCGCAGTGGGCTACCTGGCCGGCAAGCGGCGCTGGATCGGTGGCGGCGCGGTGAAGGACCTGTCTCACCTCATCTTCCTGCTGCTCGCGCCGGCGCTGCTGTTCCGCGCGATGAGCACGGTGCACGTCGAGCAACTGAGCCTCAAGCCGGTGGCTGCGTATTTCATCGCCTCCGGCCTGCTGTTCGCGGGCACGCTGGCGCTGCGCGGATTCAACCGCACGGCCGCGGTGATCGCGCTGGCCAACACCTACAGCAACACCGTGATGATCGGCATCGCGCTGATCGGCCTGGCCTACGGCGAGCCGGGCATGGTGGTGCTGCTCACGCTCATATCGCTGCATTCGCTGGTGCTGCTGACCAGCGCCACGGTGGTGCTGGAGCTGGCCGTGGCGCGCGAGCAGGCCAACACGCTCGGGGCGGCGGGCGCGGAGAAGCGCCCCTCCATGGCCCGCACCGTGATGCGCGCGCTGCGCAACGCCATCATCCACCCGGTGCCGCTGCCGATCATCGCGGGCCTGCTGTTCGCCCAGACCGGGCTGGTCATGCCCGAGGCCATCGACAAGCCGATCCAGCTGCTGGGCCAGGCATTCGGGCCGATCGCTCTGGTGATGGTGGGCATCACGCTCGCGCTCACGCCCATCGGGCGGCACTGGCGCGGCGCGCTGGTGCAGGCGCTGGTGAAGAACCTGCTGCATCCGCTGCTGGTGGCCCTCATCGGCTGGCTGCTGGGCGTGCGCGGCATTCCGCTCACGGTGATGGTGGTGGCCGCGGCGCTGCCGATCGGCGCCAACGTGTTCCTGTTCTCGCAGCGCTACCGCACGGCGGAAGACCTGGTGACGGCCAGTGTCGCCGTTTCGACGGTGCTGGCGCTGGCCACGCTCACGCTCGTGATGATGTGCGTGCAGTGGCTGCCCTGAGTCCTTCGGTCTCCCTCCCGTAGCTACCCGCGCACTTTCGCCTTAGGGCCTTCACGCGGCGCGCCTATGCCGTTCGGCAGGGTGGCCGTTTGGCGAGATGCTGCGCGGCCTTTGGCCCCCTACATTTGCCGGCTGATGATTCACCCGGTGCGCTCTTCGCCCCTTCTTGCTATGGCGGTGGTCGCGACGGTGATCGCGCTGCAAGGCCGACCCACGCAGGCAGCGGAGACTGCCGCCGAGGCGCCCAAGCCTTGCCGCACGCCATGCCTTTCGGCGAGCGTGCCGCGCGAGCCGAGCGAGCCCGCGGCCGCGGCGAAGGCCGACAGGGCGCCGAAGGCCGAAGAGGGGCCGTCGAAGCCGAAGCCGGTGGCGAAGGCACGACCGCAGCCAGCCGTGCCCGTGCCATCGCCGCCGCCGGTGCAGCGCGAGGCCTCGGCGGCCGCAGCGCCGCGGCCCGCGCCTTCGAAGCGCTGCACCGAGATCAACATGCGCGCCGCCGTCGGCGAGCCGCTGTCGGACCAGGACATGAAGACATTGAGGAGCCAATGCTGATGACGACCACCATCCAACGAGCCCGCCTGGCGCTGCGCATGCTCGCGCTGTGCGCCGCCGCCGTGCTCGCCGCGGCCTGCGCGCACCGTCCCGCGACCGGCAACGCCATGCCCTTCGACCAGGCGGTGAACCAGGCGGTGGACGACCTGATGGTGCAGACCCAGAAGCTGCCGGCCTTCCTGGCCAAGGTGGAGTCGACGCTCACGCAGCGCCGCATCGTGATCGACCCGCTGCTCGAGGGCGCGAGCGGCCAGCAGACGGAGGTGACGCGCGTGGCCGAGCAGCGCATCGTCCAGCGCATGCAGGCGCAGTTCAAGCAGTTCACTGTCTCGCCATTCAACGCGACCGAGATCGGCAACGCGCAGTACGTGCTCAACGGCACGCTGGTGCGCGACAAGGACGCCTCTGGTGCACCCTACCGGCTGAACCTGGCGCTCACCGAGATCAAGAGCGGCGTGGTGATCGCGCAGTCGGTGACGCGCATCAGCGACGCCTCGCTCGACACACGCCCCACGCCCTTCTTCCGCGACAGCCCGGTGAACGGCAAGGACCGCGGCGTCGAGGGCTACATCCGCACCGCCGAGACCCAGCCCGGTCAGGCCGCAGACGCGCTCTACCTGGAGCGCCTGCCCACCGCCACCGTGCTGCAGGAAGCCACCGCCGCCTACGAGGCCGGCCGCATGAGCGAGGCGCTGAGCCGCTACGAGGCCGCGTCGAAGCGGCCCGATGGCCAGCAACTGCGCATCTACAGCGGGCTGTACCTCACGCAATCGCAGCTCGGCCGCACGGCCGACGCCGAGAAGACCTTCGGCACCATCGCCCGGCTGGGGCTCGAAACCAACAACCTGAGCGTGAAGTTCCTGTTCAAGCCGGGCTCGACCGACTTCCTCGCCGATCCGAAGATCAGCGCCGCCTATCCGATGTGGCTGCGCCAGATCGCGCGGCAGGCGGCGCAGATCGATTCATGCGTGGTGGTCACGGGCCACACCAGCCGCACCGGCTCGGAAGCGGTGAACGAGCGGCTGTCGCTGCAGCGCGCGGCGAGCGTGAAGTCGAAGCTGGTGGGCGAGGCGCCGCCGCTGTCGAAGAAGCTGCGCGAATCGGGCATGGGCTTTCGCGAGAACATCGTCGGCACGGGCGCCGACGATGCGAGCGACGCGCTGGACCGGCGCGTCGAGTTCAAGGTCGTCGCTTGCGAGGCTTGATTCGGTCTCGGCTTGCGGGCAACACCTGCGGCCCGGCGAAGCCGGTTCCGCAGTGTTCCTTGAATGATTGGTGGGGTCAGGGAGCGAGGCGTTCGCGTACCCAGTCCGCGCCTTCGAGCCTGTAGCGCAGCCGGTCGTGCAGCCGGCTCTTGCGGCCCTGCCAGAACTCCCAGCGGTCGGGCACCAGCCGGTAGCCGCCCCAGTGCGGCGGGCGCGGCGGGGAGAGCAGGTGCTTGGCGGCGTAGAGGGCCGCGTTCTTCACCAGCACGTCGCGGCCGCTGATCACCTCGCTCTGCGGGCTGGCCCAGGCGCCGATGCGCGAGTCGAGCGGGCGGCTCGCGTAGTAGGCGTCGCTTTCCTCGGCGCCGGCCTTCTCGACGCGGCCCTCGATGCGCACCACGCGCTCCAGCTCGACCCAGTGGAACTGCAGCGACGCATACGGATTGCCCGCCAGCTCGCGGCCCTTGCGGCTCTCGTAGTTGGTGTACCAGACGATGCCGCGCGCGTCGTAGCCCTTGATGAGCACGATACGGCTCGAAGGCCGCAGGTCGCTGCCGACGGTGCACAGCGTCATCGCGTTGGGTTCGGGCACCTGGCCCTCGACGGCCTCCGTGAGCCAGCGTTCGAACTGTTTCAGCGGATCGTCGGCGCTGCGGGTCTCGTCGAGCTCGGCGCGCTCGTAGCTCTTGCGCAGCGCGGCCAGCTCGTCTTTGGAAAGAGGAGAAGTCATGCCGGGATTGTTGCGCACATACTCGGCCCATGACGACGCAGAAGGCGAATTCCCTGGTGGTGATCGTGCTGGCTTCCGGCCGCGGCGAGCGTTTCATCGCGGGCGGCGGCACCGGCTCCAAGCTCAGGGCGCTGCTGGCCGGCAGGCCGGTGCTGGAACGCACGCTCGACGCGGTGCGCGCCAGCGGACTGCCCTGGCACGTTGAAGACGCGGGGCATCCCGGCATGGGCGATTCGATCGCGGCCGCCGTTCGCGCCACTGCGCAAGCGCAGGGGTGGCTGATCCTGCCGGGCGACCTGCCGCTGGTTCGGCCGGGCACGCTTCAGGCCGTGGCGGCCGCGCTCGGCGGTGCGGTGAATGCCGTCCAGCCGCAATACCAGGGTGAGCGCGGCCATCCGGTGGGTTTCGCCGCGGTATGCGGCGCCCAGCTGGCGGCTCTGGAGGGACCCGCCGGCGCGGCCTCCGTGCTGCGGGCGATGCGCGCCGCCGGCTCGGTCGCCGATCTGGCGGTGGACGACGTGGGCGTGGTCACCGACATCGACACGCCCGAGGCCCTGGCGCGGGCCGAGGCGCTGTGGCTGGCGCGCGAAGGCGCCTAGCCTTTCTTCATCTTTCCTGTCGCCCGATCAGGGCTTGCCGATCACCGCGCAGGCGATGCGCGGGCCGGAGTTGCCCGAGGGCTGGGTCGTGAAGTCGTCGGGATCGCGGTGCACCACCAGCGCACGGCCGATCACGCTGTTGGCGGCGCCGGGGGTGAGCGAGATCGAATGGTCTTCGAGGCTGAAGCGCGCCACGCCGCTGGAATCGGCCCGCAGGCTGGGCAGTTCGCCGGCATGGCTGCCCGGCGCGCCGAACTTGCCGTGCGTGCCGCCGGTCGGGTTGAAATGGCCGCCCGAGGCATTGCCGTTGTCGCCGCAGTCGCCCTTCTCGTGGATGTGGAAGCCGTGCTCGCTGCCCGGCACCAGGCCGCGGACCTCGCCGGCCACGCGCACGCCGTGATCAAGGGCGGTGAAGGTCACCGTGCCGCGCGTCGGGTTGGGCGTGATCGCGGCGGTCGGCACCAGCTCGACCGCGGTGCTGGGCTTGCCACCCATGCTGCCGCAGGCGGCCAGGATGGCCGAGGCGAGGAGGGCGGAGCCGGTGGCGATGAGACGGCGTTGGTTCATGTGTTTTCCTTGTCGGGTCTGGAAGGTTGGGAGGAAGTCTTGTCCGCTGACCCCGGAACATATACCGGAGCCTGCGGCGTATCGCAATCAGCGGCGTTCTCCGGGGGAGGCTGCTCTTTCAGCTCCGCCAGCGCCACCAGGCGGGCCAGCGCGGCGTCGTGGATCGAGTGGCGCCGCAGTTCCATCAGGGTCTGCTGGGCATAGTCGAGCGAGCTGCCGTAGCGGCCGACCGCGTGGGCGAAGATGTGGCGGTAGCGCTCGTCGCTGAGCTCGCCGGTGAAGTTGGGGCTGCGCCGCGAAAGCGTGAACGCCAGCGCGCGCACGTCGCCTTCGGCGGTGCCGCAGCGCAGCCACCTGGGGTCGTACACGCCGGTGGGCATCTCGCGCAGCCAGAGCCGGCGCAGGGTTTCGAGGCCGTCCGCCCTGGGCACGCGGAACACCATGCCGCGGCAGCTGCCCCCGGAGAGCAGCCCGAAGACCAGCCCGGGCGTCTGCACGCTGCCCCGGTTCACGCGGCTCCACATCTTCAGCGCGCGGTGCCAGCCGTGCACCCAGGCCGGACGGCGCTCGGTGAAGCCGAATTCGGGCCGCCAGATGAGCGAGCCGTAGCCGAAGAGCCAGAGGTCGTCGCGCCCGCCCCAGTCGGCGATGGCGCGCTCCAGCATCGGCTGCGGGTCGCGCAGGGGCGCGGGCATGGGATCGAGCCCCGGCGGACCGGGGTTCGGCGCCGGCTCTGACACGGAAGTGCCGGAGCCGCCACCTACAATTTCCTGATCATGGTTCACCGCACCATTATTTACCGGCCCCTTTCCTATGGAGCAAGACCCCCGATGAGCGACGACGACAGCCAGCAGAACTTCATCCTCGGATTCGTCATGGCGTTGATCGCTTTGGTGATCCTGTTCGTGGTGGGCATCGTGATCTGGCACAAGGGGCACAACCCCGCGGCGGCGGCAGCGGCTGCAGCGGCCGCCGCGCAGGCTTCGGCGGCACCGCCGGTCGCGGTGATCGTGCCGGCCCAGCAGGGCAATGGCACCGCGGCGCCCAGGGTGGCCGAGGTCACCGAGACCGTCACCGTGGTCATCCCCGACGGTGCGAGCATCCGAGTGACCGACGGCGTGGTGAACTTCTATTTCGCCACCGGCAGCGCCGACCTCGCACCGGGCGCCGCCGAGGCCCTGGCTACCGTCATCAAGGGCGTGGAGAGCGGCCGCAAGGCGGTGATCTCGGGCTTCCACGACACCACCGGCGATGCCGCCATCAACGAGCAGCTCGCGAAGAAGCGTGCCGAGATGGTGCGCGACGTGCTCGTGGGCCTGGGCGTCCCGGCCGCCAAGGTCGACCTGCAGAAGCCCGCCGTCACGGCCGGCACGGGCAACAACGCCGAGGCGCGCCGCGTCGAGGTCAAGCTGGTTGACTGAGCGGGCGATCGAGCCTCTGCGCCCAGAAGAGGAAGCCCGGCCATGCCGGGCTTTTTCATGCGCGCTGGCCGGTGGAGGGCAAATAGGTAAATTCGTATTGCCATGCGCCCGGATTTCATCGGGCATTCGGGCCTGACTTGTTACCATGAGCCTCCAGGCCCGAAGTCGCCCGGGCGACAGCGGCCAGAGCCATCGACTCCCCATGAGCAGCAGCACCCACCCCACCGTACGCGACGTCACCGACCGCATCCGCGAGCGCAGCCAGGGGCTGCGCGGCGCCTACCTCGACCGCCTGGCCGAGATCCGCGGGCGCGACCGCGGCTCCGACCGCATGGGCTGCGCCAACGTGGCGCACGCCGTGGCCGGCATTCCGGCCAACGACAAGTTCCGCGTGGTCGCCGAGCGCGCGCCCAACATCGGCATCGTCACCGCCTACAACGACATGCTCTCGGCCCATGCGCCGTACCAGGGCTACCCCGACATCATCAAGAACGAGGCCCGCGGCCTCGGCGCCACCGCCCAGGTGGCCGGCGGCGTGCCGGCCATGTGCGACGGCGTGACCCAGGGCACGCCCGGCATGGAGCTGAGCCTCTTCAGCCGCGACGTCATCGCGATGAGCACCGCCGTCGCGCTCACGCACGACATGTTCGACGCGGCGCTCATGCTCGGCGTGTGCGACAAGATCGTGCCCGGGCTGCTGATCGGAGCGCTGCACTTCGGCCACCTGCCCACGGTGTTCGTGCCGGCCGGGCCGATGCCCTCGGGGCTTTCGAACAGCGCCAAGTCGAAGGTGCGCGAGCAGGCGGCGCAGGGCCTCGTCGGCCGCCAGGGCCTGCTCGAGGCCGAGATGGCCGCCTACCACACGCTCGGCACCTGCACCTTCTACGGCACCGCCAACAGCAACCAGATGCTGCTGGAGGCCATGGGCCTGCACGTGCCCGGCACGGCCTTCATCCAGCCCGGCGACGCGATGCGCGAGACGCTCACGCGGGAAGCCGTGCGCACGGTGCTGGGCAAGGCGGGCAATGCTCCCTTCGACTGCCCGCCGATCGGCGTGATGGTCGACGAGCGCTGCATCGTCAACGCCATGGTCGCGCTGCTCGCCACGGGCGGTTCCACCAACCACCTGATCCACTGGGTGGCCGTGGCGCGCGCCGCCGGCATCCTGATCGACTGGGACGACTTCTCGAAACTCTCCGACGTGGTGCCGCTGCTGACCCGCGTCTACCCCAACGGCAGCGCCGACGTGAACGAGTTCCAGGCCTCGGGCGGCCCCGGCTTCGTGATCGGCGAGCTGGTCGAGGGCGGCCTGATGCACGCCGACGTGCTGACGGTGCGCTCGGGCGGCATCCGCGAATTCGCGAACATTCCGTCGCTGGCGCAGCAGGCCGGCGAGCAAGGCAGCCAGCGCCTGCAATGGACTCCCGCCGCGCCGCTGAAGAACGAGGCCGTCACCCGGTCGGTCGGCAACCCTTTCAGCGCCACCGGCGGCCTCAAGCTGCTGAGCGGCAACCTTGGCCGCAGCGTGATCAAGGTGTCGTCGGTGCCCGACGACCGCCACGTCATCGAGGCGCCTGCGCGCGTGTTCGACTCGCAGGCCGCGCTGCAGAAGGCCTTCACCGCCGGCGAGCTTGAGCGCGACGTGGTCTGCGTGGTGCGCTGGCAGGGTCCGCAGGCCAACGGCATGCCCGAGCTGCACAAGCTCACGCCGCCGCTGTCGGTGCTGCAGGGCAAGGGATTCCGCGTGGCGCTGGTCACCGACGGCCGCATGAGCGGCGCGTCGGGCAAGATCCCGGCCGCGATCCACGTTTCGCCGGAGGCCGCCGCCGGCGGGCCGCTGGCCAAGGTGCGCGACGGCGACCTGATCCGCCTCGACGCCGTCGCGGGTACGCTCGCCGTGTTGCTGCCCGAGGACGAATGGGCCGCCCGCGAGGTCGCCACCATGTCCGAGGCGCAGCGCATCGCCGACGGCCACGGCCTGGGCCGCGAGCTGTTCGCAGGCATGCGCCGCAATGCACTGGCCGCCGAGGAGGGCGCCTGCACCTGGCTGTGACCAGGGCTGTCCTCACAGAGCGCGATGCATACGTAACCGATTGGAGCCAGGAAATGACTGAAAGACTCACCCCCCTCGACGTGATGCGCGACGCACCGGTCATCCCGGTCATCGTGCTCAACGATGTGAAAGACGCCATCCCGCTCGCGCGCGCCCTGGTGGCCGGCGGCATCCGCATGCTCGAGGTCACGCTGCGCACGCCGCAGGCGCTGCAGTGCATCGAGGCCATCGCCAAGGACGTGCCCGAGGCCGTGGCCGGCGCCGGCACCATCCGCAGCGCGGCCGATGCACAGGCCGCGGCGCTGGCCGGCGCGAAGTTCGGCGTGAGCCCGGGTTACACGCGCTCCGTCGGCAAGGCCTGCCACGACATCGGCCTGCCGCTGCTGCCCGGCGTCGCCACCGGCAGCGAGATCATGACGGCGCAGGAAGACGGCTACACGCAGCTGAAGTTCTTCCCCGCGCTGCAGGCCGGCGGCCTTCCGATGCTCAAGGCATGGCAGGGCCCGTTCGGCGACGTCACCTTCTGCCCGACCGGCGGCATCCATGCCGGCAACGCGGCAGAGTTCCTCGCGCTGGCGAACGTGGCCTGCGTGGGCGGCTCGTGGATCGTGCCGACCGACGCGATCCGCGACGGCGACTGGGCCCGCATCGAGCAGCTGGCACGCGCCGCGAGCCAGCTGCCGCGCTGAGCGTCGTCGCCATGAGCAGCGCGGATTTCGACGCGAGCGATCTCAAGGTCATCGCATTCGACGTCTTCGGCACGGTGGTCGACTGGCACAGCGGCATCGCCGCCGAGGTCGAGCGCGTGTTCCCGGGTGTCGACGGCGCGGCGTTCGCGCTCGCGTGGCGCGCCGGCTACCAGCCGGCCATGAAAGCGGTGATGGAACGCATCGCCGCGGGCGAGGGCGGCTTCACGCTGCTCGACGAGCTGCACCTGAGCATGCTCGACCAGGTGCTGCACGACTTCAGCCTGGCCGATCGCATCGAGGCTGGCGCCAGGCGCGACCTGAGCCGTGCCTGGCACCGCCTGCCGGCCTGGTCCGATTCGGTCGAGGGACTCTCGCGGCTGAAGAAGAAGTTCACCATCTGCACGCTGTCGAACGGCAACATCGGCCTGCTCACCGAGATGGCCAAGCGTGCGGGCCTGCCCTGGGACTGCATCCTGTCGGCCGAAGTGTTCAAGGCCTACAAGCCCGACCCGCGCACCTACCTTGGCGTGGCGGGGGTGTTCGACGCGACGCCCGGCCAGGTGATGCTGGCCGCCGCACACCACGACGACCTCGCGGCCGCGCGCGCCTGCGGCCTGAAGACGGCCTACATCGAGCGCCCGCACGAATTCGGCCAGGCCCGGCCGAAGGACGTCTCGCCGCAGCCGGACAACAACCTGCACGTGCGCGACATCAACCAGCTGGCCGACCTGCTGGGCTGCTGAGCTGCCGAGGCCCTGCAGCGGCTGCTCGCTCAGTCGCCCAGCAGCTTCTCCACCGTGCGCAGGTTGCGCGTCGTGGTGCTCGACTTGTAGCGGGTCTTGGCGAGCAGCTTGGCCACGGGCGTGTCCAGGCTCTCGCCGCGCGGGCATTGCCAGTACAGCACGCCCTTGCCGCGTTCGAGCCGCTCGGTATCGGCATCGACCGTGCCTGCCTTTTCCATGATCTCGTCGAGCATCGCCTTGTCGGAGCCGAACACGATGTACGGATGGCGCTCATCGTCGATGCGTTCGAAGGGGTAGGCCGCGGCGATCTCGGCCACGGTCTTCTGCGTGAGCAGCACGATCCATGCGTCGTAGCCGAAGCGCTTGCGCAGCGCCTGCTCGATGCGGCTGCGCAGCGCGGCGCCGCTCTCATCCGTGTCGAACAGCACGTTGCCGCTGGCGAGCACCGTGCGCACCGCAGCGAAGCCCAGTTCGACGAAGAGCGCCTTCAGCTCGGCGCTCTTGATGGTGATGCCGTTGACGTTCACGCCGCGCAGCAGCGCGACCTGTCGCGTTGTCGCGGGCTGCTTCTTCGCGGTTGCCATGGCGGCGTCGGCCCCGGGGCCTTCAGCGCAGGCCGCCGCCTGCGGCGTTCTCGTCACGCTGGATGAGTTCGATCTTGTAACCGTCAGGGTCGGTGACGAAGGCGATCACGGTGGTGCCGCCCTTGACCGGGCCGGCCTCGCGCGTCACGTTGCCGCCGGTGGCCTTGATCTTCTCGCAGGCCGCGTAGGCGTCGGGCACGCCGAGCGCGATGTGGCCGTAGGCGGTACCGAGTTCGTAGCTCTCGGTGCCCCAGTTGTAGGTGAGCTCGATCTCGGCCTGGTCGGGATTGCCGTTGCCGTAGCCGATGAAGGCGAGGCTGTACTTGTACTCGGGGTTTTCGGAAGTGCGCAGCAGGTTCATGCCGAGCACCTTGGTGTAGAAGTCGATGGAACGCTGCAGGTTGCCGACGCGCAGCATGGTGTGGAGGAGTCGCATCTCGTGGTGCCTTGTAGTCGTGGAGAGGTAAGCCCGCTATTGTGGGCCTGCGGGCGCCGCGATCAAGCGGCCAGGGTCAACAGGTGGGCCTGGTGGCGTTTCAGGAACTCCATCAGGTGCTGCGGGTACTCGGGCACCACCGCCTCGCGCACGCTGGGGCGCACGGCCAGCGCCTTGCGCCATGCATCCACCTTGGGCAGGGCATCGAAGATGTGCGAGTCGCTGATCGCATCGAACACCTCGAAGTAGCGGAACACCGGCGCGAAGACCGCGTCGACGAGGCTGAAGCTGCCGCCCGCGAAGTAAGGGCCTTCGCCCAGGGCCGCTTCCACGCGCTGGAACTTGGCGAGCAGCGCCTGCCGCTTCTGCTCGAAGACGGCTGCGTCCTGCGTGGTCTCGTAGCCCCACAGGTCGCCGAGGATGGCCGAGCCGAACTCCATCCATGCGCGGTGCTGGGCGCGGGTGAGCGCGTCTTCGGGATGCAGGCGAGCGCCTGGCTGCGTTTCCTCGAGGTATTCGCAGATCACGTTGCTCTCGAAGAGCACGGCCTCGCCGCCCTCGGGCCGGCGCGCCTTCAGCAGCGGCACCTTGCCGAGCGGCGAGATGTCCAGGAACCATTGCGGCTTGTTCGCGAGGTCGATCACGATGCGCTCGAAGGGCACGTTCTTCTCGCGCAGCGCGATCGCGGCGCGCTGCACGTAGGGGCACAGCAGGTGGCTGACGAGGGTGAGGGATGGCTGGCTCATGGGGCTCTCCGTTTGCTGGATCGGTTGTGTCTGGATCGCGGCGATTCTTGCGATCCCGAACAACCTTTTCCCGGAAAGCCCATTCGAAAAACGGGCGGCTGTGATAGGGGTGTGTCAGGGGGCCGCGGTTGCCGTGTCGATCCAGTGCGTGATGCGCCCGCCGTGCATCACGCCGATGCGGTCCGCCATCGCGTGGGCCTCGGCCTCGTTGTGCGTCACCAGGATGGCCGTCTGCCCCGCCCGCTTCAGGATGCCGCGCACTTCCACGGTCAGCCGCTCGCGCGTGCCGCCGTCGAGGTTGGAGAAGGGCTCGTCGAGCAGCAGCAGGGCGGGCGATGGCGCGAGCGCACGTGCCAGTGCGATGCGCTGCTGCTGGCCACCGGAGAGCTCGTGCGGATAGCGCTCGCCGGCATCCGCAAGGCCGACCAGCGCGAGCATCTCGGCCACGCGCGACTGCTGCTGCGCGCGCCCCAGCCGGCGCAGCCCGAAGGCCACGTTCCGCGCGGCCGAGAGGTGAGGGAACAGCGCGTATTCCTGGAACATCATGCCCACGCGCCGCTGCTCGGGCGGCAGGTGCGTTTGCACGGACGACAGCAGCGCGTCACCGAGGCGGATCGTGCCCGCGCGCAGCGGCTCGAAGCCCGCGATGGCGCGCAGCACCGTCGTCTTGCCGCATCCGGAAGGGCCGAAGAGGCAGGCGATGTCGCCCGCGTGCAGTGCCAGCGAGAAGCCGTCGACGACCGTGTGCGGGCCGCGCGGCGTGTCGTAGGCCAGCCTGATCGCGTCGAGGTGGAGTGGGGAGCTCATTTCAGTGTCTTCTCTGCAGCCATGGTCGCCGAAGGCGTGCCCAGCTGGTTGCGCGCGAGCAGCACCACGGGCAGCAGGCCTGCGAGCACGATGGCGAGCGCGGCGACCGCGCCTTCCTCGTAGGTGCCTCGCGCGGCCTCGGCATAGAGCCAGGTGGCCAGGGTGTCGAAGTTGGCGGGCCGCAGCAGCAGCGTGGCCGGCAGCTCCTTCATCGCATCGACGAAGACCAGCAGCGCCGCGGAGGCCAGGGCGGGGCGAAGCAGCGGCAGGTGCACGCGGCGCAGCGTGCCGGCGGTGGTCTCGCCGAGCAGGCGCGAGGCCTGTTCGATGGCGGGCGGAATGCGCGAGAGGCCGGCCTCGATGCCGCCGACCGGCATGGCGAGAAAGCGGATCGCGCAGGCCACGACCAGCACCACGCCGCAGCTCATGAGCGGCAGGCCCTGCCAGCCGAAGGCCGTGGCCAGCGCCGAATCGAAGGCCAGCGCCGGCGTGAGCAGGCCGATGGCCAGCACCGTGCCCGGCACCGCGTAGCCCAGCGTTGCCGCGCGCGCCTGCCAGCGGCCGCGCGTGGGCCCCGAGCCCTGGCTGCGCGCTGCCCAGGCGACGACCAGGCCGGCCGCCACCGCGACCGCCGTGACTCCCGCGGCCAGCGCCAGCGTGTTGCCCAGGCTCGCGACCAGCCCCTGCGAGATGCCGCCGCCCTGGCGCAGACGCTTGGCGCTTTCCCAGACGAGGTACGCAGCAGGTGCCACGAAGCCGATCAGCACCGGCAGCGATGCGGCGGCCGTTGCGGCCCATGCCGCCGCGCCATGCAGCCGCCGCGCCTGCACCGCGCGCATGCGCTGCGACGAGCCGAAGCGCTGGTGCCGCCGGCCGTTGCGCTCCAGCCAGACGAGCGCGATCACCACGAACAGCATCGCGCAGGCGATCTGAGCGGCGCCCGCGAGGTCGGACCGCGTGATCCATGTCGTGTAGACCGCGACCGTCAGCGTGTTCACGCCGAGGAATTCGGAAGCGCCGATGTCGTTGAGCGTCTCCAGCAGCGCAAGGCTCAGACCCACGGCCAGCGCAGGCCGCGCCAGCGGCAGCGCCACGCGGAAGAAGGCGCCGCGCCGGCTTTCGCCGAGCATGCGCGCGGCCTCCATGAGGTGCGCGGGCTGCGTCATGAACATCGCGCGCGCCGTCATGTAGACGTACGGATAGAGCACGAAGCCGAGCACGAAGATCGCGCCGGGCATCGAGCGCAGGTCCGGCAGTCGGAACTGCCGCGGGCTGTCGAAGCCCAGCATCCAGCGGATCGCACCCTGCACCGGGCCGATAGGATGAAGCAGGTCGAGGTACGCGAAGGCGACGATGTAGGTCGGCATCGCCAGCGGAAGCAGCAGGGCCCAGTTCAGCATGCCGCGCCCGGGGAAGTCGTGTGCCGTCACCAGCCATGCGCAGCCTGTGCCGATCACCAGCACCAGCGTGCCGACGCCCGCGAGCAGCACGGCGGTATTGAGCGTGGCCTGCGGCAGCACGTTGGCGAACAGCGGCCCCCAGTGGCCCAGGCCCGAGCCGAAGGCCAGCCACGCCAGCGTGAGCACCGGCGCGAGCACGCCGATGGCGATCAGGAAAGACGCGCAGCGCCAGGCCGGGCCTGCGGCTTGCAGGCCCGCGTACCGACCGCCTATGTTCATGCGAAGCAAAAGATGCCTGTGCGCGCGCTCTGGTTCTTGCGAGGAACACCGTGGAACCGGCTTTGCCGGCCCACCGGTGCTGCCCCCGGACGGGGGATGGCGCAGGCGACGCTCAGTGCGCTGCAGCCATGGGGGCGAACCACGCCTACTGGTCGAAGCCGACCTTGTCGACCAGGGCGCTGGCCTGCTTACGGTACTTGGCGATCTCGGTCAGCGGCAGCGGATCGACCTTCAGCTCGCCGATGGTCTGGCCGATGATCGGGTCGAGGGCCACGCCCTTGCGCACCGGGTACTCGTAGTTGGCCTGCGCGTACAGGGCCTGGGCCGGCTCCGACACCAGGAACTCGAGCAGCTTGACCGCGTTGGCGCGCTGCGGCGCGTTCTTCGCCACGGCCGCGCCGCTGATGTTGACGTGCGTGCCGCCGCTCTTGGCATTGGCGAAGGTCGGGCGCACCACCTTGATGGCGTCGCCCCACTTGCGCGCGTCGGTGCCTTCCTTGGCGCTCTTCATCTGGCCGACGTAGTACGAGTTGGCCAGGCCCACATCGCAGATGCCGCCGAGGATGTCGCGCGCCACGTCGCGGTCGCCGCCGGTGGCCTTGCGCGCGAGGTTGGCCTTCACGCCGCGCAGCCACTGCTCGGCCTTGGCTTCGCCGTCGTGCGCGATCAGCGCGGCCACCAGCGCGGTGTTGTAGGGATGCTGGCCTGCGCGGATGCAGACCTTGCCCTTGTACTTGGGGTTGGCCAGGTCTTCGTAGCGGAAGCTGGTGAGCGGCAGGCTCTTGTCGGCGTAGAGCACGCGTGCGCGCATCGAGAGCGAGAACCACTGGCCGTCGGCACCGCGCAGGTTGGCCGGAATGGCGGATTCGAGCGCGGCCGACTTCACGGGCTGCGTCACGCCGCCGTCGACCAGGTCCATCAGGTTGCCGATGTCCACCGTCATCAGCACGTCGGCGGGCGAGCGAGCGCCTTCGGCCTTGACGCGCTCGAGCAGGCCGTCCTTCACGAAGACGGTGTTGACCTTGATGTTGCTCTGCGCGCTGAAGGCGGCGATGAGCGGCTGGATCAGCGCCGGCTCGCGCGTCGTGTAGAGCGTGAGTTCTTCGGCGGCCTGGGCGGGCAGGGCAGTTGCGGCCAGCCAGGCTGCGCCTGCGCCAAGCAGTGCGCGCGCGGCGCGGCCTCGGACGCGCGGGCGTTGTTCGGTCATGAGGATCCTCCAGGAGCGGGTGTTCTAGAAAGCTCCGGCGCCGGCGGCGGATGGTGGGCCGCCGGCATCGCGTGTTGCGACGGCCGGATGAGAATAATTATCACTGGCTGCCTGGATCGCGACGCCTTTGGACTTACAGGTTGAAGGCCTACTGTGGATCGACGAGCCCGAAGCGGTCCTCCTTGGCCCGCTGGCCTCGTGGCTCAGCGCGCCGGCGGCACCTCGAAGACCAAGCAGGTGGTCGTCGCGTGCGCGTACAGCGTGCCGTCGGGGCCGTAGAGGCGGGCCTCGGCAGTGGCCAGCTGCTTGCCGCAGTGGATCACCTTGCCTTCGGCGCGCACCCGCTGCACCTTGGGCGTGAGGCCCTTCACGTAGTTCACGCCCAGTTCTGCGGTGGTGTAGGCGCGCCCGGGCGGCATCATCGTGTGCACCGAGCAGCCCAGGGCGGAGTCGAGCAGCGTGGCGACCCAGCCGCCGTGGATGGTGCCCAGCGGGTTCAGGTGCTGCGGCAGCGGCGTGCCCTGGAAGATGGCAACGCCCGCGCGCACTTCGAGGATCGTGAAGTCCAGCGTTTTGGCGATGGCGGCGTAGGGAATCTCTCCTTCGAGCATCGCCTGCATGATCTCCAGGCCGGTCTTGCCTGCGATCTGGTCGGGGCGGGCGAGGCCCGGGCCCGGACCCCCTTCCAGGCGGCTGATGATCTTCTGTTCCTCGGCGATCCATGCGTCGAGCTGGCTGGTGGCTTGTGTCATGCCTGTGTTCCTTCTGGGGGCATTGTTCGGGGATGGTGATTGCATATGCAATAGTTGCACATACAATAATAGCCCATGGACACTCCCGCCAAGCCACGTGGCTGCACCAGCTTCAAGGTGCGACAGCTTTCGCGACGCCTCTCGCAGCACTACGACGCCGAGGTATCGCAAAGCGGCCTTAAGACCACGCAGTACTCGCTGCTGTCGCATCTTGCGCGGCTCGGTCCCTCCCGTCCGGTCGACCTGGCGGCCGAACTCAAGATGACCGCCTCCACCCTGAGCCGCAACCTGCAGCCGCTGATCGCCGCAGGCTGGATCGCGCAGAGCGCCGGCGCCGACGCGCGCAGCCGCCTGGTGCAGCTCACCGAGGAAGGCGAGGCCAAGCGGCGCGAGGCCCTGGCGCACTGGAAGACCGCGCAACAGAAACTGAACGCGCTGCTGGGCGTCGAGCGTGTGCTCGCGCTGCACCTGCTGATCGACGAGGCCATGGAACTGCTGGGCGGCGATGAAGAGCCCGCCAGCGACGACTGACCCCTCAACTTCTTCTTCACCCACGACCAACCCGCTGATCGTGCGCCCGGGCGCGCGAGGGACCCCTTTCGCTTTTTTTCCGGCTTTTCCTTCCTCCCAATCAATTCCAACAGCAGAGGCCCCATGTTCGCCACACCCGTTTCCGCATGGCTGCAGCGCCGCGGCATCCACTACGGCTGGATCGTCGCCGCCATCACCTTCCTCACCATGCTGACCATGTCGGCCGCGCTGGGCCTGCCTGGCGCGATGCTGCAGCCGCTGGGCAAGGAGTTCGGCTGGAGCACCGAGCAGATCTCGTCCTCGCTCGCGCTTCGCTTCGCACTCTTCGGCCTCATGGGGCCCTTCGCCGCGGTGCTGATGGAGCGATATGGCCTGCGCGCGGTGGTCTGCACCGGCCTCGCGCTGGTCGGGCTGGGCATGGCGCTGGTCACCATGGCCTCGCAGCTGTGGCAGCTCTTCGTGCTCTGGAGCCTGATGCTGGGCCTGGGCACCGGCATGACGGCGCTGGTGCTCGGCGCGGTGGTGGCCAACCGCTGGTTCGTCGCGCGGCGCGGGCTGGTGGTGGGCATGCTCACGGCCAGTTCGGCGACGGGGCAGCTGGCCTTCCTGCCGCTGGCGGCCTGGATGATCGAGCACTGGGGCTGGCGCTCGGCCGTCGCGCCGATCGTGGTCGGCACCATCCTCATCGGCCTGCTGGCGCTGCTGCTGATGCGCAACCGGCCATCCGACGTGGGCCTGCTGCCCTACGGTGAGAAGCCGGGCACGCAGCCGGCGGCGCCCGCTGCGGCCGCGCCTGCGATGAATTTCGCAACGCCCTTCCGCGTGCTGAAGGAGGTGTCGACCAACCGCACCTTCTGGGTCCTGGCAGGCACCTTCTTCATCTGCGGCCTGAGCACCAACGGGCTGGTGCAGACGCACTTCATCTCGCTGTGCGGCGACTACGGCATGAGCGCCGTGCCCGCCGCCTCGGTGCTCGCGATGATGGGCGCCTTCGACTTCGTCGGCACCATCCTCTCGGGCTGGCTCTCCGACCGCTACGACAACCGCAAGCTCCTCTTCTGGTACTACGGCCTGCGCGGGCTGTCGCTCTTCTGGCTGCCGCACTCCGAATTCACCATCTACGGCCTGGGCATCTTCGCGATGTTCTATGGCCTCGACTGGATCGCCACCGTGCCGCCGACCGTCAAGCTCGCGGGCGCCGCCTTCGGCCCCGCCAAGGTCGGCCTGGTGTTCGGCTGGGTCTTCGCCGCGCACCAGCTGGGCGCCGCCACGGCCGCTTACGGCGCCGGCTTCGCACGCACGCTGCTGCTGACCTACACCCCGGCGCTCTACACCGCCGGCGCGGCCTGCCTGGTGGCGGCGCTGATCGTGATGACCATCCGCCGCCCCGCGGCCAAGTCCGGATCGCCGGCCACGCCGGCCGCTGCCCGCGCCTGAACCGGGAGGGCTCCAGCCATGACTGCACCCCAAGCCTCCACCGAACTCGATCCACGCACGCGCCGCCTGCTCGAGGCGCCCATCGTCCCCACGCTGCTGCGCCTGGCCGCGCCCAACGTGCTGGTGATGGTGGCCCAGGCCTGCGTCGGCCTCATCGAGACCTACTTCGTCGGCAAGCTAGGCACCGACGCGCTCGCCGGCATGGCGCTGGTGTTTCCCATCGTGATGCTGATGCAGATGACCTCCAGCGGCGCCATGGGCGGCGGCATCGCCTCGTCCATCGCCCGCGCGCTCGGCGCGCGCCGCCGCGACGATGCGAACGCGCTGGTGTGGCATGCCATCGTCATCGCGCTGGGCTTCGGCCTGTGCTTCACGCTGGCGCTGCTCTTGGGCGGGCGCTGGCTCTACGGGGTGATGGGCGGCACCGGGGCCGCGCTGGAAGCCGCGCTCACGTACTCCAACTGGGTGTTCGCGGGCGCGACGCTGGTGTGGCTCTTCAATTCGCTCGGCGCCATCATCCGCGGCACCGGCAACATGTCGGTGCCGGCCAACGTGACGGTGGTGGGCGTGGTGTTCCTCATCCCGGCATCGCCGCTGCTGATCTTCGGCATCGGGCCGCTGCCGGGCATGGGCATCGCGGGCGGCGCGATCGCGCTGCTGCTGTACTACCTGCTGGGCTCCATCGCGCTCATCGCCTACCTTCGCTCGCCGCGCAGCCTGCTCAAGCCCACGCTCGACGCGCTGAAGCTGCGCTGGCCGCTGTTCCGCGACATCCTGCGCATCGGCCTGGTGGGCGCCGTGTCGACGGTGGCGACCAATCTCTCCATCGGCATCGCCACCGCGCTGACCGGCCATTTCGGCTCGGGCGCGCTGGCGGGCTACGGCACGGCCTCGCGGCTCGAATACCTGCTGGTGCCGCTGGTGTTCGGCCTGGGCGCGCCGCTGGTGGCGATGGTCGGCACCTGCATGGGCGCGGGGCTGCGCGAGCGGGCGTTGCGCGCCACCTGGGCCGGCGCGGCCCTGGCCTTCACGCTCACCGAGACGATCGGCCTCGCGGCGGCGTTGTTCCCGCGCCCATGGCTGCTGCTGTTCGGCAACGACCCGGCGATGCTGGAGACCGGTTCGCACTACCTGCGCGTGGTCGGGCCGATGTACGGCCTCTTCGGCGTCGGGCTGGTTCTGTACTTCGCCTCGCAGGGCGCGGGCAGGCTGCTGTGGCCGATGCTCGGCAACATCGCGCGCCTGGCAGTGGCGGCCAGCGGCGGCTGGCTGGCGCTGAACTGGGGCGCCGGTCTCACCGGCGTGTTCGCAGCGCAGGGCGTGGCGCTGGCGGTGTACGGCATCGTGACCGCATCGGCCATCGCGGGCGGTGCGTGGTTCGGCCGCGTGGGCTGGCCGCGCACCACCACAGGACTGCTGCGGCGCATGGCTCAGGCCTGAAATCCATCGACTCATCCACCTACCAACGAAAGACTCGTCATGAAAATCAAGGACTCCGTGGTCTTCATCACCGGCGCCAATCGCGGCCTCGGTCTCGCCTTCGCGAAGGCTGCGCTCGCCGCGGGTGCGCGCAAGGTCTACGGCGCTGCGCGCGACCCGAAGAGCGTCGACCTGCCCGGTGTGACGCCGGTCGCGCTCGACGTGACGCAGCCCGCGCAGATCGAGGCGGCCGTACGCGCCTGCGGCGACGTGACGGTGCTGGTCAACAACGCGGGCATCTCGCGCGGCTCCAGCTTCCTGGGTTCGCCCGATGCGGTGGCCGCAGCGCGCGCCGAGTTCGAAACCAATTTCTTCGGCCCCTGGGCGCTCACGCAGGCCTTCGCGCCCGTGCTCGCGGCCAACGGCGGCGGCGGCGTGATCAACGTGCTGTCGGCGCTGGCCTGGACCACCTTCCCGAGCGTGGCGACCTACAGCGCGACCAAGTCGGCCGCATGGTCGCTGAGCAACGGGCTGCGCAACGAACTGGCCAGGCAGGGCACGCAGGTCACGAGCCTGCACGTGGGCTACATGGACACTGACATGGCCTCGCACGTGCAGGGCATCCCGAAGGCATCGCCCGACGAGGTCGCCCGCCAGGCATTGGCCGGCCTGGAAGCAGGCAAGGCCGAGGTGCTTGCCGACGAGACTTCGCGGCAGCTCAAGCAGGGACTGTCGAGCCCGACACCGCCCTACGCCAGCGTGCCCCAGGCGGCCTGAGCGGAAGACCCGGGCGCGAGGCCCGGGCCTTCATTCATGCCGCTCAGTAGCGGTAGGGATTGTTGGGACGGCGGTCGTAGCGGTTGGGCACACCGTCGCCGTCGTTGTCCCTGCGGCCATAGCGGCGGCGGTCGTCCCAGCGGCGGTCGTAGTGATGGCCATGGCGGTAGCCGGGGCCGTAGTAATGGCGCGGCGGAGGCGGCGGCGCGTAGTAGCGGCGCGGCGGTGGCGGCGGCGGAACGACGTACACCTGTGCCTGGATGAACGAGCCGCCCGTCTGTGCCTGGGCGGGTGCGCTGATGGCGGCCAGCGAGAGCAGGGCCGCGGCGCCGAATGCGAAAGTGAGCTTTTTCATCTGATCCCCCGGTTGTGAATTGGAGCCTTCATCCTCGCGGCCTTTTGTTAAGTTGCTGTAAGGCTTGAGCGAAATCGGATGAAGAGCTGTAAGCCGGTGCGCGCAGAGCGCGGCACGGGCGAGACACAATTGTGAAGAGAGTTTGCCCCGCGGAGCCCGTCCGCGGGGTAGGCCGTCGGCTCTATCGGCCGAAGGCTCAGCCGCGCGGTGCGGGCAGGAGTCGGCGCAGTGCCTCGAAGAACAGGTCGGACTGCTCGCGCTCGCCCTGGATCTGCGCCGCCACGTGGGCGGCCAGCTTCGGGTCCACCGGCGCCAGCGGGCGACCGGTCGACTGCGCGATCACCTGGTGCAGGCAGGCGCGCTCCAGGTAGTAGAGGTCGTCGTAGGCATGGGCGATGGTGCCGCCGGCCACGATCACGCCGTGGTTCGCGAGGAAGGCCACGTCCTTGCCGGCCATTGCGCGCGCGATGCGCTCACCCTCGGCGTCGTCGAGCGCGAGGCCGTTGTATTCGGCGTCGATGGCGATGCGGTTCATGTAGCGCATCGCGTTCTGGCTCGCGGTCGGGTCGAGCGCGCGGTCGACCGTGATCGTGAGCGCCGTGGCGTACGGCATGTGGCAGTGCAGCACCACCGCATGGCCGGTGAGCCGGTGCACCGCGCCGTGGATGAAGAGGGCGGTGGGCTCCACGCGGTGGCGGCCCGCCAGCACCTCGCCGTGAACGTCGATCAGCACGATGTCGTCGGGGCCGATCTCGCTCCAGTGCAGGCCGCGGGGGTTGATGAGGTAGCGGTCCTGCGCGCCCGGCAGCATCACGCTGAAATGGTTGCAGACGCCTTCCGACAGTCCGTGATGGTCGGCGGCGCGCAGGGCGAGGGCGAGGTCTTCGCGCAGCTTCCGGACGGCGGGGCTGGCGTAGAGGGCATCGGCGGACATCGGTGGGGGTCTCCTGTTTCTTCTTGGGGTCAGGCGAGCGTGAGGCCTTGCCAGGCCGCGACGAATTTCCGGGCGTCCTCGCGCACCGCCGCGGCCTGCTTGCCGGGCTTGTAGAGCGAGGAACCGATGCCGAAGCCGGCGGCACCGGCCGCGCGCCATTCGGCCATGTTGGTGGGAGCGATGCCGCCCACGGGCATCACCGGCGTGCCGGCGGGCAGCACGGCCAGCAGGGCCTTCACCACCGCGGGCGAGGCCAGCTCGGCCGGGAACAGCTTGAGTCCCGTGGCACCGGCCGCGAGCGCGCCGAAGGCCTCGGTCGGCGTCATCACGCCGGGCAGGCACACCATGCCCAGGCGCACCGCCTCGGCGATGACTTCGGCATTGAAGTTGGGCGAGACGATCAGTTCGCCGCCCGCCTCATGCACCTCGCGCACCTGCCGGGCGCCGAGCACCGTGCCGGCGCCGACCAGCGCCTGCGGGAAGCGCTTGCGCATCAGCGCGATGCTTTCGAGCGGCTGCGGAGAATTCAGCGGCACTTCGAGCAGGCGGAAACCGGGCTCGACGATGGCGTCGCCCACGTCGGCTGCCTCGGCGGGCGTCAGGCCGCGCAGGATGGCCACCAGCGGCAACTCGCGCATCGCGGCGTTGAATTTGTCGAGAGGGGTGGTGGAAGAGGTCATGCCGCGGTCCTGTCGGAATCCAGAAAGCCGGACAGGGCGTGCAGCCCGGCCCAGGTGGCCTCGGAGCCCAGCGTGCGCGTGGCGACGCCGGTGGCGCGAAGGGCCAGCGTGTAGCGTTCGGTGAGGTTGGACGAGCCGATCAGGATCAC
This sequence comes from Variovorax sp. 22077, assembly GCF_052044195.1. Lineage (NCBI taxonomy): Bacteria > Pseudomonadati > Pseudomonadota > Betaproteobacteria > Burkholderiales > Comamonadaceae > Variovorax > Variovorax sp. 22077. The sequence continues at coordinate 321,334 of NZ_JBQEQC010000006.1, forward strand.
CTCGCCCGATGCCTGCAGTGCCTGCGTGCGCAGCTCCTCGCCGATCAGCAGGCCCGAGAGGTAGCTCGACAGCTCCTGCTTCGGCATGCGTTCGAAAAGCGCCAGCGTGCGCGCGCCGAAGGCGTTGTGCAGCAGGCCGTGTCCGTTCTCGGAGCGGGTCACGCCTTCGAGGAAGGCCGCCTCGTCGAGCGGCGCCGAGGCGTCGAGCGTGCGCGCCAGTATGGAGTGCTGGCTCAGCAGCGCGTAGAACTCGCCCGTCATGTAGGTGCGAAAGCCCGCGACGCGGCCCTTCTTCACCGTGGCCCACTTGTTGTGCGTGCCGGGCAGCACGAAGAGGCCTTCGCTCAGGCCGGTGAGCTCCATCGCGCCGAAGATCTGCACCTCTTCGCCGCGCATCACGTCGGGCACGCCCGCATGCTCGTCGCTCAGGCCGGGCACCATCGCGATGCGCGCACCCGGGACGGCGTCGATGTCGATGATCGCGCGGCCCACTTCCACGCGGCCGGCGGGGCAGGCGCAGTAGGGCGCCTCCACCCAGCCCTGCTTGCTGCCGGCCATGCCGGAGATCAGGCTGCGCGCGCCTTCGAGGCGCATCCAGTCGCCGAACAACTTCTCGAAGACGGCGGGAAAGCCGCCTTCGGGCACGGTGAGAATGCCGCGCGCATCGCTGCGCTCCTCGAGCACCTTGCCGCTGGCGTCCAGCAGCGCACCGCGCAGTGAACTCGTGCCCCAGTCGATCGCTACCAGTCTTGTCATCTAGTGATTGTCGCGCGGCACGAAGGCGCCGCGGCGACCGCGCAGGAAGGCCAGGTCGGCGCCCTGGTCGGCCTGCAGCACCGTATCGACATACAGCTTCCAGTAGCCTGATTCGAGCGGCGCCTTGGGCGCGACCCAGCTGGCACGGCGCCTGGCGAGTTCTTCGTCGCTCACGTGCAGGTGCAGCCTGCGGTTGGGCACGTCGAGCTCGACGATGTCGCCGTCCTGCACCAGCGCCAGCGGGCCGCCCGCGGCCGCCTCGGGCGCGGTGTGCAGCACCACGGTGCCGTAGGCGGTGCCGCTCATGCGCGCGTCGCTGATGCGCACCATGTCGGTGATGCCCTTGCGCAGCACCTTGGGCGGCAGCGGCATGTTGCCCGCCTCGGCCATGCCGGGGTAGCCCTTGGGTCCGCAGTTCTTCAGCACCATGATGCAGTTCTCGTCGATGTCGAGGTTCTCGTCGTCGATGCGCCTGTGCAGGTCGTCGGCGCTCTCGAACACCACCGCGCGGCCCTTGTGCACCAGCAGTTCCGGAGTGGCCGCGCTGGGCTTGATGATGGCGCCGTTGGGCGCGAGGTTGCCGCGCAGCACGCAGATGCCGGCCTTGTCCTTGAAGGGCTCGGCCAGGGAGCGGATGACCTGCGGGTTGAAATTCTCCGCGTCCTTCACGTTCTCCCAGATGCTCTGGCCGGTGACGGTGAGGACGTCCTTGTGCAGGTGCTGGGCGATCTCCTTGATGACCACCGGCAGGCCGCCCGCGTAGCAGAAGTCTTCCATCAGGAACTGGCCCGAGGGCTGCAGGTTCACGAGGCAGGGCAGCTCGGAGGCGAGGCGGTCGAAATCCTCGAGCGTGAGTTCGACGCCCATGCGTCCCGCGATGGCCAGGAGGTGGATCACGAAGTTGGTCGAGCCGCCGATGGCCGCGTTGACCTTGATCGCGTTCTCGATGGCCTGGCGCGTGAGGATCTTCGACATGTTCATGTCTTCATGGACCATGCCGACGATGCGCCGCCCCGCCTGCCGCGCGAGCACGTTGCGGCGGCCGTCAACGGCAGGGTATGCCGCGTTGCCCGGCAGGCCGATGCCCAGCGACTCGACCATGCTCGCCATGGTGCTCGCGGTGCCCATCGTCATGCAGTGGCCGTGGCTGCGGTGCATGCAGCTCTCGGCCTCGAAGAAATCCTGCAGCTTGAGCGTGCCGGCGCGCACCTGCTCGCTCATCTGCCACACGCCGGTGCCGGAGCCCAGCTCCTGGCCGCGCCACTTGCCAGAGAGCATCGGGCCGCCCGACACGCCGATGGTCGGCAGGTCGACGCTGGCGGCGCCCATCATGAGCGCGGGCGTGGTCTTGTCGCAGCCCATGAGCAGCACCACGCCGTCGAGCGGGTTGCCGCGGATGCTTTCCTCCACGTCCATGCTCGCGAGGTTGCGATACAGCATCGCGGTGGGCCGCAGCAGCGTCTCGCCGAGCGACATCACCGGGAACTCGAGCGGGAAGCCGCCTGCCTCGTACACGCCGATCTTCACCTGCTCGGCGAGCGTGCGGAAGTGCGAGTTGCAGGGCGTGAGTTCGCTGAAGGTGTTGCAGATGCCGATGACCGGGCGGCCGTCGAACTGGTCGTGCGGCACACCCTTGCCCTTCATCCAGCTGCGGTAGATGAAGCCGTCGCGGTCGTTGCGGCCGAACCATTGCTGGCTGCGGAGTTCTTCGGGTTTCTTCCTTGGGGCGGTGCTCATCGGATGTCTCTCTTTGTTGTCGAAACCTGGGCCCGATCGTCAGGGTTTGTCCTGCCGGTGGGGCGTTTCAATCATCATATGATAAGCCCGCACAACGCGCCGGACCCTTAGTGTTTTCGAGCGACGCGATACCAGTTTTCACATCACGCATGATCAAGAACATCCACGGTCGCACGCTCGAACTCCTCGGTGAAGCCGTGGTGTCGGGCCGCTATGCGATCGGCGCGTCGATCCCTTCCGAGCCCGTGCTCGGCGAGGAACTCGGCGTGAGCCGCACCGTGGTGCGCGAGGCCATCAAGTCGCTGGTCGCCAAGGGCCTGATAGTGACGGGCCCCAAGGTCGGCACGCGCGTGCTGCCCAAGGACAAGTGGAACTGGTTCGACCCCGACGTCATCACCTGGCAGGCGCGCGCCGGCCTCACGCCTGAATTCCTTCGCGACCTGCAGGACCTGCGCCGCGTGGTGGAGCCCGCGGCCGTGCGCCTCGCCGCGGAGCGCGCCACCGAAGAGGACATCGGCGAGATCGAGCGCGCCTTCGCGGGCATGAAGGAGGCCGTCGAGAACGGCGGCGACTACGTCACCTTCGACCTGCGTTTCCACAACGGCCTGCTGGCCGCGGCGCGCAACCGCATGCTCGCGCAGATGAGCAAGGTGCTCAACGCGCTGCTGCGCACCAGCTTCGAGATATCGACCACCAAGCCCGATGGCCCCGCGCTCTCGCTGCCGCTGCACCGCGAGGTGCTCGACGCCGTGATCGCGCACGACCCGGACAGATCCGAGCGCGCGATCATCCGGCTCATCGACGGCGCACGCCAGGACATCGAGGACGTGCTGGGCTCGCGCCGCCGCCTGCCGCGCCTGAGCAGGCCGCCGCCCAGGCTCAGGGCCAGCTAGCCGCACCGGCGGCCTTCGCGTTTCACGTCCGGTTCTTTCACCCCACGCTCGCACGACGAGCCAATTCCACCCAGAAGAGAAGGAGACAACGTCCATGAAACTCGTCAAGTCGCTGATCGCGCCGACGCTGGTCGCGATGGGCCTGCTGTCGGCAGGCCACGTCGCCGCGCAGGAAAAACTCACCGTCTGGTGGGTCAAGGGCTTCTACAAGGCGGAGGACGACGCGCTGTACGCCGCCATCAAGAAGTTCGAGGAGAAGAACAAGAACGTCAAGATCGAACTCTCGCAGTACCCGATCCAGGACATGATCCCCAAGACCGTGTCCGCGCTCGACTCGGGCAGCCCGCCCGACGTGGCGTACGCCGACGTGTACGACTTCCAGGTCACCGGCAAGTGGGCCTACGACGGCAAGCTCGAGGACATCAGCAGCGTGCTCACGCCGATGAAGGACCGCTTCGCGCCCAACACGCTGGAGACCACCTACCTCTACAACGACCAGACCAAGGGCAAGGCGTACTACGCCTTCCCGATCAAGCAGCAGACGATGCACATCGAGTACTGGCTCGACATGCTCGCCGAGGCCGGCTTCAAGGAGTCCGACGTTCCCACCGGCTGGAAGGACTACTGGGCGTTCTGGTGCGAGAAGGTGCAGCCCGCCAGCCGGCAGAAGAGCGGCAAGCGCAACTTCGGCATCGGCATGCCGATGGGCGTGGATTCGAGCGACGCGTTCTATTCGTTCCTCACCTTCATGGACGCCTACAACGTCAAGCTGGTGGACGACAACGGCAAGCTGCTGGTCGACGACCCGAAGGTGCGCACCGGCCTGATCGGCGCGATGACCGACTACACCATGCCCTACACCAAGGGCTGCACGCCGCCTTCCTCCACCAGCTGGAAGGACCCGGACAACAACGTCGCCTTCCACAACAAGACGACCGTGATGACGCACAACGCGACGATCTCCATCGCCGCCAAGTGGCTCGACGACTCGAACAACGCCTCGCTCACGCCCGAGCAGCGCGAGGAAGCGCGCAAGAACTACACCGAGCGCATCCGCACGGCCGGCTTCCCCAACAAGCCCGACGGCAGCAAGATGGTCTACCGCACGGCGGTGAAGACCGGCGTGATCTTCAAGGACGCAAAGAACAAGGCCCGCGCCAAGGAGTTCGTGTCGTTCCTGATGCAGGAAGAGAACCTCACACCCTACGTCGAGGGTTCGCTGGGCCGCTGGTTCCCCGTGACCAAGGCCGCGCAGCAGCGTGACTTCTGGAAGGCCGATCCGCACCGCCTGTCGGTCTACAACCAGTACGCCGCCGGCACCGTGACCTTCGAATTCACGAAGAACTACAAGTTCACCGTGCTCAACAACGAGAACGTCTGGGCCAAGGCCATGAACCGCATCGTCACCGACAAGGTGCCCGTGGACAAGGCCGTGGACGAGATGATCGCCCGCATCAAGACGGTGGCGGGGCAGTAAGCCGCGCAGAGGCACCCGCCGGCACTTTCACCACCAGCAGCACGCCATGAGCAGCGCAACTGCCACCACCACCGCCGCCGCGCCGAGCACCCCGGCGCCTGTCGTCAATCCCGGAGCGCGGCATGCGCGCTGGCAGTTCTGGGGCGCGGTCATGGTCGTGCCCTACCTGCTGGTGTTCGTGGTGTTCGTGCTGTACCCGGTGGGCTACGGCCTCTGGCTGGCCCGCCAGCCGCAAAGCTACGTGAAGCTGGTCGAGGACCCGATCTTCTTCCGCTCCGTGATCAACACGGCCGTCTTCCTGGTCGTGGCGATCAACCTCAAGATGCTCGTGGCACTCGTGCTCTCGGGCTTCTTCGTGACCTCGCGCTGGTGGATCAAGATCGTCTCGGCGATCTTCATCCTCCCGTGGGCGATGCCTTCCATTCCCACGATCCTGTCGATCCGCTTCATGCTGAACCCCGAGTGGGGCGTGATCAACAGCACCATCTTCCGCCTGACCGGCGCCGACGGCCCCAACTGGCTCAACGACCCTTCGCTGGCACTGGCCTTCGCGATGATCGTGCACATCTGGAAGTCGCTGCCGTTCTGGACGCTCATCCTCGTGGCGGGCCGCCTGGCCATTCCCACCGAACAGTACGAGGCGGCCTCGGTCGACGGCGCCTCCTCGTGGCAGAAGTTCCGCTTCGTGAGCTGGCCCGCGCTGAAGACGCTCTACATCACCTCGCTCATCCTCTCGATGATCTGGACGCTGGGCGACTTCAACAGCGTCTACCTGCTGACCGGCGGCGGGCCTGCCGACTTGACGCACGTGCTCGCCACGCTGGGCATCCGCTACCTGCGCCTCGACCAGGTCGACCTGTCGATGGCTTCCATCGTGGTGGCGATGCCTTTGGTCCTGCCACTCGTGTACTTCATGATGAAGAGGCTGTCGAAATGAGCCCCCACGTTCATCACTTCGTGTATTCACTGCCCCCCGAGGGGGCTCCCGCCCTCCTGGAGGCGGCTCGTCGGAGGGCGATATGAAGCGCTGGACCCCGAAAGCCGTGCTCACCGAGGCCCGGCTGCTGCTCATCGGCATCCCCGTGCTGCTGTGGACGCTGATCCCGGTCTACCACATGGTGCTGTTCGCGATCTCGTCGAAGGACTCCGCGACCTCGGGCCACCTGTGGCCCAAGAACCCGACGCTGGACAACTTCCGCATCGTGTTCCACCAGAAGCACTTCTACCTCGACCACTTCTGGCTGCAGCTTTGGAACTCGCTGCTGATCGCGCTGTCGGTGGGCGTGCTCACGCTGTTCGTGGCGACCACCGCCGCCTTCGCCATCAGCCGCCTGCGCGTGCGCGGCGGGCGCACGGTGATGAACATGGCGCTGTTCACCTACTTCATCCCGGCGGCCTTCCTCGCGGTGCCCATGTACAAGACCATGGGCAACTACGGCCTGCTCAACAGCCAGTGGGCGCTGATCCTGGCGATGGTGACCATCGCCTCGCCGTACTGCATCTGGGTGCTGAAGCAGGCCTCAGACAAGCTGCCCTACGAGCTCGACGAAGCCGCGCGCATGGACGGCGCCTCGCCGCTGCAGCTGTTCCGCCTCGTGTACCTGCCGCTGATGGTGCCGTCGCTGGTGGCCGTGGGCACGTATTCGCTGCTGCTGGCCTGGAACGAGTACCTCTATGCCTTCCTGCTGCTGTCGAACGACAAGAGCGTGACGCTGGCGGTGGCGCTGGGCAACTTCCTGTCGGCCGACGATTCGCCGTGGGAGCTGCTGATGGCCACGGGCCTGATCTATGCGCTGCCGCCCGCGGCCATCTACTACGCCTTCAAACGCTACATGGTCGGCGGCATCACCGCCGGAGCGGTAAAGAGCTGACCCCCCAGGCTTCGCGCACTTCGTGTCGCTTCGCCAACGCCCTTTCGGGGGGCGGCACCTGCGGCCCGGCAATGCCGGTTCCGCGGTGTTCCGCGAAGCACCCCAGGTGCAAAGACACACTGAAGAGAGAGATCCCATGGCATCCGTATCCTTTCGCAATATCCAGAAATCCTTCGGCAAGGTCCAGATCATCAAGGGGCTGGGCTTCGACATCACCGACGGTGAGTTCGTGGTGCTGGTCGGCCCGTCGGGCTGCGGCAAGTCGACGCTGCTGCGCATGCTCGCGGGCCTGGAGGACATCAGCGGCGGCGAGATCGTGATCGACGGGCGCGTGGTCAACGACCTCGAGTCGAAGGACCGCGACATCGCCATGGTGTTCCAGAGCTATGCGCTCTATCCGCATATGACGGTGGGCGAGAACATGGGCTTCAGCCTGCGCCTGCGCAATGCCGAGAAGTCGGTGACCGACGAGCGCGTGGCCAAGGCCGCGAAGATCCTCAACCTCGATGCGCTGCTCGGCCGCTATCCGCGCGAACTCTCCGGCGGCCAGCGCCAGCGCGTGGCCATGGGCCGCGCCATCGTGCGCGACCCGAAGGTTTTCCTCTTCGACGAGCCCCTGTCGAACCTCGATGCCAAGCTGCGCGTGGCGATGCGCGCCGAGATCAAGGCGCTGCACCAGCGGCTGAAGACCACCACCGTCTACGTGACGCACGACCAGATCGAGGCCATGACCATGGCCGACCGCATCGTCGTGATGCACGACGGCATCGTCGAGCAGATAGGCACGCCGCTGGAGCTCTACGACCGGCCCGACAACCTGTTCGTCGCGCAGTTCATCGGCTCGCCGTCGATGAACGTCATCGAGGGCACGGTGCGGCGCTCGGGCGGCGAATGCTGGGTCGAGGCGCAGGGTGCGCGCTGGCCGGTGCCGGCCGCCACGGCAGTTCCCGACGGCCAGCCGGTGCACTACGGCGTCCGCCCCGGCGACATGACGCTGGGCGGCGGCTCCCACGGCGTGGAGGCCAGGGTCGTCGTGGTGGAGCCCACCGGGGCCGAGACCGAACTGCTGGTGCAGGTCGGCGAGGCGAAGCTGGTGCTCGCGGTGCACGGCCGTGTCGATGCCGGGCCCGACGACATCGTGCGGTTGGCCATCGAATCGGAGAACGTCCACCTGTTCGACCGGCAGACCGGCCGCCGCATGGGCTGAAGAAGCGGCTTGCCGCGAAGGAAGATCAGGCCGTGCGCAGCCGAAGCAGGGCGCGCACGAAGCCGTGGTCCGAGCGCGAGCGGTCGCGACCTTCGTGCAGGTGGTCGTTGAAGTAGTCGACGCGCCGCACGTCGCCCAGGCTGTGCCGGCTGGTGGCGACGAACTCCTCGCTCACGAGGATCTGGTCGAGCACCTCCGGGTAGCCCTGGTGGATGTGCGAGTAGGCCACGTCCTTCTTCAGCGCCGCCTCGCCCTGCATCTCGTAGGCGTTGAAGAGCGCCACGTCGCGCGCGGCCTTGTCGTAGGCCACCTCCGAGGTGGCCGCCACGAGCTGCGTGGTGACGCTGTGCGGGTTGTCGTTGAAGTCGCCCATCACCACGAGCGGCACGTTCGTGCCCTGCAGCAGGTCGATCACGATGCAGCGCAGGGCCGCGGCCTCGGCGCCGCGCATCAGCAGCGAACGCAGCGAGGCCATCACGCCCACCTTGCGGTCGTCGCGGTCCTCGAGAGCATTGCCTTGCGCATCCTGCAGGAACTTGGGGCGCTTGGACTTCAGGTGCACCGTGAGCACGTGCACCTGCTGGCCATGCTTCATGCGCACCGTGGCGAGCAGGGGAGGCCGCTCGAAGCGCGTGTGCGGACCGAGCCCCGGCACATCGACACCGAAGCCCGGTGGAAAGTCGACGAAGGAGCGGATCGCATCCACCTTCAGCCGCGTCGCGATGCCGACCCGCGGCGTGCCCTGTGCGCCCGGCCGCGCGGGCGTGCCCGCGGGGCTTCCGGGCGGCGGCGAGTTCTCTGCGCCGGGCACCGAGACGAAGTCGTAGCGCAGCCCGCTGCGCGCGATGCAGGCCTTGAGTGCCGATTCGTCCCACACCTCCTGCACGGCCAGCACGTCGGCATTGAGCGCATGGAAGCGCTCGCCGGTCCACTCGATCTTCCGCTCGTACTCGCGCTCGGTGTAGGCGTCCTGGTTCTCGTAGTACACGCGGTTGGGCGCCGCGAGGTTGAGGAGGTTGCAGGTGGCTACGAAGAGGGTGGCGTAGTTGGGCGGGATGTATTGCATGGGGTGACGATTGTGTCCCGGGTTACGATTCCCGGCCAAGGTGCACCCGCCATGTCATTCGAGGCCGAGGCCGGCGGCACAAACAACAATGAAACGAGGGAGCCGCCCCGGGGCGGAATGTATGAAGTTGATCCATATCACCGCGTGCGCCGTGGCGGCGTTGCTCGGTTGCCGCGAGCTATGACGCGGCGGTAGTCGCGCTTGCAACCCGCATCGCCAGGAACATCCGGGCACAGACGGCACCACCCCCCTGAGGGCGGTTCCTGCCCGAGGGCAAAAAAGAAAGGGCACCGAGGTGCCCTTTTCAATTTTCAAGCAGGCGTGCTGCTCGCGGCGCCTTCTCAGCGGCCGAACGAACGGCCGCCGCCGCCGCCACCGGAGCGATTGCCGCCGCCGCCGTAGCCACCGCCGCCGCCCGAACGGCCGCCGCCGCCCGAACGGTTGCCGCCGCCCGAACGGTTGCCGCCGCCGTAGCCGCCGCCACCCGAACGGCCGCCGCGTCCGCGGCCGCCCATGTGGTCGACGCTGGTGCGCAGCGGATCGGGCTGGCCGGCGCCGCCGCTGATCGCTTCGGCGCGCAGGTGCGCAACCTGGTTGGCCTGCGTGGGGCTGTGGCTGTTGCCGTGGTGGCGCGGCTGGCGCTCCTCGTGCGGCGCGTGATGGTGATGCTGCGGGGCGCGTGCCGGTCCCTGCGGGCTGCGGGGCTGCTGCTGCGGGCGTGCGCCCTGGCCGCGCGGGCCCTGGCCTTGTCCTTGGCCCTGGCTTCCGCCATTGGCATTGCGGCCCTGGCCGTTGCCGCCACCCTGGCCGCCGCCACGACGCTGGCCGCCGCCATTGCCGTTGCTGCCGCCCTGGCTGGCCTTGTTCTCGCGGATGCGCTGGAGCATCTCGGTGCGCGCGGCCTTGGCGGCCGCCTGCATGACTTCGCGGCTCGGCGGACGGCCGGCGCCGCCCCAGATGGTCTGGCGGCCCATGGCGATGGGCTCGGCGCGCTCGCCTTCCTCGGGGCCGAAACCCTCGATGACCTGCACGGGGATCGTCTGCTTGGTGAAGCGCTCGATCTCCTGCATGAAGCCTTCCTCGTCCAGGCACACGAAGCTCACGGCCTCGCCGCTGGAGCCGGCGCGGCCCGTGCGGCCGATGCGGTGCACGTAGTCTTCGCTGACGTTGGGGATCTCGTAGTTCACGACGTGCGGCAGCTCGTCGATGTCGATGCCGCGGGCGGCGATGTCGGTGGCCACCAGCGCGCGCAGTTCACCGCTCTTGAAGCCGGCCAGCGCCTGGGTGCGGGCGCTCTGGCTCTTGTTGCCGTGCAGCGCCATCGCCTCGATGCCGTTCTTGGTGAGGAATTCGGCCACGCTGTTGGCGCCGAACTTGGTGCGCGTGAAGACCAGCACCTGGCTCCACTTGTTCTCGTTGATGATGTGCGCGAGCAGCGCCTTCTTCTTGCCGCGGCCCACGGGGTGGATCACCTGGGTGATGCGCTGCACCGTGGTGTTGCGCGGCGTGACCTGGATGCTCTGCGGGTTGCGCAGCAGGGTGGCGGCCAGGTCGCGGATCTCGTCGCTGAAGGTGGCCGAGAACAGCAGGCTCTGCTTTTCCTTGGGCACCAGCGCCAGGACCTTCTTCACGTCGTGGATGAAGCCCATGTCGAGCATGCGGTCGGCTTCGTCGAGGATCAGCATCTGGACCTGGCCGAGGTCGAGCATGCCCTGCTGCTGCAGGTCGAGCAGGCGGCCGGGGGTGGCCACTAGGATGTCGACGCCCTTCTTGAGCTTGCTGATCTGCGGGTTCATGCCGACGCCGCCGAAGATCACGGTCGAGTCGAGCTGCAGGTACTTGCCGTAGGTGCGCACCGACTCTTCGACCTGCGCGGCGAGTTCGCGGGTGGGGGTCAGCACGAGGGCACGGATGCCGGTGCCGCCAAACTTGTTGGTGGCGCTGCGGCTCATGGTGAGCTTGTGCAGCATCGGCAGCGTGAAGGCGGCGGTCTTGCCGGTGCCGGTCTGGGCGCCGCCGAGCAGGTCATGGCCCTCGAGCACCGCAGGGATGGCTTGCGCCTGGATGGGGGTGGGGGTGTCGTAACCGTGCTCGTGCACAGCCTTCAAGATGGCGGGAGCCAGCTTCAGTTCGTCAAAAGTCATTGAAAACAATAAGCGCCATACACGGCGCAGTGGCATCGGCCCGCTTGGCGTCTTGTTGACGCCGAGCCAGTCAAGGCAGATGAGGGTCAGGGGTGGGAGCCGGAAAGTCCGCCCTCGCAAAAGGGTGAAATGGGCCTTTCTTCGTCCCCGGCAGAGAGCCGGTGTCGCGGGCAACTGGACCCGGCAACGGAGCCTATTGTCGCATGAGTCGATAATCGGTGGTTTGCCGCGCCCGAATGCCTCCATTCCGGCGGCCGCGCGTTCCCTCGAATCCCGCTACCCAAGGTAACCAACCACACATGGCTCAATACGTCTATTCGATGAACCGTGTCAGCAAGACCGTGCCGCCCAAGCGGCAGATCTTGAAAGACATTTCGCTGTCCTTCTTCCCCGGCGCCAAGATCGGCGTGCTCGGCCTGAACGGCTCGGGCAAGTCCACGCTGCTCAAGATCATGGCGGGCGTCGACAAGGAAATCGAGGGCGAGGCGCTGCCCATGCCCGGCCTGACCATCGGCTACCTGGAGCAGGAGCCCAAGCTCAACCCCGAGCACACGGTGCGCGAATCCGTCGAGGAGTCGATGGGCGCCGTCAATGCGGCCAAGAAGCGCCTCGAAGAGGTCTACGAGCTGTATGCCGCCGAAGACGCCGACTTCGACGCGCTCGCAGCCGAACAGGCCGAGCTCGAAGCCATCATCGCCACCGCCGGCACCGATTCGGAGCACCAGCTCGAGATCGCCGCCGACGCCCTGCGCCTGCCGGCCTGGGACGCCAAGATCGGCGTGCTCTCGGGCGGCGAGAAGCGCCGCGTGGCCCTGTGCCGCCTGCTGCTGAGCAAGCCCGACATGCTGCTGCTCGACGAACCGACCAACCACCTGGACGCCGAATCGGTCGAATGGCTCGAAGTGTTCCTGCAGCGCTTCCCGGGCACCGTGGTGGCCATCACCCACGATCGCTACTTCCTCGACAACGCCGCCGAGTGGATCCTCGAACTGGACCGCGGCCGCGGCATTCCATGGAAGGGCAACTACAGCACCTGGCTCGAGCAGAAGGGCGAGCGCCTGGCGCAGGAGCAGAAGAGCGAGGAAGCCCACGCCAAGGCCCTGAAGAAGGAACTCGAGTGGTCGCGCCAGAACCCGAAGGCGCGCCAGGCCAAGAGCAAGTCGCGCCTGGCCCGCTTCGAGGAGCTGAGCGACGTCGAATACCAGAAGCGCAACGAAACGCAGGAAATCTTCATTCCTGTGGCCGAGCGCCTGGGCAGCCAGGTCTTCGAGTTCAAGAACGTCAGCAAGTCCTTCGGCGACCGCCTGCTGATCGACAACCTGAGCTTCAACGTGCCCGCCGGCGCCATCGTCGGCATCATCGGCCCGAACGGCGCCGGCAAGTCGACGCTGTTCAAGCTGCTCGCGGGCAAGGAGAAGCCGGATTCGGGCGAGGTCGTCATCGGCCAGACCGTGAAGATGGCCTTCGTCGACCAGGCGCGCGACGCGCTGGCCGACCAGAAGACCGTGTGGGAAGACATCTCGGGCGGCCTGGACATCATCAACGTCGGCAAGTTCCAGATGGCCAGCCGCGCCTACGCGGGCCGCTTCAACTTCAACGGAGCCGACCAGCAGAAGAAGGTCGGCACGCTGTCGGGCGGTGAACGCGGCCGCCTGCACCTGGCCAAGACGCTGATCGCCGGCGGCAACGTGCTGCTGCTGGACGAACCGTCGAACGACCTGGACGTGGAAACCCTGCGCGCGCTGGAAGACGCGCTGCTCGAGTTCGCCGGCACGGTCATGGTGATCAGCCATGACCGCTGGTTCCTCGACCGCATCGCCACGCACATCCTCGCGGCCGAAGGCGACAGCCAGTGGACTTTCTTCGACGGCAACTACCAGGAGTACGAGGCCGACAAGAAGAAGCGCCTGGGCGAGGAAGGTGCCAAGCCCAAGCGCATGCGCTACAAGGCGTTGAAGTAGGGCTCGCCCCCAGGCTGCGCGACACTTCGTGTCGCTGCGCCAACCTCCTGCCGGGGGCAACACCGGAGGCCCGGCAAAGCCGGTTCCTCGGTGTTCCTGGAAGGGGCCTCAGGTCATCTCGGCAAGAGCGTGCGGTTCCGCAAGGGGCCGCGCGCTTTTTTCATCGTCCGCCGCGAACACGTCGCGCGCCGCGAAGAGGCCGTTGAGCGCGGCCGGGAAGCCCGCGTAGACCGCCATCTGCATCATGACCTCGACCACCTCGTCGCGCGTCACGCCCACGTTCAGCGCGGCCTGGATGTGCACCTTCAGCTGCGGCGTGGCATTGCCCATGGCGGCGAGCGCGGCCACCGTCGCGATCTCGCGGGAGCGCAGGTCGAGGCCGGGGCGCGAGTAGATGTCGCCGAACGGGAACTCGATCACCAGTCGGCCGAAGTCCGGCGCGATGCCGGCCAGGCTCTCGACCACCTTGACGCCGCCTTCGCCGTCGATCTCATGAAGCTTGGCCAGGCCACGCGCGTAGCGCTGGCTGTCGCCCTGAACCTGGTCTTGCCGTTGTTGTTGTGTGTTCGTCATCGCTCGTCTTTCCTTTCCGGGCCTTGCCCGACAGAGGAGGACGCTCGTTCGTCTTCTCGACCTTGCGGTAGTGGTCGATCTTGAGCGACAGCGCCTGCATGGATTGCTGCAGCGCCGCCACTTTGGCCTGAACCTCGGCGAGATGCCGCTCGAGCATCTCGCGTCGTTCGCCGACGCTGGCGTCCCCCTGGCTTCGAAGCCTGACGAAGGCCTGCATGCCCTGGATGGACATGCCGGTCTCGCGCAGGCGCAACAGGAAATCCAGCAGGTCCATGTCGGCGCTCGCATAGCGCCGCTGGCCGCCCGGCGCACGGGACACCGCGGCGATCAGTCCGATGCGTTCGTAGTACCGCAGCGTGTGGGCCGTGAGGCCGGTACGTTCTGCGACTTCCGCGATGGTCAGGCTGGTTTCCATGGCATCGATTCTCGAAATTAGAGCGCGCTCTAAGTCAAGCGCCTTGTCGAACTATTTTTGAACGCCGTCCAGGTCGGCGTCCAGCCAGCCGCGCAGGCTGTTCACGAAGGCCAGGGCCTGCACGCGGGGCAGATCCTCCACCCGCACGACCGCTTCGGCAAGCTGGCCGTCGCGCACGCGGTTGGCCCGGCCGATGCCGTTCAGCAATCCGCAGTGCAAGGGCGGCGTGACCCAGCGGCCATCGAGCAGCAGGGCGATGTTGCCGCGCGTGCATTCGGTGATTTCGCCATCGCGGTTCCACAGCAGCGTGTCGAACACGCCGGGCTGCGTGGGCGCAAAGGCTTCGTAGTGGGCGCGGCGGGTGGTCTTGAAGCGGGTGAATTCGCCATGGGCGTCGTCGAACGGACGCGTGGCGAGCTGCAGGCGCACGCGCGCGGGCGGCGCCTCCATCGCGAAGGCTTCGGCGCGCGGCATGCCCTGCGCATCGAGCAGCAGGCGCACGCGCCAGGTGCCGGCGCTGTGCCGGGCCTTCAGGTCGTCGAGGCAGGAGGCGACCGACGCATGGTTCCACGGTCGCCCGAAGTGCGCTGCGGCGGCAGCCATGCGCGCCAGATGCGCCGGCGCGTCGCGCAGCTCGCCGTCCGCCAGCGCGAGGGTCTCGAGCAGGTCGAACGATGGCGTCGCGGCCCTGCCTGCCCGGTCCAGGAAGGCGCGCTTGTGTCGCCATTCCTCCCACTCGGCGTCGGCCCGCGCATCGGCGGTGATGCCGCTTCCGATGCCGCAGCGGGCCTTGCCGCCGCGCAGTGTCACGGTGCGTATCGGCACGTTGAAGGTCGCGTGCCCGCCGGGCCGCACGACGCCCACCGCGCCGCAGTAGACGTCCCGCGGCCCGCGCTCCAGATCGCAGATCATGCGCATCGCGCTCACCTTGGGCGCACCGGTGATCGAGCCGCACGGGAACAGCGCCGCGAACACGTCCGCCAGCGTGGTGCCTTCGCGCACCCGGGCTTCGACGTCCGAGGTCATCTGCCACACCGTCGGCAGGGCCTCGGTGTGGAAGAGGCGCGGCACCTGCACCGAGAAGGGCCGGGCGATGCGCGAGAGGTCGTTGCGGATCAGGTCCACGATCATCACGTTCTCGGCCCGCTCCTTCGGCACCGTGCGCAGCCGCCGCGCGAGCGCCTCGTCCTCCGCCGGCGTGGCGCCGCGCGGGGCGGTGCCCTTCATGGGCCGCGTCAGGATGCGGTCGTCCTGCCAGTCGAAGAAGAGCTCGGGCGACACCGACAGCACCTGTTCCTCGCCGGTGTCGATGAAGGCGGTGTAGCCGTCGGGCTGGGCCTGCCGCAGCGCCATGAACAGGGCTTGCGCGTCGCCGTGGAAGCGGGCGTGCAGTGCGGCGGTGTAGTTGAGCTGGTAGAGCTTTCCGTGCGCGATCGCGCGATGGATGGCCTGCATGCGGACATCGAAGTCGGCGCGCGAGAGATCGAGTTCCCAGCCGATCGGCGCAAGGGCAGCGTCGCCCGTGGCGTCGGGCCACGGCAGGGCTTCGTCGTGCACTCCGAACCATGCCAGCGGCCCGTCCGCCGCGTGCACGGCGAATGCGCGGTCGAAGGCCGCCGCCGCCTCGTAGCGCAGATAGCCCACGCACCAGTGCCCCTCGCGCGCCAGTGCCTCGACGGCGTCGAGCACGGGCCGCACCTCGGCCGCGGTGCGCGCCGCCAGCACGCGCGACGGCGCACCGAAGCACAGGCGCAGCCGGCCAGCCTCGCCGTGCGGCTGTGCGAAGTCGATCAGCGTGCGCGAGGTCGCGGGCCGGGTTTTGCGGGCGTCGTCAGACGGCATCGTTCGCCGCTGCCGTGGCCGGGTCGGCCACGTCCGCCTGCGGCGCCTTGGCCAGCACCCGCTTGCGCACCGCATAGATGTTGTTGCGCAGCGCGTAGAGCTCGTCGGCATACGACAGCGGCACCGCCACCTTGTTGACCACGCGGTCGAGCTGGTCGAGCTCCTCGAGCAGCGACTTGCGCTCGTCCTCCTTCGCCAGCGCCCGGGTGTCGACCTTCGCCTCGATGTCGCGCAGCCGCGCATACCAGCGGAACACGCGCCGGCGCACGCGGAACTGGTAAAGCGGCGGCACCACGCGGCTCAGCGGCAGCATCAGCACCAGCAGGCCGCCGAGCACCAGCCACATGCGTTCGACGAGGTTGCTGGCCCAGAAGGGCAGGTAGCGCTGCCATGCCGGCGGCGTGCCGTTGATGGCGCGGTCGCCTTCGGGGCTCACTGGCAGTTCGCTGGTGCGGGTGTTGGGGAAGTCGCGCGCGCGGTTGAACCAGCCGGCGCCGCTGTGCACCGTCTGCGCGGCCTGCGCGAAGAGCTGGCGCAGCGCCGGGTGGGTTTCGTCGCGCGACAGCAGCGAGGTGGTGGCCGCGAGCAGCGACACGTCGTGCGGCGGCGCGTCCTTCGACAGGTCGATCATCCCGCGCGACAGCGTCACGGCCGAGAGGAAGGGAAAGCGCCGCGAGTAGGCGTCGGCCTGCCCGAAGTCCATGAGCTTGATCGAATCGGAGCGCAGCAGCCGCTGCACCTGGGGCGACTGCGGCGCGGAAGACAGCACGATGGCGTCAAGGAGGCCGGCCTCCAGCGCCTCGGCGGCCGAGGCCTGCTCCAGGTTCGACAGCAGCAGGTCGTCGGGACCGAGCCTGTTGGCCTTGAGCATGCGCTCCATGATGTCGGGCAGCCCGCTGCCGGGCAGGTCGACGTTCACGCGCAGGCCGCGCAGCTGGGTGAGCGAGGTCAGCGTGGCGGTCTTGCGATCGATCTTCTGGGCGGAGTCGGTCCGGTAGAAGAGCCAGATCGGCTCGTAGAACAGGCTTCCCAGCGAGGTGAGGCCGGCTTCCTCGTCGGCCACCGGGTCGGCACTGCCGCCGCGCACGAAGCCCACGTCGGCGCCGCCGGTGCGCAGCAGCTGCAGGTTCTCGGTCGAGCCCGAGGTGGGCTTGAGCTCGACCTCGATGCCCTCTCGCTTGAGCGCCTCGGCATAGCGCTTGCCGAACTGGGCGTAGGCGCTGCCCGTGGGGCCGGTGGCCAGCGTCACGTGCTTGGGCGGCTGCGGCTGCAGCCACCAGTAGGCCGCGATCAGCAGCCCGATGACGATGAACACGATCGGCCCCGCCGAAGCGATCAGGTCGCGGATCGACAGCAATATCAGCTTCAGTGTCCTTGGGAACGCCATGGTGTTGCCTCCCGTGGTCAGCCGCGCGCCTTGCCCAGGTCCGCGGCGCAGGGAATGTGCAGCTCGCCCACCGTCACCGTGCGCGCGGCCAGCACCGCGCGCAGCGTGGCAATGGCGGCGACTTCGGCGGCCATGGTGCTCAGCACCGTCATGCCGGGCGCGTCGCCTTCCAGCGGCACGCGGCCGGTGGCCAGCGCGAACAGCGTGTCGCCGTCGCTCATGGTGTGCACCGGGTTGATGGAACGCGCCAGCCCATCGTGCGCGACCATGGCAAGCCGGTTGGCCTGCACCTTGGTCAGCACCGCGTCGGTGGCGATCACGCCGATGGTGGTGTTGGTGCCGGCCAGCAGCGGCTTAGGGCTGTCGCCGCGCAGCAGCGCGCGCCGGGTGTCGAGCAGGCGGGTGCCGTCCTCGGTGCGCGCGCCGGCCACGGGCTGGCCGGTGTTCGGGTCGATCACGTCGCCCAGCGGATTCACCGCGATCAGCGCGCCCACGGTGACGCCGCCGACCTTGACCGATGCGGTGCCGACGCCGCCCTTCATCGCGCGATGCACGCCGAAGAGCTTGCCCACCAGCGCGCCGGTGCCGGCGCCCACGTTGCCTTCCGCCGGCGCGGCGGTGCTGGCGGCCTCGCAGGCGGCATAGCCGGCGGCCGCGTCGGGTCGGATGCGCGCGTCGCCCATGGGCAGGTCGAACAGCACGGCGGCCGGCACGATGGGCAGAGTGCCGAAGCGCACGTCCATGCCGATGCCGCGCTCCTCCATCCAGCGCATCGCGCCCTCGGCCGCCGCCAGGCCCCAGGCGCTGCCGCCCGCGAGCATCACCGCGTGGATCTGCTGCACGAGGTTGCCGGGGGAGAGCAGGTCGGTCTCGCGCGTGCCGGGCGCGGCGCCGCGAACGTCCACGCCGGCCACGGCGCCCTCGCGCGCCATGATCACGGTGCAGCCGGTGGGGCGGCGCGTCTCGGTGAAATGGCCGACCTCGATGCCGGCGACGTCGGTGATGGCACCGGCGGAATGGGAGAGAAGAGAGGAAGACGGTGCTGACATGGCGGCCGATTATGAGACCGCGCCCTCTACCATCGCCGTCCATGACGGTTGCAAGAAGTTTCTCTTCCCCGGGCGGTGCGCGCCACGTGGTGGTGATCGGCGCGGGAGCGGTCGGCAGCGCCACCGCCATCGAGGCGCTGCGCGCGGGACTGCGCGTGACGGTGCTGGAGCCCGGACAGCCCGGCGGGCCGCACGCCACCAGCTACGGCAATGCCGGTTGGCTCTCGTCGCACTCGGTCGTGCCCCCCGCGCTGCCGGGCGCATGGCGCAAGGTGCCGGGCTGGCTGGCCGATCCGCTCGGCCCGCTGGCCCTGCGCTGGCGCTACCTGCCGCGCGCCATGCCGTGGCTGCTGCGCTACCTGGCCTCGGGCTGGACCGAGGCGCGCGTGCAGCGCACCGCCGACGCGCTGCGAACGCTGCTGGCCGATGCGCCTGTGCTGCATGCGCGGCTGGCAGCCGAGGCCGGCGTGCCCCAGCTCATCGAGCGGCGCGGGCTGCTGCATGCCTACCGCTCGCGCGCCGAGTTCGACGGCGA
Source organism: Variovorax sp. 22077 (assembly GCF_052044195.1). NCBI lineage: Bacteria > Pseudomonadati > Pseudomonadota > Betaproteobacteria > Burkholderiales > Comamonadaceae > Variovorax > Variovorax sp. 22077. The sequence continues at coordinate 340,247 of NZ_JBQEQC010000006.1, forward strand.
CGCGCTCGGCTGGCGGGTGCGCCGGCGCACCGGGGTGCAGTGGGAGGAATGGCCGCAGGACGAACTGCGCCGCCGCGAGCCCGACCTCGACGCGCGCTACACGCTCGGCATCTTCGTGCCCGAGGCCGGCCACTGCCGCGATCCGGGCCGCTACGTGGCCGCGCTGGCGCGGCACGCGCTCGGCTCGGGCGGCGAGCGCGTCATGGCTCGGGCGACCGGCTTCCGCATCGAGGGCGGCCGGCTGCGCGCCGTGCTCACCGAGGCGGGCGAGATCTCCTGCGACGCCGCCGCCATCTGCGCCGGTGCGCGTTCGGGCCCGCTGGCGGCGGCGGCCGGCTCGGCGGTGCCGCTGGAGTCGGAGCGCGGCTACCACGTGGTCGTCGAAGACGCGACGGCCGGCCCGCGCACGCCGACCATGGTGGCCGACGGCAAGCTCATCGCGCACTGGATGGACGGTGGCCTTCGCGCCGCCGGACAGGTCGAGATCGCCGGCCTCGACGCCGCGCCCGACTGGCGCCGTGCCGAGATCCTGCACGCGCACCTGCGATCGATGTTTCCCTCGCTCGCACCAGCCGCGCCGGGCTCGGCCTCGGTGAAGCACTGGCTGGGGCATCGCCCGAGCCTGCCCGACGGCCTGCCGTGCATCGGGCCGGCCGCCGCCACGCCCGACGTCGTGCTGGCCTTCGGCCATGGGCACGTCGGCCTGTGCGGCTCGGCGCGCACCGGGCGGCTGGCGGCGCAGCTGCTGGCGCGCACGGCGCCCGAGATTCCACCGGACCCCTTCGACCCGGCGCGATTCGGCCGCTAGGCTCAGTTCGCCGGCGCGATCGACAGCACCGTGAGCGCGCCGTCGACCTTGTCGGCGGTGAACTGCACCTTGTCGCCCGGCTTCACCTTGGACAGCAGCGCGGGGTCGCTCACGCGGAACACCATCGTCATGCCGGTCATCTCGAGGTTGGGAATGTCGCCGTGCTTCAGCGTGATCTTCTTCGCGTCGAGGTCGACCTTGCGTACCTCGCCCTCGACGGCGGGCAGGGCAGCCTGGGCGAAGGCCGCGGCGGCGAGCAGGGCGGTGCAAAGGGCGGTGAACAGTTTCTTCATGATCGGTTTGCTTCCTTGTTTCATCGAGGGGTGAGTCAGCGATAGCTCTGGTAGACGCGCGTGCTGCCGTCGGCCAGCACCAGCAGCACGTCGTAGGGATCGCGCTGGTCGCCGTAGGCGGGGCCGTCCATGCCCGGCGAGCCGACCGGCATGCCGGGCACTGCGAGGCCGACGGCCTTGGGCTTTTCCTTCAGAAGCCGCTGCACCTCACGTGCGGGCACGTGGCCTTCGATGGCGTAGCCGCCGACCAGGCCCGTGTGGCACGAGCCCAGCTTGGCGGGCATGCCCAGCCGGTTGCGCGCGGCCACATTGCCTTCGTCGTGCACGCGGGTGGCGAAGCCGTTCCTGTTGAGGTGCTTCACCCAGTCCTGGCAGCAGCCGCAGTTCGGGTCCTTCCAGATCTCGACCATCGGCGCGGCGACCCGCGCCGTCGTCGTGGCGAAGGGCAGGGCCGCGGAGGCAAGTGCCAGCAGCATGTTTCTTCTTTGCATCATGTTCTCCTTCAGGACTTGCCGCCGGTGGCGGGCAGCACGCGGACGCGGCCGGCCATGCCGAGTTCGTAGTGGTCCTTCACGAGGCAGGCGAAGTCGAAGTCGCCCGCGCGGTTGAAGGTCCAGACCATGCTGCCGGTCTTGCCGGCGGGCACGTGGACCATCCACGGGTCGTCGTGCTCCATGTCCGGAAACTTCTTCATCATGGCCGCGTGGGCCTCGATCTCGGCGGTGGTGCCGAGCACGAGCTCGTGCAGTTCCTTGCCGCGGTTCTTCAGCCGCAGGCGGACGGTGTCGCCCTCGCGCACCTCGATGACCGAGGGCGTGAAGGTCATGTCGTCGGCCATCGCGATGTCGATGGTGCGCTTCACCGCGGCGGCCTTGCCCGCGATGCCCCAGGGCTTCTGCTCCGGGGCGAGTTCGGCTGCGCCTTTCGGCTTGGGCTTGTCGTGGGCCTCGTGAGCGAAAGAGGCACTGGCGAGTGCCGCGAGCATGAGGCCGGCGGCGATGGACTTGAGGTGTGTCTTGTTCATGAGGTGAGCTCCGTGAAGAAAGGAGAAGAGGTCAGTGGTTGTGCGCGTCGTGCCCCGAGGGCTTGCGCACGGTCGCATCGGGCCTGGCCCCGGTTGGCGAGGCGGGCGTTTCCTTGCGGGCTGCCGGCGGCACGTTCGCGTTCGGCACCTCGCGCGCCACGGTGCCCGCCGGGTGCCTGAACCAGCCCGGATCGCGGTAGTCGCCCGGCTTCTGGTCGCGCCGCACCTTCAGCAGCGTGAACATGCCGCCCATCTCGGCCGAGCCGAAGGGGCCGGTGCCGGTCATCATGGGCACGGTGTTGTCGGGAATGGGCATCTCCATCTCGCCCATGTCGGCCATGCCCTTGTCGCCCATCACCATGTAGTCGGGCACGAGCTTCCTGATCTTTTCGGCCACGCCCTTGTGGTCGACGCCGATCATGGTCGGCACGTCATGGCCCATCGGCCCCATCGTGTGGTGCGACTTGTGGCAGTGCAGCGCCCAGTCGCCTTCCTCGTCGGCGATGAACTCCATCTGCCGCATCTGGCCCACCGCCACGTCCACCGACACCTCGGGCCAGCGCGCGGTGCGCGGCACGGGGCCGCCGTCGGTGCCGGTCACCTCGAACTCGTGGCCGTGGATGTGGATCGGGTGGTTGGTCATCGTCAGGTTGCCCACGCGGATGCGCACGCGGTCGCCACGGCGCACGTTGAGCGTGTCGATGCCCGGGAACACGCGGCTGTTGAAGCTCCAGACGTTGAAGTCGGTCATGGTGTTGACCTTGGGCGTGGCGCTGCCGGGCTCCACGTCGAAGCTGCCGAGCAGGAAGCAGAAGTCGCGGTCTGCCTTCTCGATCAGCGGATGGTCGGCCTTGGGGTGCGTGACCCAGAAGCCCATCATCCCCATCGCCATCTGCACCATCTCGTCGGCGTGCGGGTGGTACATGAAGGTGCCGGGCCGGCGCGCGGTGAACTCGTAGACGAAGGTCTTGCCCGGCGGTATGTGCGGCTGGGTGATGCCGCCCACGCCGTCCATGCCGTTGGGCAGCCGCTGGCCGTGCCAGTGCACGGTGGTGTGCTCGGGCAGCCTGTTGGTGACGAAGATGCGTACGCGGTCGCCTTCCACCACCTCGATGGTGGGGCCGGGCGACTGGCCGTTGTAGCCCCACATGTTGACCTTGAAGCCCGGCGCCATCTCGCGCACGACCGGCTCGGCGACGAGGTGGAATTCCTTGACTCCGGCATTCATGCGCCAGGGCAGCGTCCAGCCGTTGAGCGTGACGACGGGGTTGTAGGGCCGGCCGTTGGGCGGTGAAAGCGGCGGCGCGGTGGCGGTGGAGCCCTGCGACACCGGTTCGGGCAGCGCTGCCATCGACACGCGGCTCACGCTCGTGGCGGCGACGGCCGTGGCAGCGCCCGCGAAGAAGTTGCGGCGGTTCATGTCAGTGGCCTCCCGTTGCCGGCGCTTCGGCAGCCGAAGCAGTCTGCAGCGCCGATATGCCGCCGGGCGAACTGCCCGTGAGCGCCAGCTGCAGGTCGGTGTCGGCGATCCAGAAATCGCGCTGCGCCTCGATGCCCGCGTTCACCGCGAGCATGCTGGCGCGCGTCTCGGCCAGCAGTTCCCACACGCTGGCGAGCATGCCGTTGTAGCGAAGGACCATCTCCTCGTTGACCTTCCTGCGCAGCGGCAGCACCTCGTCGCGGTAGCGGCGCGCCAGCGCATAGGCCGTGTTCCAGCCCTGCCAGGCTTCGCGCGCCTCGCTCGCGGCGAGCACGCTCACGTCGCGCACGCGCGCGGCCGACTGCAGGTACAGCGCCTCGGCACGGCCGTTGCGCGACTGGCCCCAGTCGAAGATGGGAATCGGCAGGTCGAGCTCGAAGCCGCGCTGGGTCTTCTTCGTGCGGTCGGCGTCGTTCTCGAAGGTGGTGTTGCGCACCAGGCCCAGCTCCATGGCGTTGACGACGCTGGTGGCGCGGGTGAGGCCCAGCGAGCCGGCCACGGCGGTGTTCTGCGCCTGCGCCGAACGCACGTCGAGCCGGTCGCGCAGGGCCAGCGCCTGCACGTCGCCGAGTTCGGGCGCGGCCTGCGGCAGGGGCGGCAGGCGGTCGGGCAGGGTGTAGCGGGCGGCGTGCTCGCCGCCCCGGCCCACCCGGAGCGTGGGTGGTTTGTGCGAAGACACCACG